>JAJECY010000038.1 GCA_022821775.1 Acidobacteriota bacterium
GATAACTCTTTTTTTCTGTTGTTTCAGGTAAGACGGCCATGAAGCCGGAGCGAATCAAGCTGCGCAGCTACGCCAAGGTGAACCTGGGACTTCATATCCTGGGGAAACGAGAGGACGGCTATCACGAGATCCGCACCGTCCTTCAAACCATCAGTCTCCACGACAGGCTGGAGATTGGCCTCACCCGGGGTCAGGGAGTGTCCCTCCAATGCAACCGGGAGGAGTTGAACCGCGGTGACAATCTGGTGGTTCGGGCCCTGGAAGCCGTCTGCCGCCACGCGGGCCTGGAACGGGGACTGGAGGCTCGACTGGAAAAGCGGATTCCCCCGGGCGCCGGCCTCGGCGGGGGAAGCAGCAATGCCGCCGCCGCCGTGATGGGGCTGGACCGCCTGCTGGGGTTGCGGATGTCCCGGCGGGACTGGTTCGAGATCGGAGGCGCGCTGGGGTCGGACGTCCCCTTCTTCTTTGTGGGTGGACGGGCAATCGGAGTGGGGCGAGGCTCCGAGGTCTATCCGCTGGAGGACGCTGCTCCGCGCCACGTTCTGGTCGTCGTTCCGCCCCTGCCGATGCCGACCGCCGATGCCTACCGGAGGGCGAGTTTGCGGTTGACAACCCAGGTGAACAAAAGTAAGATTCCGCTCTTCTGTCCAGCCTACTTGGACACGTTGGAGTCAGGGGACGGGCTGGAGAACCACTTCGAAACGGTGGTTTTCAGGGATCAGCCTGACCTGAAGCGCCTGAAGCAGAGGCTCCTCCAATGGGGCGCCAGGAAAGCCGGCCTCACCGGGAGCGGCTCGGCGCTGGTAGGTCTTTTTGACGAAAAAGGAGCATTGACACAGGCTCACGCAGCCCTCCGGGCCGGTAATGTCCGCCTCCTGGCGACTCGAACCCTGACCCGGGATCAGTATCGGCACTCCCTTGTCGAATGTCACCAGCGGGCCATCGAATAATGGGGCGTCGTCAAGTGGTAAGACACGGGTCTTTGGAACCCGCATTCGGAGGTTCGAATCCTCCCGCCCCAGCCAACTGCTTCCCCGATACATCGACGATTGACGGGCCCCTGAAAGACGAGATTCAGAGGTGAAGGTCTCTTGACTAACGGCATGAAGATCTTTACGGGAACCGCCCATCGGGCCTTGGCCGAGGAGATCTGTCAATCGCTGAATGTCCCCCTGGGCAAGGCCTCGGTTTCCCGGTTCAGCGACGGCGAGGGATACTTTCAGATTCTGGAGAACGTGCGGGGCGAAGACGTCTTCGTGATTCAGCCCACCTGTCGTCCGGTGGACCGGAGCCTGATGGAGTTGCTGCTGATGATCGATGCCTTCAAGAGGGCCTCGGCCAGGCGGATCACGGCGGTGCTGCCCTATTTCGGGTATGCCCGCCAGGACCGGAAGGACAAGCCGAGAGTTCCGATTTCAGCCAAGCTGGTGGCCGACCTGCTGTCGACCGCCGGGGCCAGCCGGGCCCTCACCATGGATCTGCACGTGCCTCAGATTCAAGGCTTTTTCGACATTCCGGTGGATCACCTCTACGCCGCTCCGGTAATGATGGGGTACTTTCAGAAGTTGCACCTGCCCGACCTGGTGGTGGTTTCTCCGGATGCCGGAGGCACGGAGAGGGCCCGGGCCTATGCCAAGAAACTGCACGCCAGCCTGGCCGTCATCGACAAGCGCCGTGTCAAGCCCAACGAGGCGGCGGTAGTCAATATCGTCGGCGAAGTGGCGGGCAGGACGGCGCTCATCGTGGATGACCTGGTGGATACGGCCGGCACGCTGGTCAAATCCGCCGAGGCGCTGGCCAAGCAGGGAGCCACCCGGGTATACGCCTGCTGCACCCACCCGGTCCTGTCAGGTCCGGCCACCCGGAGAATCGCCGGGTCCAACTTGACCGAGTTGGTGGTGACCAATACGATTCCCTTGTCGCCCGAAGCCTCCCAATGCCGGGACATTCGAGTCCTGAGCGTCGCCGGGCTTCTGGGCAAGGCCATCCAGTCCATTCACGAGGAGAGTTCCGTCAGTTCGCTGTTCATCTAACCGGTTGTGCCTCGGAGCGCCAACCGGGAAAGAAATCTTCCAAGGGGCACGAAGCGTCTGACCAGAGAGAGTCACCGATGAATTCAATCCAAGTCTCAGCCGAAGTCCGGTCCAGCTACGGAAAGAACGCCGCGCGCCAGTTGCGATGCCGGGGCAGGATTCCCGCCGTGCTCTACGGCCGTCGGGAAGCGGCCCTCTCCTTGAGCGTGGACCCCAAGGACCTGCTGGCCATCCTGCACTCGGCAGCGGGGCACAATACGATTTTCTCGCTCGAGGTCAAGGACCAGGGAACGACCAGCGTCATGCTGAAAGAGTGGCAGTTGGATCCCATCAAGGAGACCTTGCTGCACGCCGACTTTCTGCGAATCGCCATGGATAACGCCCTGCAGGTCAGCGTGCCGGTACTGCCGGCAGGTGTGGCCACGGGAGTCAAGGATCAGGGAGGCATTTTCGAGTTTGTCCTCAGGCAGCTTGAAGTGGAATGCCTGCCGGCGGACATCCCGGAGCACATCACCGCCGATATCTCTCATCTCGAGATCGGCTCCAACTTGAGAGTGGCCGACCTGCAGGTGGATCCCAAGTTGAAGGTCTTGTCCGACCTCGATCTGGTGGTGGCGCACGTGGTTGCTCCCAAGGAGGAAGAGGAGGCGGCAGCGGCCGAAGAGGCGGTCGCGCCGGGACTGGCGGAGGAAGAGGAACCGGAAGTGATCCGGAAAGGCAAGGCCGAATCGGAAGCCGATGAAACGGCTTCCTAGTGGTCAGTGGTCAGTGATCAGTGATCAGCTTTGGAAATAAGATTTCTGCCCCAGCCATCGTTGGCCTAGGACCTGGAATTGGTCGTCTGGCAGAAATCAACATGAGATGCTTGGTGCATTGATCACATTCACTCTTCAGGAACACCCCTGTTTGAATCTGTATGATCCGCCCCGATGTTTGGGGTGGGGGCGTTGCTAAACACTGATCACTGACCACTAAACACTGATCACTGACCACTGATCACTGACCACTAACCATGAAGCTGGTCGTCGGCCTCGGCAATCCCGGGGAGCTTTACGCTCACACGCCCCACAACGCGGGTTTCGCCGTGGTCGACCGGTTGGCCTCGGCCGGGGAAGGTCGCTGGCGGTCTGATGACGGTCCGGCACTCGTTGCGACTGTAGGCCTGTCGGGAAGCTCTCTGTTGCTGGCCAAGCCCCAGACCTACGTGAACCTGAGCGGCAGTGCGGTCAGCCTGCTTCTGTCCGAGCGCCGGCTGTCCCTTGACGACCTGATCGTAATCTGCGATGATTTGGCGCTGCCCGCGGGGCGGATTCGGATTCGAGCCCGGGGCGGAGACGGAGGCCACAACGGCCTCAAGTCCATCATCGAGGCCTTGGGCACGCGAGAGTTCACCCGGGTTCGCCTGGGCATCGCCCCCGAAGGGGTTATTCCGGATGCCGCCGAGTTTGTCTTGTCTCCCGTGCCGCCGGACCGCGCCTCGGGATTCAGGCAGATGATTCACAAGGGTGCCGAGGCCGTGCAGTCGATCTGCCTGGCCGGGGTCGATGAGGCCATGAACCGGTTTAATCCGGGAGAAGGTTGAGCGTTTCCAGCTGCGGCATACCGGCAGCAGGCTGGCGGACATTATCGGGGACAGGGATTCATGAGACGTTACGAAGTCATGTTTATTGTTCGCCCCTCGTCCAGCGACGAGGGGATCGAACGGATCACGGGCCAGATGGAGGAAGTGGTCCGGAGCTACGACGGCGAAGTGCACGCCGTCGACCGATTGGGCAAGAAGAAGCTTGCCTATGAGATTCAGGATCTGCACGAAGGAATCTACATTCTGCTCACCATTGGCGCCGGCGGGGATTGTGTCAAGGAGTTGGAGCGGCGCTTGAGGGTCAATGACCAGGTCTTGCGCTATATCACGGTGCGAGTGGATGAACACTTGAAGAAAGCGGAAAAGATCAAGGCGGCCCGACTAGAGAAGAAGGCCCGCCGCAGTCGTGGAACCGAGCCCGAGGCGGTTGCTCCCGCCATCTAGGCGGCCAGGAGCGATCCGCCCCCTCGGAGAACCACCAAGGAGCCGTTGCAATGCCCCCAGGTCGGAGCCCAGGACGCTCGGGCGCGAAGCCGAGACGAGGCCGCAGGAGACATTTCGTGCGGCGAAAGAAGGTCTGCCGCTTCTGCGCCGAGAAGATCGACTACATCGACTACAAGGATACCCGTTTGCTTTCCGCCTTCATCCCGGAAAGGGGCAAGATCCTGCCCCGGAGAATTTCCGGAACCTGCGCGCCCTGCCAACGCAAGCTCATGGAGGCTCTCAAGCGAGCCCGAAACATCGCCCTGCTTCCCTTTGCCGCTGGATAGGCAGAACGCTTGGCAGGCTTTTCCCCGGTATTTCCGAGACAGCACGCTCGTCTCACCCATTGGTTCGAACGGTCGGAGCAAGAACGCCATGGACGTGGTCTTGAGAGAACGTATCGAGAAGCTCGGTGATCGCGGCCAGGTGGTCACCGTCAAGCCCGGCTATGCGCGCAACTTTCTGTTGCCCAAGCGCAAGGCCGTTTTGGCCACGCCCCACAACGTGCGCCAGGTGGAACAGGAGAAGGCCGCTGCCGTCCGCCGCGAAGCCATAGAGAAGAACGAGTCCGAGATGCTGGCGCAGCAGCTCGCCGAGGTTTCTCTTCAGTTCACCCGCAAGGTCGGAGAGCAGGAGGTTCTCTACGGCTCGGTAACGTCGTTGGATATCGCCGAGTCGCTGCACGAAAGAGGCTTCGAGATCGACCGCCGCAAAATCGACCTGGAGGAGCCCCTGAAGTCTCTGGGTGGACACAACGTGCCCATCAAACTCCATCGAGAAGTGACTGCAGTCGTCAGCGTCGAAGTGCTCCGGGAAGAGTAGCCTCTCCGCCCGCCCGACAGTTGAATGCCGCGGGAGTTTCTGCCCGGGGTCCCTCCCCGGAAGGCCAGCCCTGTTTTTCCGCGAGCCGGACCCATGCCTGCCGATGCCCTGCCGGAAAAAGGACTTCCCCAGAATATCGAGGCCGAGCGCTGCGTTCTGGGAGCCATCCTGCTGGATAACCAGCTCGTCAACCAGGCGGTCGAGTTCCTGAGTCCCGAGGACTTCTATCTCAGCAGCCACCGGGTGCTCTTCCAGCAAATGGAATCGCTGCTCGAGAGTTCCAAG
>JAJECY010000073.1 GCA_022821775.1 Acidobacteriota bacterium
GATGCACAGGATAAACAGGACGAGAGGTTCTGGCACCGGAAGCCGGCTCGGGCGATGATCCGGTGCGCGTCTGCGAATGGCTCAGGATGCCAAGCCGGCCGTTTCCTGAAAAATCCTGTGCATCCTGTGCATCGATGTTGATAATCCGTTTCGTGGCGGTGCGGGCCGTTGAGGCAGATCCGTCCCACTTCGTGGCCCTTGGTCGTCCTTGGTGTGTCTTCGTGGATAACTCTTTTTTTCTGTTGTTTCAGGTCAGAATGTCCCTGACGACTCTCCCGTAGACGTCGGTCAAGCGCATGTCCCGTCCGCCGAAGCGATAGGTGAGTCGGGTGTGGTCCAGCCCCAGAAGGTGCAGAATGGTTGCGTGGAGGTCATGCATCTCCAATGGGTTCTCCACCGCCTTGTACCCCCACTCGTCGGTGCTGCCGTAGGTCATTCCGCCCCGGATTCCGCCGCCCGCCATCCACACCGTAAATCCGAACTCATTGTGGTCGCGCCCGTCTTCCTTTTGGGCAAAGGGAGTGCGGCCGAACTCACCCGCCCACAAGACCAGGGTTTCCTCCAGCAAGCCGCGGCGCTTCAAGTCGGCCAGCAACGCCGCGATCGGCTGATCGGTGGCCAAGGCGTTCAGATTGTGGTTCTTCCTGAGTTCGAAGTGGGCGTCCCAGCGGGAGATCCCTGAAATAACGGGACAGGTCAGCTCCACGAAACGGACGCCTCGTTCCACCAGGCGACGGGCAATCAGGCATTGCCGTCCGAACTGACGCGTCTGCCGGTAGGCGGCTTCAAGGCCGTACTGCCGCCGTACCGACGGAGTCTCGCCGCTGATGTCCATCAGATCGGGAACCTCCATCTGCATGCGTCCAGCCAGCTCATAGTTGGCGATGGCCGACTCCAGGGCGTCGGCTTCTCCCGTCTGCCGAAGGGAGAGGCGGTCCAGGTCCCTGACCAGATCCCGTTTGGCCGCTTGAAGCCGGGGCGGGGTCTGAGGGGATCGGATGTTGGCCAGGGGAGGATCCTTGGCCTGGAACAGCGAGCCCTGATGGATGGCGGGGAGAAAGCCGTTGGTGAAGCAGTCGATCCCGCCCGAGGGAATCACGCCGCCGTTCAGCACGATGAATCCGGGAAGGTTCCGGTTTTCGCTGCCGAGTCCGTAGACGCACCAGGATCCCAGGCTGGGCCGGCCCTGGATCCCGACGCCGGTGTGCAGAAAGTAGTTGGCGCTGGTGTGTTCCGGAAACTTTGAAGTGAGGGAGTGCACGACACAGAGGTCGTCGACCTGTCGGGAGATGTGCGGAAAAAGATCGCTGACCCACAGGCCGCTTTGGCCGCAGCGTCGAAAGTCCCAGGGCGATTGGAGCATGGCCCCGACCTCCTGGAACTGGGTGGCCTCCAGCTTGCCGATGACTTCCCCGGGAGGCCGGCCGTGGAAGCGGTTCAGGAGGGGCTTGTGGTCAAAGCTGTCGACTTGGGAAACTCCCCCTTCCATGTAGAGGAAGATGACGTTCCGAGCGCGCGGGCGCCAATGGGGCAATCTCGGGGCCGCCTGTCCCTCCGGCCCGGTCTCGCGGCTCCGCCCGGCCCCGCAGGCAGGATCGGCCAGCAGCGCCGACAGCGCCAGGGCGCCGAAACCGGTGGAACAACAGCGAAGCATCTGCCGGCGGGTCAGCGGCTTGGGCATGGGGGACATGGAGAGGCTCGCCCGGACGGGTCTTGGATGAATCCGGATCCGGCGACTCATCGAATATAGATCAATTCCTTCACATTGAAAAGCGCGTGGCTCAGTGCTTCCCAGGCAGACGGGCCGGTGTCCGAAGGGGTCTGCCGGCCGGACATCCGTTCGAGCGATCTCAGGCAGGCGTCGATCTCGGCCTGGGTGGGGGGCCGGGCGAAGGCCTCGAGGTACATCTGCCGGATGCGCTGGGCAGGGGACTGATCGCCGCCGGCTTCCTCCAGGCGGCGGGCCCACCTGCGGGCTTGCTCATGGAAGAAGGGATGATTCATCAGGGCCAGGGACTGGGCGGGGACGTTGGAGACATCCCGCCGCCCCACCGTGGCGAAGGGCTTGGGCGTGTCGAAGGTCAGGAGCAGGGAGGACAGAAAGTTGCGCCGGGCAGCCATGTAGATGCTGCGGCGACCGTGCCCGTCCAGGGGACCCAGATCCTTGGGAGCGCCTCGAAACAGGACCACGTCGCCCTTGTGAACCGGCACCGGGGGCCCCGACATCTGCAGGTCGAGACGTCCCGAAATCGCCAGGACGGCATCCCGGATGCTTTCCGCCTCAAGCCGCCGCAGGTTCATGCGATGCAGCAGCCGGTTCTCCGGGTCGATCCGGTCGGCTGTCCGGTCGGACGCCCGGCTGGACATGCGATAGGATTGGGAAAGCACGATTCTGCGAATCAGTTGCTTGAGGGAACCCTTGGCCTCCACCCTGAACCAGTGGGAGAGGTGGTCCAGCAGTTCCGGGTGGCTGGGCCTTTCTCCCAGCCAGCCGAAGTTGTCCACCGAGGCCACGATGCCTCGCCCGTAGAGGTGGTGCCAGACGCGGTTTACCCACACCCGGTCCAGCAACGGATTGGAGGAAGCCGTCAGGACTTCAGCCAGTTGCAGGCGGCCGCTGCCCCCGTTGGATTCCAGCGGTTGCGGTCCGGCGACCGCTTCCAGGAATCTTCTCGGGACGCGAGGGCCCGGCTGGAGGGGCTCTCCCCGCTGCAGCAGGGGATGATCGATTCCATTGCCGTCGAGCAGAGCGGGGGTCGTGGTGGAGGCTGCTTGAATCCTGCTCAACAACTTCTGTTGATGAGTGAAGAACGACTCCAGAGACTGAAACCGCTTTTTTCGTTCCGAAGCTGGCCCCAGGCTGATTTGCGGATGCTGGACCAGCCAGTCGGCCAGCCGGGCGAACGCGGCGGAATGGGGAGATCGGCCGATGGCGTCGGCAGCCATGCGTTCGGAAGTTTCCAACAGCAACTCCTGGTAGACCCGGGCCAGGTCAGGCAAGGACCGGCAGGCCGCCAGCCTGGCGATCAGGAGGCCGTTGGGAGGTCCATAGGGAGCCGGCTTTCGCGCGGCTTCGATGACCATGGCGATGGCCAGGTCGTCTGATCCTTCGGGGCTGAACTCCAGGTGAACCCGATGGCCGCGGTGGGCGGTCAGATCTTGCTCGATCCAGCCCAGTTCAGCAACGTCTTTCCAGCGTTGGGTCAGCTCGTCGTAAAGCGGGCCTTCCTGCAGGGTGTAGGAGTCGACGGTGGCGTAGACCCGAACCGGTCCCCGGGCCAGGTAGTAGAGCTTGCCTGTCTCCAGGGTGAAGGTAGGCGTGCGCAATGACCGGCCGGCCCGCACCCAGTTGCGGAGGCGTTCGGGATTGCGTTCGGTTCCCGGCGCCAGCTCGAGAACGTCCCAGAACGGGTCCTTGTGGGCGCCCCCGTGGCGGAATACACCGGCAATGGGAGTGGTGAAGCGCCTTCCCAACCGCACCTCCCCGGCCTTTCGAGGTGCTGGGCCGAAGCCCGGTCCGTCCACCCGCCAGTCACCCGGGCCCAGGCTCGTGTAGTCTTGAATGATCCGGGCGCCCGAGGTCTGCAGGATCTCCTTCAGGCCGGGTTGCCTGCGCCACGGATCCAATACCTCCTTGAGGACCGCGGAAACGCCTTGTGGGTCCCGACCGTTCCAATCGTAAATCACCCGGGCAATGGGGTGCAGCGGGTCGGTCGGGTTCTTGAGGGCGTGCCTGACAGCCTTGGCCCAGTGTTTCAGCAGCTTCACGTCGAGGCGCCTGGGCCAGGCGACCGTCTCCAGCAGCGAGCCGCCGTCGTCGAAGCGGCATCCGGTTTCCCGTTCGGCTTCGATCAGTTCCCGAACCGCCGTCAGGTAGGCGGCCGATTGCTGTAGACGCGGCTTCTGGGCCAGCCCTGCCGCCTTGAGTATCCGGGGCCGATAGTCAGCCGCCAGGGCCTCCAGCTCGAGAGCCACCTGCCGGTTGTGCTCCATGGATTCGAAACGCACCTGGCGATAGCTGGAGCTCAGCAGGAAACCGAACAGGGCATAGTAATCCCGCTGCGATATGGCGTCGAACTTGTGGTCGTGGCAGCGGGCGCAGGATACCGTCAATCCGAGGAAGGTCTTGCTCAACACATCGATCCGGTTGTCGAGTCGTTCGATCTCATCCAGGCGCAGGTCAACCGGAGAGTCTTCCTCTTCACCGAAAAAGGGCCAACCGGTGGCAATCACCGATTCGTTGGCGCCGGTTGTCGGATCTACTCGGGGAGCCGGCAGCAGGTCGCCCGCAACGTGCTCCGCCACCAGTTGCGGGTAGGGGATATCGGCGTTGAACGTCCGGACCAGGTAATCGCGATACTGGAAGGCGTTGGCGATCAGGAAGTCGGTTTCATGGCCCCGTGATTCCGCGTAGTGCACCAGGTCCATCCAATGCCGGGCCCAGCGTTCGCCGAACCGGGGGGAGGCCAGCAGGCGGTCCACTACAAGGGCGTGGGCATCAGGCCGCCGGTCGTGGACGAATCGCTGAATCTCTTCCGGAGAGGGAGGCAGGCCCGTCAGGGCAAAGGAAACCCGGCGCAGCCAGGTCCGGCGGTCCGCGGGCGGAGCGGGAGCCAAACCTCTTTGCTCGAGCTTGGAAAGCAGAAACCGGTCGGCGGGATCCCGGGGCCAGCGGGTGTCCCGGGTGGAGGGCGGCGGCCGGCCGAGCGGGGACTCCCAGATCCAGGGGTATCGCTGCTTGCGCGCTGCAAGATCGAAGGCTTCGGCAGACGTTCCGGCAGTCGGGTCAGGCTCTGTGTCGGGCCAGGGGGCTCCGGCTTCAATCCAGTCTCGTATGTCCTCGATGACCGATGGCGGAAGAGGTCCCGCCGGGGGCATCTTCAAATGCGGGTCCCGGTGGGTGACGGCCCGGTAGAGTCGACTTTGGAGCGGTTGCCCGGGCATCACCACCGGCCCCGAGTCGCCGCCCTTGAGCAGGAAGGATCGGGTGTCCAGACGGAGGCTCGATTCCTGCCTCTCGGGACCGTGGCAGGAAGTGCAGTGGACGGCCAGCACCGGACGAATTCTCTTTTCGAAGAATTCTCCGGGGGGTTCCTGCGAAGCCCCTCCCCAGGCCGGCAGAGACGGCAACGTTAGCGCCAGCGCCAGGCGAAACCACATCATCCAGGCTCCTCTGTCCCGATGCCCCGATCCGACTTGCCCGAAGCAACCCGGTTTCGCGCTGCACGCGACGGGGCAAAAAGAGTCATTCACGAAGGGACGCGCAGGCCCCCGAAGAAACTTGAAGCAAGACGCCCATGGAAACCGGTCGAAGGGCATTCCATGGCGGACATTAGTTACACCCCGCCGGGATTTGTTTGGCACTTGCCTCGACGTCGATTGGCACACCGGCCAAGACGAAGCCGGCGCTGATCCGCCGACTGGCGGCGCCCGACCGGGAGATGCGATCCCGCAACCTCGGTCTCTCCGTTCAATTCCTCCCCATTCTTCAATCCTCCCTGGTTCGGTCCTGGGACTGAGCTTCGGTACTTCCTTCAGTATCGGCCCATCGGCTCTGTTGTGGAGCCGCTTTCAGGTCCCGGAGAACCCCTGGAGGGACCGTTCTGGAACTCTGTGACACGAATTCACTAAATACTTACTACTCTGCTGAAGAAGTTCACTTTAAAAACATTTTGATTTTGTATTCTACCCCCGACCACAAGCCCGCAAGGAGGAATCCATGAAGCCGGGGTCGCGGCGAAGAACCGAACGGGTGGCGGTTATGAAGTCCGGCACTTTGCAGCCGCTTCGTTTCCTGTTGCTCTGCATTGGGTTGGCAACCCCTGGGGCTATCGGCACCCAAGCATTCGGCCAAAAGTCAATTGGGGACGCTGCAGGCCGGGGGATCGCGAGGCCCGCTCTGACGGGGGGCACCTCGAGGAAGATCGAGGCATGGGCCCGGCAAGCCGGTTTCACAACCAGCCACCTGGGCTCAGGGCGGCCAACCGCCGCCTCTCAAGAAATCCGCCTTCGTTGGAACACCCATCCCGAAGCTGCACCTTCAGCAACACAAGCTTTGCCGCAAAGGAGGGCGGGCGAATCCTTCTCTGTCATCGAAAACATACGAAAAGCAGACCCGGCTGTCCGCCAGCGCGCACCCAGGATTTCTTCCGGCAAGATCCTGGTTTTCGCCCTCGGCGCCCACGGACAACTCTATCACTGGCTGCTCATTCCCGATCCACGAATCCTTCGCGCCGAGCACGCTGATGCCGACGGACGCCTGAGCGGCCGGGTTCTCCATCGTCGGAACCCGGAGTTTTTGGTTAACCTGCCGGAGGATCCAAGAGTGACGGAACTCCGCTTTTTTCATCCCCTATGGACAGGCAAAGACCACGTCTTGACCCACCTGGCCACCGTCCCGCACATGAAGCCCGCAATCCCCTCTCCCGAGCAATGAATCTCCCGTGGAAGCAACAACCCGGGGTCGCATTGAAGTTCCTTTGTGGCTTGGCGTTTATTCTCTGCCCGAAAGTGTTCGCAGAGCCCGTGTTCACCGTCAGAGACAACGGAGACCCGGCCAATCGGGTGGACGTGGTGGTTCTGGGTGATGGCTACACGGCCAGCGAAATGAACACGTTCGCCGATGACGTGGAGGCGTTTATCGCCGGAATGTTTGAAGAGGAGCCTCTGAAGGAATACCGGTGGTTCTTCAATGTTCACCGCATAGACGTTGTCAGCAACGAGTCCGGAGCGGACCATCCGGACAGCGATCCTCCCATCGAGAAGGACACCGCATTGGACGCTGCTTACAACTGTTTGGAGATTGGCCACCTCCTTTGCCCTGATACCGGCAAGGCGTTAACCGTCTTGACCCGGAGCTTGAACGCCAATAAAAGGGATGTCATCGTGTTATTGGTTAACGATTCGAGATTTGGGGGAGCGGGGGGACCGATGGCGGTCACTTCCGTTAATCCGCACATGGTTGATAATGTCTTGCACGAACTCGGCCATAGTTTCGCACATCTTGCAGATGAGTATTTTTTCGATGAAGAAGGGTGCAGGGCGTACAGAGAGAATCTCGGGCTGAAGCCGGACATCGAGCCGGAACAACCCAACGTCACCAGGGAATCGAACCGAGCCTCCATCAAGTGGAATCATTGGATCGACGGCGAAACGAAGATTCCGACCAGGACTGACCATCCGGGGGTTCCGGGACTGTACGAAGGCGCCAGGTATTGCCCCAAAGGGATTTTCCGCCCCACATTCGCTTCGAAAATGAGACAGTTAAGCGAACCTTTCGAGCAAATCAACAGCGAACAAATCGTCAAGGAGATCTACAATTTCGTCTCTCCTCTGGATCACACCTTCCCGGAGAACAGCTTCCTCTCCCTGGAATCGGGCCACACCCAGACCTTCTACGTTTCAACCCCCGTGCCTGCGTCGCACGAACTGAAGATCAACTGGCTGGTGGATGGCGAGCTTCAGGGGAAGGGCCTGCAGTACACGCTCGATTCCGGTCGCCTCGACCGCTCAAGGCACACGGTCGAGGCCGTGGTTGAGGACCGGACACCGTTGGTGAGGAGCGATCCCGACAACGTCTTGATGGATCGCCGCACCTGGAACGTGACGACCAGGTCGGCCACCGGCAGGCCCGACCTCGTGATCGACTCGCTGACGGCGTCCGCCAGGGCCATTGTCGGCCGGCAGGCTTCCATTTCCGCCATCCTTCGCAATAACGGATCGGCCGATGCCAGGCCTTTTCGGTTTCAGGCATACCTGACTCGTGATTTCAGCCGGTTTCTCAATCTGGCCGAGTGTAGTTTCGGCTCGGGGCTGCAAGCTGGCCAATCATCGTCATGCAGCAGCCAGGTATGGCTTCCCGACTCACTCACTCCCGGAGTCTATTATGCAGGAGCATTCGTTGACAGCCATCTGCAGGTAGACGAAAGCAACGAACTGAACAACAAGAGGCTGTCCGATTCCGGACTCTTCACCGTAGAGCTGGCGGAGCGAACTTATTATTTCCCACATCTTGCCGTGGGAGCGGGATGGCAAACCACGATCAGCTATATCAACCATTCGATGGAGGAAGTGATCTGCGAAACCGAATTTCTTTCCGATGACGGAAGTCCGCTGACGGTCTCGTTTGCAGGACTCGGAAGGGTTGTGGACCGGACCGATGTCCTGCCACCAGGGGGGGCCGTTCGCCAGGAAAGCAACGTGGGCCGTAGTGCTCCTTTAGCGCCAGGCTGGGCGAGGGCCACATGCTCACATCCGGTGAAGGCCGGCCTTCTGTTTCGGCGGCGCAACACCGAAGGGGTGCCCGTAGCGGAGGCCGCGGTCAATGCGACGACGGTTCCAGGCACCCGCTTTGTCACCTTTGCCGAACAGGGAGAGGGTCAGTTTGGAACCGGCGTGGCCTACGCCAACCCTTCGGACACAGAGGCTCGTGTCACCTTTACGGCCAAAAATGCTGGAGGGCAGACGCTGGCCAGCGTCACTCGCCATCTACCGCCTGGAGGACATGGCTCACAAAACATGGTGGACCTGTTTGATCTCGCCAGCTTCAGCGGGTCGCTCGAAGTCTCTTCCACACAGCCCATTGTCAGCCTGTCGCTCAATTTTGAAGCCGATCCCGTTTTTTCCTCTTTGCCTCCGGGTGAACCTGATACTTTCCTGGAGGGATCCACTACGTTCTATTTCCCACATCTTGCCGTGGGAGCGGGATGGCAAACCACGATCAGCTATATCAACTATTCGAAAGAGGAAGTGACCTGCGAAACCGAATTTCTCTCCGATGACGGAAGTCCGTTGACGGTCTCGTTTGCAGGACTCGGAAGGGTTGCGGGCCGGACCGATGTCGTGCCACCCGGGGGGGCCGTTCGCCAGGAAAGCAACGTGGGCCGTAGTGCTCCTTTAGCGCCAGGCTGGGCGAGGGCCACATGCTCACATCCGGTGAAGGCCAGCCTTCTGTTTCGGCGGCGCAACACCGAAGGGGTGCCCGTAGCGGAGGCCGCGGTCAATGCGACGACGGTTCCAGGCACCCGCTTTGTCACCTTTGCCGAACAGGGTGAAGGTCAGTTTGGAACCGGCGTGGCCTACGCCAACCCTTCGGACACAGAGGCTCGTGTCACCTTTACGGCCAAAAATGCTGGAGGGCAGACGCTGGCCAGCGTCACTCGCCATCTACCGCC
>JAJECY010000209.1 GCA_022821775.1 Acidobacteriota bacterium
AAATCGGGATGGTCCCTGATCTGACAACCTTCAATTTGGATTTCACCGGCCGCTCCTTTGATCAACTGCGTCAGAGACACGGCTGCGTAGAGCGCACCCTGGTCTCCGGAACCAATCAGGTAAATGCTTCGCTTGGCCGGATCGACCCAGAGCACGTATTCCTGGCCGGTTGCGCTTGGAGAACTCAAAAGCTCGCGGTCACTGAGACTCAATACGTCACGCCGGTCAGAGTCACCGGGGCGTGCCCAGTCGGCATAGGACGCGAGCAGGACCTTCAAATCACCGCCTGACTGTTGCTCCGGCAAGCCGTAACGTTGCGGTGTGATCTCCACTTCCGCGTCCCGCAGGGCCTCGTCGATCAAGCCGACGGCGATTTCCAGCTTATCGGACGGCGCATCGGGCAAAAGGTAGTCGACCCTGATTTTCCCACTGAGGGAGATGGCGCCATGCGTCCGCTGAAAATCCTGAGGCGTCGGCAAAACGCCTGAATCTTCTCCGTATAGGACGATCGAGGGGGTCAACAGGAACAGAATGAGAACGGCTGGCCTCATCGCGGAACCTCCATCTGATTCGATTTTTCGGGGCATAGGCAAAAATCGGGGAACTGCCCCTCCAACGGGATTTCCCACCACGATAGACCGGGGACCAAGTGAAGTCCACAGGAGCGGCGGCGTCCCCGGCGCCGACTGGGACGGGCGTCTTTCCAGGCGCCCGTCTCCCAAGTGACAACATGGCAAAAGAATACGGGGCGCCTGAACCACGCCCACTCCCAGTGGGCAGCAAGAATGTCGCCTCTCCGGGATTCGAAATCGAGGCGCGACCCGTCACGAACACATGGTTTTGCGGGACGCCACACCAGAAGTCCGCGCAGATATCAGAAACCGCTGTGGACTTCACAAAGCCTCCGTTCTATCGTAGTGGCAATCTCATCAGTAGGAGCACATCACGGTGACAATCAAGCCTTTCATTTGCAAGATCTTGCGACCAGGCATCCTTTTCCCCGCCATCCTATTCGGAAACCTGTCGGCCGCGGACCCACGCGTTGAGGCCTTGGCCAAGGAAGTGCAGGCCAAGGGGTGGATCATATTCAGCGCCCGCACGGAGAGCGGTGACTGGGACCTTTACCTGAGCCGTCCGGACGGCAGCCGGCGAGTCAACCTGACAAATTCGCCTGATCGGCACGAAATGGGAGCGCGCTTCTCCCCGGACGGAAAAAAACTGCTCTACCGCAAGCTGGCTGTGGACTCCACCTTTCACCATCTCAACTGGGGCCTTCAGGGTTCTCTCATCATGGCCAAATCCGATGGGAGTCAGCCAGTCGAGTTGGGCGGCCCAGGTGACTTCCCGTGGGCTTCGTGGAGTCCGGACGGAAGCCAGATCGCCTGTTTGTACAAGGAGGGGATCAAGATCCATGATGTCAAGACCGGGTCTGTCGTGAACAAGATGCCGCGGCAAGGTATCTATCAACAGCTTTTCTGGTCCCCGGACGGCGCCATGGTGTGCGGCCCGGCGAATCGACGGGGAGATGCCTGGGGCGTCGTTCAGATTGAGATCAATACCGGAACGCTGCACTCGGTCAGTGGTCCAGGTTGTTGCACCGGTGACTGGTTCCCTGACTCCGGCAACCTGATCTATTCGCACCGCCCTCCCGATCAAGAAGTCATGGACGGGGGTGAAATGGCTCGCCGCGCCGGTCAAAAGCTCGAACACGGCTGGACGCAACTCTGGATGGCTGACAAGACCGGGCAACACCGAAGCATGGTCTACGGAGAGGATGGGCGTCACATATACGGGGGCGCGATATCTCCCGACGGGAAGTATGTGCTCTTTACGCGATCCCATGAAGAAGACCTCAAGGTGATGCGGTCGCAGACAGATCAGACCGGCACGCGCCGGCAAGGCGCCCCCATGGCGCTGATGCGATTGAGCGACGCTCCGACCATCGGCGGCGAGAGCAAAGCCTTGCGAAAACTGCACCCGGGGACCAAGGATGGACCCGTCTTGCACCTGGCCGAGTCATGGGAGCCTCATTGGACCTACTCTGAAGTCAGGCGGAAGTGAGAACGTTAACGCTGCTTCCCTCCCTTGGCCTTTCCTTCTGGTCCGGCCTGCTCCTGACAGCCCTGTCATTGCCTGCGTGCAGCGGACCTCAGCGGATTTCCGGAATCGATGCCGAAGTCACCACCGCGGGAAGTGTCGAGATTACCGCCGAACTCCTGGAAATTCCCGGAAAATTCCCGTCCAACGATCTCTACGACTATGCCTACATCCTGAAGTACCGGGTCCGGGCGATTCATCGCGGGTACGTCGGTTCCAAGAATATTCTCGTCGCCCACTACAATCCGCTGAAGGCGCGTTCCGAGGCTGAGAATGAGTTCTCGGGTAAAGTGGGAGGCACCGTCCGGCGATTCAAGGAGGGAGACCTGCATCGTCTCGCCTTGGAGGAGCCACTCGATGACTACTATATGGGTGGAGTGATCGACAAATTCGAGGAAGATGGCACTCGCTACTGGTCGGTCTGGGCCAATCTGGTGATCGAATAGACGACTTCCATGTGGGACTCGATCCGCCGCTTCAGGCGGTCATTCTTCGCCAATCCCAGGAGGCAATCAATCCCTTGCTCTTCGCACCACGCCAGCAACTCGTCATTGGAGAATCCGCTGTCCCCCCGAACCGTGATCCGCACCTGGGGCCAAGCCTC
>JAJECY010000116.1 GCA_022821775.1 Acidobacteriota bacterium
CTTCATTCTGGATGTCTTCGGGGCCAAGCGAATGTCGGCCATCTACGGGACTATCCTGACAGCCTGGGCGGCGGCGGGGATCTTCGGGCCTCTCTATGTCGGGCACCTCAAGGACAGGTATCCCGATCGCGCCGTCATCTATTGCTTTCTGATCGGGGTGGTGATTCTCTGCTTCGGATACATATTTTCCTACCTGTTGAACGACGAACGCATCCGTCTCCGCCGACCTACCGTGACGGATACGTTGCAGCAGCTTGGGATCCCGCTGCCCCAGAGGAATTGACGGAAACGACCTACTCTTCGTCGACAGGATCGAGGAAATGGAGCAGTTTGCGGTTGGAGGGAGAACAACGGAGCTTGACCAGTGCCTTGGCCTCGATCTGGCGGATGCGCTCACGGGTCAGGGACAGGTTCCTGCCAATCTGCTCCAGCGTGTGGGTGACCCCGTTCTCCAGTCCGAAGCGAAGTCGGATGACCTTTTCTTCCTTCGGATTGAGCGTCTTCAGAGCGCTTTCGGCGGCCTCCTTCAAGTCGCGGTTCTTGAGGAGGTCGTCCGGTGAGGCCGCCTTGTCGTCCTTGATCAGATTTCCCAGCACTGAATCCTCGTTCTGACCGACGGGCGTGTCCAGTGAGATGGGCTGGCGGGCGATCTTGAAGGCCTGGCGAACCTTGCCCACGGGAATGTTCAGGTGGCCGGCGATTTCCTCTGAGCTTGGCTCCCTTCCATACTCCTGCACCAGGGCCCTGGAAGCCCTGATCAGCTTGTTGATGGTCTCGACCATGTGTACGGGGATGCGGATGGTCCGAGCCTGGTCCGCCAGGGCTCGAGTCACCGCTTGCCGAATCCACCAGGTCGCGTAGGTGGAGAACTTGTAGCCGCGCCGGTATTCGAACTTGTCCACCGCCCTCATGAGACCGATGTTGCCCTCCTGAATCAGGTCCAGCATGGGCAGGCCGCGCCCGGAGTATTTCCGTGCGATGGAAGCCACCAGTCGAAGATTGGCTTGAGCCAGGTCCCGCTTGGCCAGAGCCACGTTCTTGCTGTTTCGAGTGAGGACGGCCAACGTCCGCCGCAACCCGTCCCGGCCGGTCTTTGAAGAGTGCTTGCGGTCGGCCGAGGTCGCATCGTTGCCGGGAGCGCTCGATTGGGCCCGGTTGGCGGAAAGATCGTCGTAGTGCTGCCTGAGCCGCCCGATCAGACGAGCGCGCTCGGCGTCGGTCAGTTGCAGGCGCCGAACCGCCTGGGAGACGAGAATCGTGTGACGGGCAAGCCGGTTGCCCAGTCGACGACGTTCTCCGGGACTGCCCGGGTCGGCCGAGGCCGACTGGAGCTGCAACCGCTCCCATTCTTCGGCCAACTCTCCAATCCTTCGGATCCGCTCCAACGCGTCCCGAAGCCGTGCATCGATCAAGTCGCCGTTGGATACCACCACCCGGTTGACGGAACGCTCGCCCCTCTCCAGTTGGGCGCCCAGCCGGAGGATTTCACCCACGACGAAAGGCGACCGGGACAGGGCCTTGGAAATCTTGAGGTTGCCCCGTTCAATGCGCTTGGCCAAGGCGACTTCCCCTTCGCGGGTCAACAACGGAACCGACCGCATCTCCTGATAGTAGAGGCTGACCGGGTCCGTCTCGCTGGCACGGTCCAGAGCGCCGGGGGTCAGGTCCAGTCCGGCGGATTCTTCCCGATCCTGAGTTGCCGTTCCTTCGCCTGTTGCAAGGACACCCGAGTCTTCGTCGTTGGCCTGTCCTCCCTGGGAACCCCGCCGATCCGATTCCTCCCCGAGAAAACGGCTGCTGCGTTCCGGGAGGCCTTCCGCCAGTTCTTCGTCAAGTGCCCCGGGACGCGGCGCTACCTCGCGCGCATCGGCACTCGGAGTCAGGGTTTGCTCCAACAGCTTGTCTTGTTCGGTACGGGGAATCATGGCTCCGTTTGACTCGCTTGCTTGTGCATCGATGGCGATCCTGAACGGCTGCGGCCTGGAGTTGAAGTCCGGAGCACGTTTTGAAAGGCCGCCGATGAGTCGGCCCTTAGAAGGCACGGCGGCGTCGACGCCGGAAATGCTGCGCTGCACGTCTAGGGCGCCGTGCTGGGTGGCTGGTAAACTGCCTGGAAGGGCTTCTGAATACGAGGGATCGCTCGCGGGACCTCACAGATCGTTAGCGTCGCCTGGTCGATTCACCCTGATGGGTTGATGTCCGGATACGGTCTGCAGGAGTTTGTTCCAACCTTTAAACAGGCAAGTATAGCGCAGGTCGCCTCTTGCGGCAACGATGAATCATCCCCATCAACCCTTCATGACGGCCAGCGGAACCAGCTTGGCCAGCTTGGAGGCGATTCCTGCCTTTTCAACCACTTCCACGACCTGGCTGACATCCTTGTAGGCGTCCGGTTTTTCCTCGACCAGTCCGGACCGTGACTGTGCCCGTACCAGGATCCTCTTGGCGGCCATCTCGTGAAGGAGCTTGTCTGTCGGCGTTTCCCGCCTGGCCTGGCTGCGGCTCTTGGACCGTCCCGCCCCGTGGCAGGAGGAACCGAAGGTTTCGGCCATGGCCCGTCCCGTGCCCACCAGGACATAGGAGCAGGTCCCCATGCTTCCGGGCACCAGAACCGGTTGCCCCAGGTCTCTCACTTCCGCGGGCAGAGCCGGATGGCCCTTGGGGAAGGCCCGGGTGGCGCCCTTGCGGTGGACCAGGACCTCTCTGGTCTTGCCGGCGATCCGGTGATCCTCCCTCTTGGCGATGTTGTGGCAGACGTCATACACGATCTTGAGCTTGTCGTTTCCCAGGATCCGGCCGAAAGCCCGGCGGGTCCAGTGAGTAATCATTTGCCGGTTGGCAAAAGCGAAATTGGCGGCGGCCGCCATGGCCGCCAGGTAGTCCCGGCCTTCTTCGGAGTTGATGGGGACGCAGGCCAACTGGCGGTCTATCACCTTGATCCGATGGCGCTTCATGGCTTGCTGCATCAGATCCAGGTAGTCGCTGCACACCTGGTGACCCAAGCCGCGAGACCCGGTGTGTATCAGCACGACCACCTGGTCCGGGTAGAGACCGAAACGGCCGGCCAGCTCCGAATCGAATACTTCGGCCACCTTCTGGATCTCGAGGAAGTGGTTGCCCGAGCCCAGGGTGCCCAGTTGGCGGTGGCCGCGTTGCTTGGCTCTGGAGCTGACCCGGGAGGAGTCGGCGCCGGGCATCCTGCCCAGTTCCTCAATGAAGGCCTCGTCAGCCGCTTCACCGTACCCTTGTCGCACCGCCCATTGGGCTCCGTCTTCCAGCACCGGGTCGAGGTCCCGCGGGGCCAGGTTCAGCAATCCCTGTTTTCCCGTGCCGCAGGGGATATCGCGAAAGAGTTGATTCAGGAGAGTCTGCAGCTTGGGTTGGACGTCTTCGGTCTGGAAGGGGGAGGCCAGCAGGCGGACGCCGCAATTGATATCGAAGCCTACTCCGCCCGCCGAGACCACCCCTTCGTCGAGGTCGGAGGCCGCCACCCCTCCGATGCAGAATCCGTAGCCCTGGTGGGCGTCGGGCATGGCCAATGAGCGCCCCACCAGCCCCGGAAGGGTGGCCACGTTGGCCACCTGCTCCTTGGTCAGATCCTTGCCGATTTGCCGTATCAGCGACTCGTTGGCGTAGACCAGCCCCTCGATTCTCATTCCCCGCTTGTAGGACTTGGGAATGAGGAAACGGTACTCGTCCAGTTTCTTCAGCATGGCCCCATTGGCTCAGATCAAGCGGTCACCGTCCGCCAGCTCCGAGTCCTGCCGGTAGTGGCAGCCGCGGCTCTGCCGGTTGTGGTAAGCGGCCCTGGCGACGATCAGGGCGGCCTCGACCGCGTTGCGCAGTCCGATCAGTCCGTCGCTCAGCTTGGTGATTCGGTAAAAGGTCTCGATTTCGTTCCACAGATGCCGCAGCTCGCGGATGGCCCTTGAGAGGCGGTCTCCGCTGCGGACCAGCCCTACGTAGTGCCACATGATATTTTGAATGGTCTGCATGTCTCCCTGGATGAGCGCCGGGTCGGGATCGGAAACCAGGCCGCTGTCGTCCCAGGGGGGCAGGGCCTCCAGGGGCGGAGGCAGAGGCAACGAGCCGGAGTTCATGCAGGATTCCATCTGGTCGGCCGCCCGGCTGCCCCAGACCAGCCCCTCCAGGAGGGATGTGGAAGCCAGGCGGTTGGCCCCGTGAACGCCGGTGCAACTGGCTTCACCCACCACGTGGAGATTGCCGATGTTGGACCGCCCCCAGGAGTCCACCAATACCCCGCCGCAGAAGTAGTGGGCCGCGGGCACCACCGGAATAGGCTCTTGCGTGATGTCGATTCCGGCATCCAGGCAGGTGGACCGAATGGTGGGGAATCGTTCCTCGATGGCCGCGGCCGGCATACGGGACGCGATATCCAGCAACACGTGCGGGTATCCATGGGTCTCCATCTGGTGGTGAATGGCGCGAGCCACCACGTCGCGCGGAGCCAAGTCTTTCCACTGGGGTGAATAGTCCGCCATGAAGGACCGGCCCTCCGGGGAGAGAAGGACTCCTCCTTCACCGCGTACGGCCTCGCTGATGAGAAAGCTGTCCCCGCCCGTAGTGGCCAGCGCGGTGGGATGGAACTGGACGTACTCGGCGTTGACGATGCGGGCGCCCGCCCGGTGGGCCATGGCCAGGCCGTCGCCGCGGGCTCCCGCGGGGTTGGTGGTGTTGCGGAAGATCCTGCCCAGGCCGCCCGTGGCCAGGACGGTGAATCGGGCAAGGTGCCGGTGGACGCGGCGCGCCTCCCGATCGAACAGATAGGCGCCGTGGCAGGTGATAGGCTGGTAGGTGGCCAGCGGATCCCTGGAGTGGTGGGGGAAGGTGATGAGGTCCACGGCCGTGAAGCCGGTGAGAAACCTCACGTTTGGGCAGCGACGCAGCGCGGCCATCAACCCCTCGATGATGCTCAGGCCGGTGGCGTCTCCCACGTGGATGACCCGCCGGCGGGAGTGGGCGGCCTCCCGTCCGAAAACCAATTGGCCGGAATCGCCGCGATCGAAGGGGATTCCCGCCTCCTCCACAAGGATTTCCTGAAGCAGCCGCGGACCTTCTTCGGACAGAAGCCTGGCGGCTTGGGGAGAGCTGGCTCCGGCTCCGGCCGCGACAATATCGGAAGCCAGGGTTTCCGGCCCATCGTCGCTGCCGCGTCCCACCACCCCTCCCTGAGCCCAGCGGGTGTTGGACTGCTTGGGATCCTCCTCGCGCGTGACCACGGTCACCTGGCGGCGGGGATTGCGGGCCAGGCGCAAGGCCGCGGTGGCTCCGGCAATGCCGCTGCCGATGATCAGGACATCGGTGGGGTCGGGACTGCGCTCGGCGCCGTTGGGGGAAGCCGGGTTGTTCTTGCTGGCTGCGGCCATCGACAGTGGACCTCCGGGGGCACTGATTCACCAGCCCCGGCTTCCGGTGGATTGAAAAGGGCCGCCCCTGAAATCCCTTGTGCCGAAAGGGATTCGGGGCAGAGGGTCACAGGGGGGGTGAGTCTATCGGAACAACGATTGGCCTGTCCAGTGGCGAGCCGCTTCTCAGACCATGCTGCCCAGCAGCGCCGAGGCGAGCCAAAAGTAGATGACCAGTCCGGCCACGTCGGCTATCGAGGTAATCAAGGGGCTGCTGGCCACGGCCGGATCGATTCCCAGCCGGCTCAAGAGGAAGGGCAGCACCACCCCGATGGTGTTGGCGGCCACTACGATGGCCAGCATGGCCAAGCCCACCACGATGGCGATCTCCATCCCCCCCCGAAGCACGCCGAAGAACCAGGCCGTGGCTCCCATGGTGGCTCCCAGGGTTCCCCCCACCGCCAGTTCCTTGAGGACGGTCCGGGGCCACTGTTTCTCCCGGATGTCTCCGGTAGCCAGGGCGCGCACCATGAGGGTGGCCGACTGGGCTCCGGCGTTGCCGCCGCTGCCGATGAGCAGCGGAATGAAAAAGGCCAGGGCGATGGCGGCCGACAGGGTTTCTTCGTAGGCGGCGATCACCGAAGAGGCGGCCAGGTTGACCAGAACCAGCAGGGCCAGCCAGGGGATTCTCTTACGGTAAAGGGACCAGACCCCCGCCTCCTCGTAGCTCATTTTCAGGGGTTCCACGGCCGCCGACTTCTGAAAATCCTCGGTCGCTTCCTCCTCCGCCACGTCCATGACGTCGTCGACGGTCACCACCCCCAACAGCACGCCGCCGGAGTCCACCACCGGCGCCGCCACCAGGTCGTACTTGCCCAGGAGACCCACGGCCTCCTCGCGGTCGCTGTAGGGGGAGAGGGTGGCGACCGAGCGGTCCATCAGGGCGTCGACTCGATCATCGGGCGCCGCCAGCACGATTTGCTGCAGCTCTATCTCGTCCAGCAGCTTCCACTGGGGGTCGGTCACATAGACCGTGGCGATGGAGTCGAGTCCCTTGCCGACCTTGCGTATGTGCTGCAAGCTGCGCTCGATGGTCCACTCGGTGCGGACGGCCACGTAATCCGGCGTCATCAGCCGGCCCACGCTCTCTTCCGGGTATCCCAGCAGCTTGCGCGCTTCCACCAGGTCCTCCGGGCTCAGCAGGTTCAACAGGCGCTGAGTGGCCCGTCCCGGCATTTCCTCCAGCAGGTGAGTGCGGTCGTCGGGCTCCAGGTTGGCCAGAAGCTGTCGGGTTTCCTCGTCGGTCAGCTCCTTGACCAGTGCGACCTGAGACTCGGTGCTGAGATGGGCGAAGACATCGCTGGAGGCGGCTCGGGGAAGGAAGCGAAACAGCAGCACGCGGTCCGACTTGTCCATTCCCAGCAGCAGCTCGGCCGTCTCGGGCGCAGGCCAATTGGACACCAGAGTCCGAAGGTCGGACCAGCTCTTGTTTTCAATCAGTTCCTCGACGGATGGTCCGAGCGGTCGATTCATGGAAAAGCCCTCTAACAAGAAAGTGGAAACGAGTGCTGAGGGACAGCGGGTCGAGTTCCTGTAACCCGAAATCGCGCGAGCAGGAGCCTGCCGGCCCGGTATTATCCCACCAATTGCCGCAATGGTTCAGCAGTAACTTTGCGAGGGGAAATTTGCCGCGGGGAAGGCCTCGTTTTCACTGCCCGCTTGCCGCTGTGATAGGCTGATAGGAGTGTTCAGCCTGTCACAACGGCAGAGGGATCTGAGCCTCAACAGGCACAAAAGGCACCAAAACACAAAGAGAACCATCCGGTCGGCAAGACTCGAAATCAAGAAACTCGTTTTGTGCTTTTTGTGGTGAATTCCGGCACCTGCAGCACATCGCCGTTGCAGCCTGAATGTCGTTCCCGATTGCGAATTTTGCAAAGGGCTCAACTTTTACAAGGGTCGCGGCACGACCGAGGAGTGGTTGAATCATGGATCGACGAGAATTCTTGGGAGCTGCCGTTGCCGGTGTGGTCGGAGCCGCGCAACTCAGTGGGTGCCGGGTAGCTTTGGAGGATGGGCCCGGTGGAAGCAGACGCCCCGTCCGGCTTTCGCCGCTTCACCTGGAAGCCGTCAACCGCCGCCGGCGGGTGGCCAAGAACTTTGACGTGCTGCTGATCGATCCCGACACCTATCCAAGTATCGATGCCATCCTGAAGAGTCGCTTCGCCTTTATCGACGACCCGGAGTCCTGCATCGACAGCGTATGGTGGAATTGGGGGGAGGGCAACGTGGCTGCCTATCCCAGCAAGATCCTGCCCACCTACAATCAGCCCGCTTACCAGCGCTGGATCAGGGAAGGCATTGATATTGTACGGATTTTTCAGGACGAGACCCGTCGGCGGGGGCTGGAAGTCTTCTTCTCCGAACGCATGAACGGCAGCGACAACGACCCGCAGTTCATTCCGGGGCGGGGGACCTTCATTGATGACATGCACAATCAGAATCGCGTCCCGCTCAAGCAGCAAAATCCCGACTGGGTTATGGTCATGCCCTGGAATCCCAACGGAATTTGGAACTATGCCGTCGAGGGTGTGCGTGACTATGTCTTTAGCAAAATGGAGGAGGTCGCGACGGTCTACGAGTTCGACGGAATCGAGCTCGATTTTGCCCGCATGTGCCCGATTTTCCCTCCCGGTCAGGCCTGGGAAAACCACTCCCTGCTGACCGATCTCATCCGTAGAATCCGTATGATGACCCTGGAGGTGGAGCGTCGCCGCGGCCGGGCCTTCCTGTTGGCCGCCCGGGTCCCGGAGAACCTGGTAGGCTGTCATTTCGACGGAATGGATGTCGGCACCTGGATCAAGGAGCAACTGGTGGACATCCTGGCTCTGGGATGCCGTAATTTCGAAGTGGACCTGGTGGCTTTCCGTCAACTCGCCGAGGGATTGCCCACCAAGCTGCTGGGCGTGATCGACGACCACCACTCCTCGGACGGCTACTGCGCTCCCCCCATCGAAGTGCTTCGGGGAGTCTGGTCCAACTGGTACCAGCAGGGCGCCGACGGCATTCAGACCTTCAACTTCAAGTACGGCCCCGACCCGGGAGAACTCCATTGGCCCATGCATCAGCAGGCCTTCCGCGAGATGGGAGGAGCCGAGGTCATTCGCCACCTGGACAAGACCTTTGTGGTGCAACGTCGCGGAGGCGGCCACGGAACCATCGTTATTCCCAATCCCGAGGACTGGTCGACTCCCAGGTTCATGTATTCCAACACCAACATGCTGGAGGCATTGCCCGCCGCTCTCGACAACAGCGGGAGGGTGGATACCCTGCTGAACCTCAATGTGGGCGACGACATCTCGGCCGAGGCCGAAAGGATCGCCAGCTTGCGCCTCCGCTTGCTGCTGAACGATCCGGCCGCGGCGCGGTTGCCCAAGAGCCGGAAGCATCCCCCCGTCATGGTCAGGGACAGACTGGTCCCCGAGCGGGTGGGCGGACCGGGTCCGGAGCCTCACTGGACCAAGGGCATGGCCCGGGGCATCGAAAAGCGGGTTGAAGTGAGGATCAACAACCTCAACCTGGGAGCCGCTCGTGTCGAGGACGGATGGCTGGGATTCGAGGTGAAGCCGGACCAGCTCGCCCTGGGCAAGAACCTGGTGGGGGTTCGAGTCGCCGACCGTCCGGCCAACCTTTCCGAGGAGGTCCTGATCGAGAAGCTGGAGCTGGCGGTCCGCTACAAGCAGGCCGAGTCGGCCTGACGACCGGTTGTTGCAGTTCTGAAGCTTGCCTGAAACAACAAAAAAAAAGAGTTATCCACGAAGGCACACGAAGGGCCACGAAGACACACGAAGAAAGACCATGTTCTTGACCCACTCAAAGGGAATGCTCCGTGGGTTCGGGTGAGGGAAAACGCAGCCAGTCACCTTCCCCTGCAACAGCCTCTCGTCCTGTTAATCCTGTGCATCCTGTGTATCCATGTTCAACAGGTAGACTACCGGATCAACGGGACAGGGTCCTGGTAGCCGATAGGCCATGAAGAAAAACGGAAAGAAATCCATTCGTATTCGTGTCTATTCGTGTTCATTCGTGGTTCGTCTTTATTAACGCCCCCCTGTTTCACTCTGGAATGATCCGCCCGTCTTGGGGCGCGGGGGCCGGACTTGCCTGTCGAAGTCCCATATACGATGCTCCATGCGTGAATCGGGGGATCGTTCCGATCCAATTTTCCAACGGGGGAGTACTACCATGAAACGGCGCGCCTGCGTTCTTGCCTGTGCCTGGGCCCTTGTTTTGAGCCTCGGTTCAAGCTCTTCCACGCTTTTCTCTCATGACCACCGGTCCGTGGTGTCCTACACGGTGTCCGGCGGGCTGGCCGGCGCCATCCGGGCAGAGGATTCTGAAGGGGCCGTGAGCGGGCAGGGAGCCATGAAGTTTCGGGTCCTGTATACCTCGGAACGGTTGCCGGAAGAGGCCAGGAAGGTGCTGGCCGCCGCCCACGGGGGCTTTACGGTGGACCGCCGCCCCGGAAGGGGGGAGACCTACTTCGCCCTGGCCGGAGCGGGGATCTTGCAGATCAGCGCGGACATGAAGACCGTGCGGCTGCTGGAGACGCCCGAGGCGATCAAGGACGTGGCCCTGCACAATGTCACCATCTGGTACGGCGCGGACGGAACGGGCTACCTGACCTTTCCGGCCCACAAGACCGGAGACATCCATACCACCACCCTCGACGGAGCCCTGGTCCACACGCTCCAGGCTCCCAGCCTGGAAGATGACTTCGATCATCCCACCGTCAACGACTACTTCCGGGGAATGGGGAATCTTGCCCCCACCGACGTGGAGCATCTGGAGGGGATGCTCTACGTGACGACGGGCTACTCGAGCCTCGACTTCGTCCTGACGGCCCGAGTGCTGGGCACCGACCCCTTTCGGGTCGACTGGCACGGCCTGGCGTTCGGCGGCAAGGGCGATGGCCCCGGCCGGTTCGGCACGGGGCACGGCATTACCCTGACTCCCGGCAAGCGACTCCTGGCGGTCTCCGACCGCCCCAACGCCAAAGTGGAACGCTTCACGCGGTACGGCCACTACCGGTCCACCCTGAGGCTGCCGGTGGGTTCCTTTCCCATCGACATCGACTACGTGGGGAAATACGCCGTGGTGGGTTGTCTGTACGGCCCGGACCGCAGCAAGGGCGCACCCATCTACATTCTGGAAGGGGACCGTGTGATTTCCACGGTGATGGTCAAGGATGAGCTGGGCTTGAAGACCTTTCAGCACATCCACGACGCCGTGCTGCGCCAGGTCGACGGCAAGCTCTACATCATCGCCCAGACCTGGAACCCCGGGGACGTCGCCATCCTGGAGCAGGTGACGCCCTGACCTGCTTGAAACAAAAGAAAAAAGAGCTATCCGAGAAGGGTCTCCAACGCTTTGGTGTCGAGGATCATGGCAGGTTTTGGTGTAGCTCTTCAGGGGAGAGCCGCTCGAACTCCTCCTCTATCAATTGGAGGACCTGGCGGTTCTCGTCGGCGAGGTCGGATAATGCGCCGAACCCGGCCATCCAGGGCGGCTCTACTGCGCCATTTCGGGTCTGTACGGTGCAGCGCCGGAGTCGTTCCTCAAGCGCTCCAGTGAGGAATTGCTTCAAGGTCATGCCGCGGGCGGCAGCCATGGCCTCGGCTCGCCGAAGAGTGGCGTCGGGGAGATCGATGGTCGTCTTCATGAGACCTTATTCCCATATTTGCGGTTCAAAATCAAGTTCTTGGTTTCGGTGTATCCGTCGAGGAATCGAGGCAAGACGGCGGGACAGGGGGATCCTTGAATTTGGGGTCCGGATTGCCGCAGTGCTCTTCGTCCTGATCCTTTTGCCGGTCCACAATCATTCCCAAGGCAGCCTGCCCAACCTCAGACCGCACCAGCCGCGGGAGTGGTCGGACAGGATCGTGGTTTCCAATGAAAAGGGCACCCACAGCGACAGCCCCCTATTGCGGGACAAGGATGATCTATATGTTGGTTTTGCAGCGATTAACGCCGGCCCTGGCTCGGTGACGGAATCCTTTCGTGTCGAGCTCTTTGTTGACGGGCGCCTGGCGCAGACATTTGAGAGTGAGAGGTCTTCTTCTTCCCCTCTCATGAGCGATTATTTTACATCCTGGTCCGACTACTGGATCGGACGTTTGAGCGCCGGCACACACACCCTCAAAATCGTGGTCGATTCCGAAGATTCGGTTTCCGAGAGCAACGAAAGAGACAACGAGTACAGTAGAACCGTTACCGTTCGGCAAAGCTCCGCTTCCGGTTGCTTTCCTCTGACCACCGGGGTGGTGCCGACGGGTGCCGGAACCATTACGCCGAGCCGCACGTCGACTTGCACCGCCACGACAAACCGGCTCAGCGGCCCGACCCAGGGTAAAGATACTCTTGACTCCCCTTCGGACGGACCGGTCGTGACAGTCAGGCCCACGTCAAGAGCTCAAAAGAGAATTGCCTTTGGGGTGCTGATCTCCCAGGCCCGGTTGGAGGGTCGGGTGAGAGTCATCGTCGGATTGAGAGACGAAGGAGGTTCCGGCGCTTCGACCGCAAGCAGATTTGAGGATGCGGCGGCGCGGGCGGCGATGATTGGCCGGGTCGATCGGGTCCAGCAGGCCCTGTTGGCCAGAATGAGCAGCCATCGAGTCTCGTCCGTCAAGAGGTTCAAGTACATTCCCTACCTGGCGATGGAGGTGGACGCGTCCGCGTTAGGGGCTCTGGCGTCGGACCCGGAGGTGGTCACTATTGAAGAGGACAAGCTGCTGAAGCCGATGCTCGAGGAAAGCGTTCCCTTGATCGGAGCGCCTCGAGCGTGGAGTCAGGGGTTCAGCGGCTCGGGACAGACCATCGCCATCGTGGATACGGGGGTGGACAAAACCCATCGGTTTCTGGCGGGCAAGGTCGTGTCGGAAGCCTGCTACTCGGGTTCGGGCCGCGGAGAATCGCTCTGTCCGGGGGGCGTTCCCGAATCTACGAGGCCGGGTTCGGGCCTGCCCTGTTCGGACCCCGGCATCCCTGATTGCTTTCACGGGACCCACATCGCCGGCATAGCCGCCGGGAGGGGACCCGATTTCTCCGGCGTAGCCAGAGACGCCAGCCTTATCTCGGTACAGGTTTTCTCAAAGTTTGATCGCGACGATTGCGCCGATGAAGATGAGGAAACCGACGAACCCTGTATTAGAACGATCTCGACGGATCAAATCTCTGGCTTGGAGCGGATTCTGGAACTGAGTGACCGCTTCGATATCGCGGCCGTCAACATGAGCTTGGGCTCCGACGAGACGTACGCTGGTGAATGTGACCACATTTCTCCATCGAGAAAAAACATTATCGATAAACTGCGCGCCGTCGGAATTGCTACCATCGCCCCCTCCGGAAACGAAGAATCCTCAACGAGCATCACATCCCCCGCCTGCATCTCGAGTGTCGTGAGCGTGGGTTCGACCGACGACGGCAGTTCCGGCCACGACGGCTCGGAGACAACACGGGATCGGGTCTCCGACTTTTCCAACAGCTCTCCCGAACTGGATCTGCTGGCGCCGGGTCGTTGGATCACATCATCCTTTCCGGAAAACTACTTCGCAACGGCGTTTGGCACGTCTCTGGCGGTTCCCCACCTCACAGGCGCCTGGGCGGTGCTCAAGTCCGGGGCTCCCAATGCCTCGGTGGACCAGGTGCTTTCCGCCTTGAAGAGCACGGGCGTCTCCGTCACCGACTCACGGAACAACATTACGAGACCCCGCATCCAGGTCGATGCCGCCTTGAATGATCTGGAGGCTCAACCGCGATTTTCCTATACCTCCGGCACCAGTCTGACTTTGACGGCGAGTCCCAACTCGGGTTATCTGTTCAAGAGCTGGCGGGGGTGCGATTCCGTTTCCGGCAACCGCTGCACCATCCGGGTAAGCTCCGCCAGAAACGTGACTGCCCTTTTTGAATCGGTTTCCGGCGAAGGGCTTACTCCTCTCAATTCCAAACACTGGATTATTCCCACCACCGCCAACGTCCCCGGCAGGTTCGGGGGAATATTCAAGACCAAGCTCACTTTGGCGAACCTGAACGAGGAAGCCATCGAGGTCACGGCCAGACTCTACGGGACCCAGGGGCTGGTGAAGGAGGAAACGATCTCGCTGGAAGCAGTTACCTACCACACCTGGAACGATTTTCTGGATTCTCTCTTCGGATACCGGGGGGCCGGAGCGGTCGAATTCACGGCCGAAAAGCCCTTCCAGGTCGCTTCGGTCGAGGTCTACATCGATTCCTCCAGCGGCAGAAACACCACCGTCGTCGTCAACCAGCCCACGCCGCCACTTCTCTACAAGGGATCGGCCATAAGCTTCGGTGTCAGCGTCAACGACGACAAGCGGACCAACATCGGGGTATTCAACAGTTCGAGCCGGAGCCAGACTGTGACTGCCAGAGTCCATTCCGGGGAGAGAGGCGCCGACCCCGTGCAGGTCATCAGGTTCGATCTTCCGGCCAAGGGCTATTCGCAGAAGTCCGTCTCGGCCCGGGTGGAGAATGGTTTCATCCGGTGGCAGATTCCCGGAGAAGCTTACTTGTACGTAGTGAGCGTGGATAACAACTCCAACGACGGAACCCTCACTTTCCCCATTCCACTGGAGTAGCAGTTTCACTCCAACAAGGTTTGGCCCTCCGGACGAAACCATTGACTGAGAAGGCGCTTGAGTTCCAGGAAGGACGCATCTTTGCATCGACGCAAGGACACCTTTTTCGCAATCTGCTCGTAAAGGGACGCGCTACGAGGTTTTCGCGCTGCACGTAGGGCTTGATCGAATGCCTCTTTGGGTCGAGCAGGCTTGACCTCTCCCTTCTGCAACCAACCGTTATCGATCAACCATGGTCGAAGACTGGGATTGCGGTTCTTCCACCCTGCTACCTCGTCGATATGCGGTGAATCATTCCAAATCCACACTTCCAGTTCGGGTGCCAGTACGATTGCCTTGGCTCGTTCCCCCCATGCCGAATGAGCCAATTTTTGGTTGAGTTTGTTTTGCAACGCCATGGGGCTAATCGTCTCCATTCCACTACCCCGGTGATCAAACATGAGCAATCCGTGGTCATACTGTCGCGAGAAATTAGAGATGAATTCAACGCCGTTCCGGGCGCATGCAGGATCGTGTTGCGGCTCGACGAAGATATCCGCTTCCACGGCTCGAATACCGAGCGCCTCCGGTCTTGCAAGCACTCCTTTCATGGCGTGTTGAAGGTCTTTGTCAGCGGCCAGAATCACAAGGTCTTTCATCCCAAGACCCCTGACGCGAGTAACGTGCCAAGATTGGCTTCTCCACGCCACTCTTGCAGCTTAGGATGCTCGGTACCAAGAACGATGTCAGTCGATCCTGAATCATCCTTGGCAAAACATAATACGTTGCCTACATGGGCCGCGTTCAAGACGACCGGAGAATGAGTTGCCAGAAGGACTTGGGCCTCGTAGACCGAGGAAAGGGAGTCAAAAACGGTCGCGACAGCGCTCGGGTGAATTCCATTCTCCGGCTCTTCGATCAGGTAGATCCCCTGGAGATCGTTCAAATAAGCGGGTAGGGTCAATGCCGTAAGTCGAAGCGTGCCGTCAGACACCATCCAGGAAGGTACTCTCAGTCCATCCCTGTATTGGTAGACCATGTAGCAGTGTCTGTCTTCCGGACGTTCAATGGTTTCGATGTCCTCAAGATCAGCAAGCGCCGTCCGAAGGTGTGCAATCCAGTCGCGATGCCTTTCCTGGTTCTTTTTGCGCAGACGGCCAACCACCCATGGCAAATTGGATCCGTCAGGCAAAAAACCGGTAACACGGGTCGGAGGACTGGGTTGCCTGATCGCACGGCTGTTAAGAACGAACTGCTGCACACCGGTGCTCAGGTATTCTCGAAACCACGTCGCCACCGGAAAGGACTTTGTGTCCGCTGGAAGATTGCCTAGCGCCGACTTTTTCGGCCCGAGCTTGAACGACGGAGCCCAGCCCTTTCCTCCTTGAGGATAGGTCTCGCTGTAAAAGTTGTCATTTCCTCCGGGGACCTTATTGACCACAGTTTTGGTATTGCGTCTGTTGCCAGTCAGCAGAGACTCGGCCGGGTCGGGGGACATGGGAAATAACAAGCGCTGAAGTGGTTTTTTGATCCGTTTTAGCTTGAGCAAAAACTTCTCAGCCTTGAACTCGAACTGGCGTTGTGTTTCGTCGAAACCGATGGACACTTCGTATCGCGCCGTGTCGAGCTCCGATTTGGCCGTCATTTTCCGCAAATCGTCCGGGATTCGTGCCTCGATAGCTAGTTGCAGCTCGGAGCCCTGACGCCTGAAGAGGAGTTCTTCCGGATTCGCGGTTCGGCTCGTCAAAGCCCCATCCAACCCGTCAGTAACGAGATCTTGCAGAAAGGCGACAACGTCGAGAAACGTCGACTTTCCGCTGGCGTTCGGTCCAACCAGCACGTGAAACGGCTCAAGAGGTCTCGAAACGTACCGTAAACATCGATAGTTCAGAGCTTCAATCAGTATGATCATCCATCCACTCCGTCCCGAATCATTCGGACGCGGCTCTCAGGCGCCGGCTCTTCGTTTGGCGCCTCCACCAGCACGGAATATCAACGGCTGTTCCGGGCACACTCGCGGTGGTACTACGGATTAGTTCCTTAGGGGGGAATCGTTGGTTACAGCAGCTTCACCAGGGCGGCGACCACGCCGATGGCAACCACCATCATGGAGCCGAGGCGTATGGTCAGGTCGTGCTTCAGCCGCAATTCCAACTCTTTCATGTCGCGTCTGAGGCGGTCCTCCAGTTCCTTCAGATCCTGCTTGGTGGCCAGCGTCTCATTGATCAGCGTCGCCTGCGAGCGAGCCAGCACTTCGGCCTGCTTCTCCGGCATGCCGGCCTCGGCCAACTCCTTGACGAAAGCGTGGGTGTCGAAAACAATCGTGGTCATGGACCTTCCTTGAGAAGGAAGTATAGCAAGAAATTGACCCATCGAAGCAGGTATTCCCGCTCCGCCAAGTAGCCTGTCGATTGCACCGCAACGCTGGACTGGGAGCGTCCCCTGTCCGTTTCACAGACTCGATGCCCCCCTGTCAAAACGCCGCGATGTTGAGAACGGTCTTCTCCTCGGGCGTGAGGGCTTCGATCTGTTGCGGCGTCATTCCGCGGAAATGGGTGTTGGGCGGGACCGCGGCTTCCAATCCCCAGATGCGGCGCTCCTCATCGGTCATGCGCGCCCTGGCCTCCGGGGGGCAAAGCCGATAGGCGTCGTTGAAGCCCCTGACCCACCAGCGCTGGAAGTAGTACACCAGCGAGTAGCGGGGCGCCGTGCCGCAGTTGGCTCCGCTGGTGTGCCAGAGGGCCGAGTCCCAGAGAATGGCGGACCCGGCCGGGGCCTCGGCTCGAATCCATCCCTCCGGCAGGGTCTTCGGCTGTTCCGGGGGGACTTCCAGGGACAGGTGGGACCCGGGCCAGACGTAGGTGGCCCCGTTCTGCCGGGTGAATTCGGAAACGCACCAGACGGATTGGACGGCCAGGGGATAGTGCCTGCCGCCGATGAAGGGGTTGACGGTAAAGTGGTGCCAGTCGGCATGCAGGTAGCCTCCCAGCTTGGTCCAGTCCTTCCTGCCGGTGGGCAGCGGTTTGCGGATGGCCAGGTTGTGGGCGAACATGTCCTCCCCCAGCACCCGGCGGGCCACCAGGAGCGGCTCGGGGTGCCGGGTCAGCATGCCCGGGAAATGGGGATGCTTCCCCTGGGCGTTGTAGCACATCAGGAGGTTCTCGTTCTGCAGGCCGTACTTGCGGGCGGTGGCGGCTTCCGCCTCCAGCGTCTCGTCGATGGCCCGCCTGGCCCCGTCCAGGTCTGCAGGGGACAACACCTCGGGGATGATGGTGTAGCCCTCCTCTGTCAGCTTGGCGGCATGGCGGTCCAGTTCCGCGGAACTGAGCTTTGAAGTGTTCATTTCCGGTTCTACCTCTCCATCCTTGCCGTTACTCGATTGCGCCGTTTGCAAAATTCCGCACGGCAGGCCGGGGGCGCCGCTTGTCAAGCTTCGGCCAACACCTCCACCCGGGTGATTCTCAATGGTTTGTCCGATCCGGCGCCGCGGGCTGACAGCTTGAGGTCCAGCCGATTGCGGCCCTTCCGGAGCCTGTTGACGGGAAGGTGGAGCCGCAGGGCCTTGAAACGCATGTCGTACGATTCTTCGGCGGGGAAGCCCAGGATTCCCTCTCCGGCCGGCGGACTGACCTCGTAACCGACCTGCTCCCAGTGGCTGGATATGTGCAACTCACCGGATTCCAACGGATGCCCGTTGAGTACCAGGTTCAGGACGTCTCCCGTCCTGTGGTAATGCATGCCGATCCACAATTCAGCCTTGCGGGGGCGGTTCGTTCCGGATCTCGGGTCATCCGCGATGGGGACCAGCAGGGTCTTTGCCTTGCCGTCGGGGATCAGGTCGAACGGGAGCGGGGCGTCCCGGAGGGCGGTGTTGTAGCGAATGGCGTCGGTTACGGGAGTGAAGGGCGTCGAGTCGAATCGATGGACGGTCGTGTAATGCTTGGTTTTTATGTGCAGGGTTGTCGGATCGGCAATCTCATCCAACAGAGGCTTCCGCCAGGACCCGTAGGTGAACCAGTTGAAGGTGTAGAGACCGTCGGCTCCGTCCCGCCAGAGGTTGGCCGCGCTGCCTCGGATCACGGCATCGGGGCTGACCCGGTATCCATTGCCGTACATGTAGAGGCAGGGGTAGATGGGCAGGTTCTTGCGGGTCATCAGTTGTCGAAACTCGTTCAGTTCCGGCAGTTCGGTCAATCCCTGTCCCAGGATCAGAAAGTCCACCAGGTCCTCGGAAATCCAGGCGGGGAGGTCGTAACCCCCTTCCAGACACCAATCCAGGCGTTCCGGAACCCGTACGCCCAGCTCAATGGGTCTGCCGCGGCGCCGGCCTCGTTCTCTCAGGCTGCGGCGCACCGAGCGCATGAAGCTGGTGAGGTGCTTGGCGTTCTCGCGTTCCGTGCCCCGCGGAAAGTTCAAGGTGTGGCGAAGCCAGTCCAACTCGATGCCGTCGAAATCCCAGCGATCGAAAAACTCCTCGATCACTCGCAGCTTGAGATCGCGGACCTGGGGCTTTTCGAAATTGAGGGCCGTCCACCAACGCAGATTGGAAAGCCAATCGGGATTGAGACGCTTGAAGGTGGGCAGTTCCGGGTTGGGCAACTGCCCGCGCCCCCGCAGGGCATCGTGGCAATCGTTCATGCGCAGGGAAACAAAAGCCTGCAGGCCTCGGCGGTGGCACTCCTGGACCACAACTGCCGGGGGATTGTGTCCGGCGTCGACCAGCGACTTCGGGTTCCGGTACTGATCCTCGGGGTCCACCGGGATGCCGGCGTGCCAGGTTCTTTCCTTGGGGAACTGGAAGTTGTCGGCTTCTCCCGGCCACTCCAGCACCCGGCTCTGGTACTCGGCCACGTTTCCGCTGCCGAAGCTGAAGAGCACGGTATCCACGGCCGAGTCTTCAATGGGGGTGAACACCAGGGAAGTGAACTGGTCGCGGGTCAGGGGGGCCTCGGAGTGCGGCAGGGCGGCGCGGCCCCAGCAGTGGATCATGGAGCCGTCCCAGTTGAACAGGAGGCGACGTTTCCCGGGAGAGGTAATCCTGCGAGGGAAAGCAGCGGCAGGCCGCAGCAGGTGGGCGGCTCCGGCGACACCCGTGGCCAGAAAGCCGCGCCGGCTGATGGTTTCCATCAGGCGATCATCTCCTTGATCAAGTGACCGCCCAGATCGGTGAGACGCTTGAAACGCCCGC
>JAJECY010000104.1 GCA_022821775.1 Acidobacteriota bacterium
GCGCTCAAATCCGGCTTCGGCAAAGCTGCTCTGACGCATCGATCCTCACCTCCTGTTGATTCGGTCACGGACCGTTTTATGATCTCATGAGAGGAAGGAATAAATCAGAGTTTCCTTAACGGCATCCTGGGCAACTATGCGCCCGGCACCACCCAGGGCTACGTCCGGGTCCGAAAGACTGCCGGCAACAACCCCTTCCTGGCCTACGGGGTGGTCAACGACGGCGGCGCGCCGGGACAGCGCAGCGACGACGGGGCCTACCTGCCGGCTCAGCAATAAGCAGACAAACGGGAGCAGGGAACGTTGTCCTGCCCCGTCTTTCCACCTATACTCAACAAATGCTCCCGATGGCGGCAGCCCCCAGAGAACCGGTGTCCTAAGCGTGGCCCACCCATTCCATTGGTCCAGAGGCCTGGCCGGAGGCCTCCTGCTGGCGACCCTGCTGGCGCAGGCCGCTCAACGCCCTGAGGGAGACCCGAGCGAGGCGAGCGGGGAGATGGCCACCGAGGGGTCCGACCAGCAAGCCAAGCTGCCGGAAAAGGAGTTCACCTTTGCCCGCCTGGTGTTCCGCGGCGGGTCGGGTTGGCGCTTCGGGGCCTGGGCAACCGATGCGCCCAAGGCCGATGTCACCTTCATTGCCGGCATCCGCAGACTGACCAATCTGGATGTCCGGGGAACTCACTTCTACGTTCCCATCACCTCACCGGAACTGTTCCACTACCCATTCCTGTACGCCGTCGAGGTCGGCTATCTCGAGCTATCGGAACAGGAGGCGGAGATTCTGGGGGAGTACTTCAGGCGGGGCGGCTTCATGGTGGTGGACGATTTCCACGGCACCCTGGAATGGTCCAATTTCCAGAGTCAAATGCACAAGGTCTTCCCCGGGGGCAGGATCGAGGATCTGCCGAGCTCTCACCCCATGTTCCACTGCTTCTTCGACATCGACGAGCTCTTTCAGATTCCCGGTGTCATCATGTTCTACAGTGGAACCACCTATGAGAAGGACGGCTACAACCCCCATTTCCGCGGTGTCTTCGATGAGAACGGACAGCTCAAGGTCGTGGTCAACTTCAACTCGGACCTGGGGGATGCCTGGGAGTGGGCCGACGTTCCCTTCTATCCGGAGAAGTACTCCTCGGCGGCCTACCGGCTTGGCATCAACTACATCATCTACTCGATGACCCACTAGCCTGAGTTGCTCATCAGGCCGTCGGGGCAACCCGATGTGGGTCCCCAGTCATTGACGCTACCTCGATGGACAGGCTGTTCGAGTCTCTCTTCAAGTACCGGTTCTTCCTTTTCCGCGAAGGCGAGCTCACCTTCGACAGCCCCGTTTCCGCCTGGTGGCTCCTGCCGGCGCTGGCGCTGGCCGGCGCCGTGGCCTTCTGGGTCTACCGTCGCCGTTCGTCCGGGACCCGGTGGAGGCGGGAACTGCTGATCGCCTTGAGGGCGCTCTCGTTGATCCTGCTGCTGGTGTTGCTGTTTCGCCCAGCCCTCCGGGTCTCCACCCACCTCCCCAGAAAAGGCAGAATCGCCCTTCTCATCGACGGTTCCCAGAGCATGACGCTCCCGCACGATTCGGGTCGGAGCCGCTGGGAAGCCGCGATCGGGTTGCTCGATCCCGGGGCGGGAAGCATCCTGGCCGATCTGGAAGAACGCTTCCAGCTCCAGATACTCCGCTTTGACCGCGATATCCGGGATTTGCAACCGGGCTCCAATCTTCCTCCCGCCGGGACCGGCACCAGTCTCGAGACCGCTCTGTCCACCGCGAGAAAACACCGGGGAGAGGGCCAGCCCCTGGCCGGCGTGGTCCTTCTCAGCGACGGCGCCGACAATCTCTCCAGGCAACTGCCGCAGGTTCTGGAAACCTACCGGCGGGAGCGGATTCCCGTCCATACGGTGGCGGTCGGCCAGGAGAGCCTCGGCAAGGACGTCCAGGTTACGCAAGTCACCTTTACCCCGCGAATCCTGCCGGGATCCTCCACCCGGGGGGTCGTATCCCTGACCAGTGTCGGCTACCCCGGCCGGAGAGTCTCGGTGGAGGTCCGGGAGTCCGGAACGCTGGTCGCTTCCCAACCGGTTACCCTGAACGGGTCCGATACCAGCCAGCTCGTCGAGCTGAGCCTGACGCCGCAAGGGACCGGTCTGAAGCACTACACGGTCTCGGTGGCGCCCCAGCCCGGAGAAGCCATCCGGCGCAACAACCGCCGGCACCTGTTGCTCCACGTGGAGGATTCCCGCCCCAAGATCCTCTACCTGGAAGGAACGCCGCGCTGGGAATTCAAGTTCATCCGACGGGCCCTTCGGGAAGATCGAAACCTCCAACTGGTGACGCTCCTCCGCACCTCCGACAACAAGTTCTACCATCAGGGACTTGAAGGCGAGGACACGCTGGCTGCAGGCTTTCCCCAGACCCCGGACCAACTCTATCCCTACAAGGGGCTGATCCTGGGCAGTATCGAAGCCGGCTACTTCACGCCGTCCCAACAGGAGATGATGGTGGATTTCGTGGGCGAGCGGGGCGGCGGATTCATGATGTTGGGAGGGCGCAGTTCCTTCGACGCCGGAGGATACGCGGGCACGGACATCGGCGCAATGCTGCCGGTGCATCTCGGAGACCGGGAACCGGAAAGCTCCTACGTCACCGATTGGCTGAACTTCGATCTGACGGCCTACGGCAGGCAGCACCCTGCCCTTCAACTGACTTCCGACCCGGCAGCCAACCTCCGGCGATGGCGAAACATGCCGCCGATCTCCGCCTACAACCGGATCTTGCGCGCCAAGCCGGGAGCAGCGGTATTGGCCCGCGCCGGACGCGGAGGCCGCCGCGCCGTCCTGCTGGCCGCCCATCGCTTCGGCAGCGGGAGAGCCATCGCCTTCATGCCGGCGTCCTCCTGGCACTGGCAGATGGGACTGGCGCACACTGACCGGACCCACGCCACCTTTTGGCGTCAACTCCTGCGATGGCTGGTGGCCTCGTCCTCCGATCCCCTCCAGGTGACCTTCGATCGCGATATCTATCAGGATGAGGATGCGGTAGGAATCGAGGTCGCGGTCAAGGATGCATTCTTCCGTTCGGCCGGCGATCGGAAAGTGGAAGCCACCATCGCTTCCCCCGGGTCCGCGACCGGCCGCCTGTCCCTGAGCCGCAGCGGCGGCGACTACGCGGGGCGGTTTCAACCCGGCGAAAGAGGCATCCACCAGGTCAGAGTCAAGGCTTCCCGAGACGGACTGGAACCGGAATCGGCCGAGGCTTATTTTCTGGTCACCCGGGCCCATCGCGAGTTCTTCAATGCCGAAGCCAACCCCCGCTTCCTCCGGCGGATCAGTCGGGAGACCGGCGGTCGCCATTACACCCTGGAGGAGGCCGCCAAGCTGCCGGAGGAGATCACCTATGCCGACAGCCCCAACACGGTGCTCCAGGTGCTTCCACTGTGGGACATGCCCTTTCTTTTCGTGCTGTTGGGAGTTCTGCTGTGCTCGGAGTGGTTCCTCCGCAAACGATGGGGATGGGTTTGAAAAGGCATCGACGAAGGCGAACGACGAACCACGAATGGACACGAATGAACACTAATAAACAGATAGACGAGTTAAAACTTGGGGGAGAGGACAACCGATCTTGATGAGAATGTCCCCAAAGGACACGAAATGATACCAGTCTTGCCATGTACCCGGCGACGCGCCGGGAAATGGAGGCTGGCAGTGAGGCTGTCAATTCTGCTGTTCGCTCTCGCTACCGCCTGCCCGGTGTGGACCCTGGCGGAACGGCCGCCCTCCCGCTATGCTGTCGTGATCAGCGGCGCTTCGGGTGGCGGCGAATATGCCGACCGCTTCTGGGAATGGTCCTCCAAATTGGTCGCAACGCTCAAGGACCCCCTCCAATTGCCTCCGGAGAACCTCTTCTTTCTGGCAGAGGACCCGGAGCGGGACCCTTCTCTGGTCACGGCTCGGGCAGTAAAATCGGATCTGATGCAGTTGGTCGGCGAGCTGGAATCCAGGGTTCGACCCGACGACCTTCTCTTCATTCTCCTGCTGGGACACGGGAACTTCGACGGCAGCGACTACCGCTACAATCTGAGAGGGCCGGATCTGACCGGTGCGGAACTGAGCGCCATCCTGGACCGGTTCCCCGAGCAGCGGATCGTGCTGGTGTGCACCACGCCGGCCAGCGGCGCCCTCATTCCCAGGCTGAGTCGCGGGAATCGGGTCATCCTCACAGCCACCAAGAACGGGCACGAAGGGAACGAGACCGTCTTCGCCCGATTTTTCGTCGAGTCTCTCCACAGCCCGGAGGCCGACACCGACAAGAGCCGGCACGTTTCCCTGCTGGAAGCCTATAGCTATACCCAGCGCAAGGTGAAAGAGTGGTACGCTGAGAAAAATCGGCTGGCGACCGAACACGCCCGCCTGGACGACAATGGAGACGGTGTCGGGACGGCGCTGCCCGATGCCGGAAGCGGTGAGGGCCTGTTGGCCGGCCAGGTCACTCTGGCGAAGCCGATCGAGGCAGTTTCTCCAGCCGCGCCCGGCCCGGCCCCGGCTGAGCTCGAGGCCCTGCGGAAAAGGAAACTCGACCTGGAGTCCTCCTTGCGGGAACTTAAGACCCGCAAGGCGGAGCTCCCGTCTGCCCAATACCAGGAACAACTGGAGGCACTGCTGGTCGAACTGGCCCGCACCACTCGGGCCATCCGGGAGCAGACCCAACGCTGAGAGGGGGAGCTTACGCTGTTCGGCCCGCACATGGGGGCTGGTCCTTGCCTGAAACAACAGAAAAAAAAGCTATCCACGAAGACACACGAAGGACGACGAAGACACACTAAGAAAGACAATATTCTTGACCCACTCAAAGGGAACGCCCCTTGGGTTCGGGTGAGGGAAAACGCAGCGAGTCAGCTTCCCGTGCCACAGCCTCTCGTCCTGTTTATCCTGTGCATCCTGTGCATCGATGTTCAATTGGTAGATACCCGGATCAACCGAACAGGGTCCTTGTTGCCGATTGGCCACGAAGAAAAACGGAAAGAGATCCATTCCTATTCGTGTCTATTCGTGTTCATTCGTGGTTCGTCTTTATT
>JAJECY010000255.1 GCA_022821775.1 Acidobacteriota bacterium
ATTGTTGGTGTTGGAGCCGATCTTCGAAGCGGACCTGGAACCGGAGCAGTATGGCTATCGACCGGGGCGGAGCGCAAAAGACGCGGTCAAAGGCGTGCATGGACTCCTGGGAAGGGGTTTTCGGGAGGTGGTTGACGGCGACCTGTCCAACTACTTCGGCGAGATACCGCATGCTGAGCTGATGAAGAGCATTGCCCGGCGCGTGAGTGACGGGAGGATGCTGGGACTCATCAAGGCATGGCTGGAGATGCCGGTAGAGGAGGACGACGGGAAGGGTGGCAGACGCCGCCGGAACCGAGGGCGCAAGGAGCGGAAGGGGACCCCGCAAGGAGCCCCGATCTCACCCTTGTTCAGCAATCTCTACATGCGGCGTTTCGTCTTGGGCTGGAAGGTGCTGGGGTATGCCCGGCGCTTCCGTGCGGAGATCGTCAACTATGCGGATGACTTCTGTGTGCTCGGCAGGGCACCGGCAGCAGAGATGCTGACGGGGGTCAAGCGGATCATGGAGGAGTTGAAGCTGGTGGTCAACGAGCGGAAGACCCGATGCCTGCGGTGTCCCGAGGAACCGCTGGAGTTTCTGGGCTACCGCATCGGACGCAACTATCGCCCCAAGGGGAGGGGAGCCTACATCGGCACTCGACCCAGCCAGGCGAGCGTTCAAGGCATCTGCCGCAAGATCAGCGAGTGGACGGCGCCGAGCAACGGGAGGCTGCTGCCAGGAGAGATGGTAGAACACCTGAACCGGACCATGACCGGGTGGGCGAACTACTTCTGCCTGGGGCAGGTCAGCCCGGCCTATCGAGCGATCGACCGCCACGCGGTCCGGCGGCTGCGTCGGTGGCTCTGTCGGAGGCACAAGGTGAGGTCCGGGGGGTATGTGCGCTTCTCGGACGCGAGACTGCGGAAAACCTATGGTCTCACCTGCTTGGTGTCAAAGACGAAGAGCTTTCCGTGGGCGAAGGCATGATCTCGACTGAAAGCCGGATGCGGGCAAACCGCACGTCCGGTTTGACGAGCGGGGGCTGAAAACGTGATAAGGGAGCCGGACTGAGGCCTGAAGCGAAAGCAACGGAATAGCCACCGGACCCTACAGTCAACGCGCCAGTCCTCGACTCTACACAACGTCCCCAGCGCTCGACGGCGAATTTTGCAAAAGGCTCCGGCAAGTGTCGGAGCCGAACCGGAGACCAATCGCAATGAATTTTCGCAGTGACAACGAATCGCCGGCGGCGCCGGAAATCCTGGAGGCTCTCCAGGCGGCCAACGCGGGTCACGCCTACGCCTACGGAGAGGATGAGATCACTTCCAGGATGAAAGGACGCTTTCGGGAGACGTTCGAAACCGATTTGGAAGTCTTCCCTGTGGCGACGGGTACGGCGGCCAACTCCTTGTCCATTGCCCAGCTCGCCCCCGCCTACGGTGCCGTCTTCTGCCACCACGAGGCCCATCTCCACGCTGACGAGTGCGGCGGGCCCGAGTTCTACAGCGGGGGCGCCAAGGTGATTCCGCTCTCGGGGGATCTGGCCAAGATCTGCCCTCGGACCCTGCAAGCCGCAGTGGCCAAGATGGAGGAAATGGGGGTCCATGAGAGCCAGCCCAGCGCCGTCAGCCTCAGCCAGGCGACCGAGTTGGGAACCGTCTACAAGCCGGATGAGATCCGAGAGATTGCCGGGATCGCTCGCGGCAGGGAAATGGGCCTCCACATGGACGGCGCCCGCCTTGCCAATGCCGTGCAACGACTGGGCTGTACACCCGCCGAGCTGACCTGGAAGGCCGGAATCGACATCCTCTCCTTTGGAGCCACCAAGAACGGCGCCATGGCTGCCGAGGCGGTGGTGGTTTTCAACAGAGAGCGGGCCATGGGACTGGCCCGCCGCCACAAGCGCGCCGGCCATCTCTTCAGCAAGATGCGCTTCATGTCGGTTCAACTGGAAGCCTATCTGAAGGACGGCTTGTGGCTGCAACTGGCCGAGCGAGCCAACCGGGCGGCGGACGCTCTTTCGGCGGGACTTGGCCGGCTCGGCGGCGTGGAGATCCTCTATCCGGTGGAGGCCAACGAAGTCTTCGTGAAGATGCCACCCCCGTTGGCCGATGGCTTGAAGGAAGCGGGCTACGAGTTCCATCTTTGGCCGGGGAGCCGGGACCACTACAGGCTTGTCGCCTGCTTCGCAACCCGGGTGGATGCGGTGAACGCCTTTCTAGCCAAGGCCAGGCAACTGTCGGATGGCCTTCCCTGATCAAGCCGGCGCCGGTTTCCAGCGGATGGCCCACAATTCCGACTTGCCGGTGGCCCCCGCCCAGCTTCGCCTGGATTCGAGTTCGTGGGTGATTCCCCCGACGGTGAGTATCATGCCGTCCTCCAGTTCCAGGCTTTGGCTGAAACCGCTGCTGCCGTCGCCGTAGTAGAGGTAGTAGACCTCGTCCCCCCAGGTTTCCCCCTCATCACGGCTGATCATGGCCCGTCCGCTTGACAGGTCTCGCGGATAGCGGTGGTCGTAGGCCACCATGAAGGTTCCGTCCGAGAGGCCGACTCCGTAGCCATGGCACTGCCCGTGGTAGTTGGTCAGCGGCCGGAAGCGGCTCCAGGTCTTTCCTCCGTCGCTGGAGTCGGCCAGGAAGACGGTCTTGTAATAGGCGCGCTTGCCCGGGTCGACCAGCGGCCACTGCGGCACCACGGCTCCGTGATAGCGGATGACGGCGACGAGCTTGCCCGAGGCCAAGGGCGCTATCATGGTCTCGTAGCAGTGGCCTCCCAGGAATCCGATTTCGGTGTTGAACCCCGTGGGTCCGCTCCAGGTGCGGCCTCCGTCGTTGGAACAGTGGACATAGGCCGGATCGATCATGTGGGCCCGGGATTCGATGGGCAGGACCAGGGTGTCGTCGGGAAGCCGGTTGATCGTTCCGGGAATGCGGAGGTCGCACTTGGCCGGGTTTCCGATCTCCGATAGTTCACTCCAGGTGCGGCCCTGATCGGCTGAGCTCCAGACCTGGATCCCGGACGGGTCCTTTTCTCCCGCGCTTTGGGGGGAAACGAAGGTCCCGTCGCTCAGAATCTGAAAGGTGCCGGCCATGTCTTCCTGGCGGGGGATTGCGTCCCAGCTTCGTCCGCCATCGCGGGACCGGCACATCAGAGTATTCTGGTTGACGTAGAGGGTTCCGTCGGGGGCCCTGGCCAATTCCACCGTCTGCACGTGGCCCCGGGGGTCGTGGGGCAGGACGGCTTTTTCAGCCGGAACCCGGTTCAAGGCGCCGGCGCGAGCATGAAGGACATAGGGTCCGGCCTGCATGTCCCGCATCTGCCGGGGAGAAAGGGTGACGCCTCCCAGCCACTCGGTGGACCGGAACCCCTGTTTCCCGTCTCCTTCCGATGAGAACCCGCCCCCTGCACCGCCGGTCTGCGGGCCCCCGCAGGCCGCGACCCAGCCCAACTGGGTTGCGGCGGCAGCCTGGAGCGTTCGCCGCAGAAACTCCCGCCGTTCAACGCTCATTCCCGTCCCATGTATCTTCATTGGTGCCGTCCTTTCGCTCCCGATCCAAAATTTCACTGGTGGCTCATGTAAACACTCACGACAGATCCCTACCGGAATTGAATGACCTTGACGATGCCCTCCGTCCTGAAATCGAGATCTTCGGAGGGCTGATACTCGACCGTAACCGGCCGGGGTTTCTGTTCGCCGCAGCTCAGTTCAACCAGGCCGTCCTCCGGCCCCGAGACTCTCACCGAGGCCGCATCCAGAATGGCGAGCGGCAGAATCCCCCCCTCGACCTGGAGATGCAAGCGGGCCCGTTCTCCAAGGCAGTCCAGCCTTGAGAACAATCCTTGCACTTCCACCCGGCTGGGCGCCATGGGAGCGCCGGGTGCAGCGGCAGAGGCATTCAACGGCCGGTTGGATTCCTCCCGGAGCGGGGTGGAGGCTGCCGGCCCCGGTGCTCCGGCATCTGCCAGGAGCTCCGTTCCTTCCTCCGGCGCATCTTCGCTCTCGACGCCGAGCCACTCCATCAACTCTTCCGCCAGGTCCACCTCGTCGGAGGATCGCGCATACTTGCGGCAGAGGGCGGCCGCCTGGCGCGCGGCTTCAATCCTGCCCAGCCGGTGGTAGAGTTGGGCCACTGTCTGGTAGTGGTGAACGGCTTCCTCACGGCTGATCTGCTTGACCCTTATCAATTGAGCCAGGGCCATGCCGGCTTTCCCCTCCAGAAGCAGAATAGAGCCCAACAAGCGGTGCGCGTCATCAAAGTCCGGCTTTAGAGCGATCGCCTTGCGCAGCACCGGCTTGATGACTTCGGGTTCGGCGTCGGCCTCTTGCAGCAGCAGCGCAAAGTCGTAATAGAGCCGGGGATTGGCTGCTTCCAGTTCCGCCGCCCTGGAGAAATGCCGCCGAGCCGACTCTTCATCTCCCGAATAGCTGGCCAGATAGCCGAGAGCTTCCGGGATCCGCCAGTCCCCGGGATCCTGCCGGGCCAGGTCGCGGTAGATTTCGAGGGCCTGCTCCCTCCTGTCCAATCCAACCAGCAGGCCGGCCTTGACCAGACTGACTTCCGTGGCAGTTGCCGGCTGGACTGTCGGCTTATCGACAGACTTGTTCAAGCGAACCTCATAGACGGTTGCCGGCAGGCGCCTTTGCACCACATACCGCTTGAAATCGCTCTCGACCTGGTCGAGGGTCTTGCCGTAAACCCATCGAAAAGCCTCTTCGCCCGTGTCGCCGTCCACTCCCTTGAGAAAGTCGGAGAACCGTTCCCGATACTGATTCGAGAGGCAGAGCATGTGGGTGAGTGCCCAGCTCTGGGCGTAGAAGACCTTGGTGCGGTCGCGCTCATTGAAATGAGGAGAGTCGTAATCTACCGATATCAATTCCCTGATCGGCAGCCACTGCCTGTCCCCAAGCACGCGAGCGGCCTTGCCAAAGGACACCTGCTTTCCTTGAGGTTCGAGCGTGGAATAGAGCTCGGCCAGCCCCTCGTTCAACCACACGGGCAGTTTGGCTCCGGAGTGTTTCACCAACAGGTGGACGTACTCGTGAACGGCCGCGTTCTTGGTCTGGCGGCCCGGCGTGCCCATCACGATCAGGTCCCGCTTCGGGCTGGACATGTAGAAGGCCGCGGCCGCCTTGAAGGGCCGGTAGGGTTCAAACTCCTTGGGGGAACGAAATCGGATGATGCGGACGGGAACAGAGGGTACTTCGCCGACGTTGCCGGTCTTGAGGAAAAAGTCTCTGACCTGCTCGAAGAAAAGAATGGTTCGGCGTCCACTTCTCTCCCCGGCATTGGTGAACAGCTCGAAGTGCGGCGATTCCATGCGGACCCAGTCGGGAGCCGCAACCGCGGTGCCGGCCGCAACCGCCAGGATGGAAGCAAGAAAGAGCCGCTGGATTCTCATGGCGCCCAAGCCCCCTCAAACCCCTTTACAGATCCCAACTCAGTGGTGGTTTCTCCTCCACGAGGCCGTTGACAGCGTTCGAGCCGGAATGCACCCGGATCTCGACTTCGTAAAGCCGGCTCTGCCCCGGCTCCAGCCACTGGGCGGCCAGGGGATGGCTGTCCTGGTCCTTGCCCCAGAGAGAGCCGCTGAAGGGTTCCAGGGCGGAGACGTAGGAGCCGCCGGGAGCGTAGTGCTGCCAGTTGGCCAGTCGGGGCAGTTGCCGGACCGGGTAGCAAAGCTCCACGGCCAGTTCGAGCCTCCGGTTGGCGACTGCGCAGTGGGCAAGACCCTGAACGTCGCCGGTGATGTCCAGGATCAGGCCCCGGGAGCCGCAGGCGGCATGTTCCGGGAGCGGTTCGGGCACCGCCAGGTAGCCTTGAAGGTCGCTGTCCGATCGGGAGAGGTCGGCCATGGACATGTCGGCGTTCATCTGCCAACCTCCGTTGACACGACCGCCGTAAACCAGTTGCGACCCGGAGTCCAGCAGGGGATAGCCCAGGTTGACGTGGTAGAGCCAGTTGTGGGCCACGGTGGAGTTTCCAAGGTTGGTCACTTCGTCCCGCAGTCGGATCACGGGGTCACCCAGCCGGCAGGCGATCTGCCGGCGGACTTCAACCACCGGCCCGTACATCTGGGTGTCGCGAATCACCAGTCCCAAGCGCATGTCGAGGTCGCCGCGTCCGGGGTCGGGATTCTTCAGCTCGAGCAGGGCCGCCGGGGTGTTGGAGTGTTGGCCGTGCAAGGCCAGCTTGAGGCCGTCTTCCTCGCGCCCGGGTCCGATGTAGCGAGGGCCGCAGGCAGTGAGCAGTCCGGCCGGCCAGGCGGCCAGCCAGTCCTCGTCGCGATGGAGCGGTTGCCGCGGCGGGCGGTAGCCGTTGGGGCTCAGGTAGGCCAGGCTGTGACTTCCGTGGAAAGCCTCCACGATGTCGCCGCCTCGATCCAGCGCCACGGTAAAGCGCAGGCCCGAGCCCGTGTTCACCATGGCCACCCGGCACCCGGGGGCGCCGCCGGCATCGGGCCAGTCGTAGGTGGCGGTCCGGATGCCGCCCACCTGGTGAACGAGCTCGAACTTGTCGGCGTCGAATTGGATTGGAGTGTTGTTGGTCATCTCATCAGTTGATTCGTGCCTGTTCGTGGTTCCCAATGCCGTCTTACTTCGTGTGTCTTCGTGGTCCTTCGTGTCCCTTCGTGGATCACTCTTTTTACCCCGTCGCATGCAGCGCGAAACCGGGCTGTTTCAGCGCCAACTGCTCAGGTAGTCCCACAGCTCGGCCGCCTGGCGGGTGACCTGCGGGACGTCGCTGCCGATGAGATAGCCGTGTCTCGCCAGGCGGCCGGCCTCGGTTCGAATCCGCCGCAGGTAGGCTTCCCGGCTCGCATAGCGCTCGGCGATCGATAGACGTGGGTCTCCCGCCTGCAGGCGTTCCTGCCGGGTTCCGGCAAAGGGGATAAAGGAGCCTACCATGCTGTAGAGCTCGGCCGGGGAGCCGATGTCGGGATGCCGGAGGTTCCACCCCGTATAGGTGGCCAGGGGCACTCGAATGACGGGAAGTCGGATGCCGGCAAGCTCGTTGCCGTCCCCGTCCACCTGCAGAACCAGCGGTTTGAAGGCTCCTCCCACCCGGGGCGGCTGCAGGGTCACGATCCCCCTGGTCCGGAAATCGGGGCCGTAATCGAGGCGGTAGGGCTGCATCATCCTTACGGGCAGTCGGACGCCGGGGATCCGGGGAAAGCTCATCCGGTCCAGGGGCACCAGCTCTCCCCTGGAGATGCGGGGGTACTGCGAAGGAGGCGGCTGCCTGTCCTCGGCCAACCAGGCCTGCAGGGCCAGCAGCAGCGCCCGCATGGGCCAACGAAAGTCGTTGGGATTGGGCAGGTTGGCGGTGCCCCTTTTTTGCGGTGGAAAGGAGGCGGGGCCGTGCTGGGTGCCGGCGAAGACATAGATCCGGGTGTTCGGGGCCGGCGGCACGTCCCGGGCGCCGTCCAGGCTGGTGTGAATCAGCGAAGCGGCCCTCCCGTAATATTCGTATGAGGCATTGGTGTAGAAGACTTTAGGCGTCGATTGCTGCCGGCGGCTGCGGTCCAGCAACCCTTCGTTGAGGTCTCTTTCCCGGTCCGGCAGCGGAAGGTCGGCAAAGGGGTAGATGACGGTGGGATAAAAGGTGTTCATGAAGGAGTGGGCGTCCCGGGAGGGCTGGGCGAACCGGTGGTTGAAGCTGCCCCGGCTGGCGCCGGCCACGTGGGACAGGACCCCGTCGAAGACCGGGCGCCTGCTCTCGTCCTGATTGAACCCGTAATAGAGAAAGGTCCGAAGGAAGCGCCCGCTCTGGGACGTCCCGAAGCCGATGGCTCTCCGCAGGCTGGATCCCAGCCCCCGCGTCGCACCGTCCTCCTTGAAGGCCCCGCCGTACTTCAGGAATGCGATGAAGTCGCGGGTGGCCGCCGGGCCCAATCCCACCAGCGTCGGATTCTCGGCCGGGTAGACCAGCTCATAGATTCGTCCCGGTTCGAAACCCGAGGCCATGAAGACGTGGCCGCTGCTGGCGACGGGCTTTCCGTTTTCCTCCCGGGCCAGGCTCCAGCGGCTGCGCGGCACGATCGTTCTGGGTCCGTCGGTGAGGTCCCGGACCGTCAGCTTCAGATCGGGATCTCCGAGATCGATGGCGGGATAGGCGGGCTCCATGTTCCGGTCGGCCAGGGGGAAGCTCCGGACCTTGGTTTCGGGAACGAACTCGGCCCGTACCAGCCCACGGATGGGTGTGGAGCCCTGCCTGGCCACCGGAGCGTACAGCCTCAGTCGGTTGGAAACCCGGGGCACGTCGAACTGCCAGCCCAGCCAGGCCAGGCTGAAGCCGTGGTCCAGCAGCAGCGCGTCTCCGAACTCCGTCGTGGTGGTCAGTTCCCGGGAGGAAGTCGCCCGGCTGAACATGCCCAGCATCCCCTTGCGCCCTCGATTGCAGACCTCGTAGAGGACGGTCCCGTTGCCCTTGCCGGGACGGGTGGGCCGAACGAGATAGAAATCGGAGGAGAACTCCACCTTGCCTCGCCGGTTGCGAGGCGCCAGGTCGATGTCGCAGATGATGCGGTTCTGTTCAAGCCGGGGGTCGACTTCGAAGAAGACTCTGCCCTGGACCTTCTCGTAGGTGCCCGCAGCTCCGAAGCTGCGGCCGTGCAGCACCTCCGCCCGATGGTGAACTTCCAGGCGGACGACCTCCGCAAGGGCAACCTGCCCCAGGAGCAGGCACAGACCGAGTACGCGGTAAACCATGGCGTGATCTTAGTACAGCCGCCGGCCTCTTTCCATCGCTTTCGGCTTGGCGCGCGGGCCGATGCAGAGCCGCGTTATCCAAGAGAGATATCCACGAACGAGAACTACCGAGAGGCACGGTTTGAATTCAGGAAGAGACAAAAAAAGATATCCACGAAGTCACACGAAGGACCACGAAGTCACACGAAGGGGTTGGAGGAACCTTGAGAGGGCCCGCCAGGGATCGGATAGGGGGAGAGAGATTTCCACGAAGGGATTCCAAGAGGTTGGACTTTTGGGTTGGGTTGGAGACAATAGAGGTCCCATGATCAAATTCGGACACTTGTTCCTGTTGGTGCCGCTGGTTCTGGCCGGTTGCGCCTCGGACCCGGACAGTCCCCCTTCTTCCAGTGACCAGGTGGAGGCCCTGAAGGAGCGAGTCCGTGAGCTCTACCGGCAGGCCCGGGAGTCGGGGCAGCAGGTCCCCCAGGATGCCCTGGAGTGGGCTCGCCAGGATGTGCGCCGTATGGGCGATTGGGAATACAAGATTGTGGACCTGCCGGTAGAAGACCTCCAAACCCGCCAGGCACGGCTCAACGAACTGGGCGCCGAGCGGTGGGAGGTCTTCTGGATTGAGCCCGTCGGGGACGAGACCCGTGTCTACCTGAAGCGCCGGTCCAGGAGTTGGCTGGAGAAGATCCCCCTTTCGCAATTGCGGCTCCTCTGGCCATCCGGTGGCGGGGGTGCGGAATAGTCGAAGCCGGCTCCGCTGAAGACGGATTTCCCGGGACGGGGAAAAGCGCGGGAGTCGCACCGGAAGGCGGCGCCGGGCAGAAAATTCCGGCGGAATGACAAGCGTTTTCAAGGAGATGCTGCAATGGCAAGATTCTGGTTTGGGATGGGTTGCCTGGCGGTGGGCCTGGCGGTAGCCGCCGGCGCATTTGGCGCCCACGCACTCAAGCAGCGCCTTTCGGCGGAGCTGCTGGCGGTCTTTGATACCGGAGTCCGCTACCAGATGCTCCATGGGCTGGGATTGGCGGCGCTGGCCCTGGCCATGGACCGGTGGAGCGGCGTCGTCTTTCAGTGGACAGGTTGGCTCTGGTTGGCCGGCATCGTTCTCTTTTCCGGGAGTCTCTACGCGTTGAGCCTCACCGGAGTTCGAAGCCTGGGAGCCGTCACCCCCCTGGGAGGCCTATGCTTTCTGCTGGGTTGGGGATTGCTGGTCTGGGAAGCCTGGAGGAAGCTGGCTTGATTGCCGGCGTGGCGCAGTCCCTGTACGGGAGTGGTTTTTGATAGGGTGCGAGCATGGCAAGAAGCAGCGCCGCCACCGTTGAAGAGTACCTGCAGGAGCTTCCCGCGGAACGCGCGGAGGCACTGAGGGTGGTGCGACAGGTGATACTGGATCATCTGCCGCCGGGCTACGTCGAGACCATGAACTGGGGCATGATCTGCTACGAAGTTCCCCTGGCGCTCTGTCCCGATACCTATAACAAGCAGCCGCTGATGTTTGCCGGTCTGGCTTCGCAGAAGCACCACATGGGCCTCTACCTGATGTGCGTTTACAGCCACCAGGGCTCCAGGGCCTCATTTGAAGAAAAGTTCCGGGCCAGCGGAAAGAAGCTCGACATGGGCAAGTCCTGCGTGCGCTTCAAAAAGCTGGAGGACCTGCCCATGGAGGTCATCGGCGAAACCATCGCCGCAACCCCGGTCGAGGATTACATTCAGGTGTATCGGGAGTCCCGCCGGAAGTAGGACGTTGGGCCTGAGGATGATTGGTCGTCAGGCGGTCCGTGACGGCCAGGATGCGGCCGCTTGGATCGTTGATGGGAACGATCCGGTAGGAGCCGGAGAGGGGCTGGGACAGATAAACGGAAACTGGAGGCTCATTCCATGAACAAACAACGGATCGATGTTGCGGGGGGGCAGGGCCGCCCCCGGGCCGGTGGCCGCCGAGTCCTGTGGTCGCTGACCGCGGCCGGGCTGCTGGTGGGCCTGGGGCTGGTTTCCGTCCCGAGCCAAAGTGCGGAGGATGGGAAATTCCGCCTGTCGCCCGAGCACATTGCCGCGGTCAAGGCCAAGCGGAGAATCGTGGTCAACCATCCGGCCGACGGCCTGCTGGCGGCCATTCAACGGAAGGTCAGCATCGACAACTTGATGACCTACGAACTGGGATTCACCGACGAGCCCGGCAGTCAGATCGACGGGCAGTGGTGGTGCCTGGACCAGTTGTTTCCCATGAAGGCCCGGCCCATGACCGCCCGCGACAGCGCCCTGGCCCAGGGCTACTACATGGGCGGCAACGTGGAGACCATCTACCGGTGGGAAAGGGAAGGGATCAACATCGCCAAGGTGTACCTGGAGGAGACCAAGAAGCGGGGGATCGAGTGCTTCTATTCCTACCGGATCAGCGACGGCACCAGCCACACCGAGTTCGGCAAGGAGTTTGCCGAGGCGCACCCCGACTGGGTGGTGAAGGACGAATGGGGCAACGCCAAGTGGAATTTCGCCGTTCCGGAGGTGCGGGCCCGCAAGCTGAGCGTCTTGCGGGAATTGGCCGAGGATTACGACTTCGACGGCCTGGAGGTGGACTTCGCCCGCGGGCCCAACAACCTGCCGGCCGGCCGCATGTGGGCCAACCGGCGGGCAGTGAGCCGGTTCCTCCGCGACCTGAGAGCCGCCACCCTGAAGGTCGAGAAGCGGCGCGGTCGTCCCTTCCTGGTGGCGGCCCGGATCCCCGATACCCTGGTCGGCTGCCATTTCGACGGCCTGGACGTGGAGACCTGGGTGCAGGACAACCTGGTGGACATCCTGGTGCTGGGAGTGCGGTCCTATGAGCTCGAGATCGAGCGTTTCCGCCACCTGGTCGGCAACAAGCCGATCAAGATCTATGCCACGCTGGACGATCATCACTGCACCGACGGCTACTCCTGGCCGCCCATCGAGGTCCAGCGGGGCGTAGCGGCCAACTGGTGGCAGCAGGGCATCGATGGCCTGCAGGCCTTCAACTGGGCCGTCGCCTCGCCCGAGGTCAGAGAAAAGACCGGGATGTTCGTCCACCAGGCCTACTTCGACGACTCCGATCGGGTCCAGGTCAACCAGCAGGCCTACAAGGAACTGGGCAGCCCCGAGACTCTTCGATTCCTGGACAAGACCTTCGTGGTGCAGCGCAGGGGCGGGGGCGGTTCCGGGGGACCCGACGTGCACGAGTGGCAGACGCCCCGCTCTGCTTACCAGAACACCAACATGCTGGCCCAGTTGCCGGCGCCGCTGGACAATTCCGGGAAGGTGGACACCCTGATTCGGCTGCGGGTCGGAGACCGCCTCGCCGATCACGCCGCCCAGATCGGGGGTCTGACCCTGGCCCTGCTGATTTCGGACCCGGCGACCCGCGGGCTGCCGGCCGAACAGACCATCGACAGGGCGTCGATCAATCCCTTCTGGGACAATCCCCAGTTGTATACCTCGCCCCCCAGGCGGGGGATCGAAGCCGGCCTGGAAGTTCGGGTGAACGGGGCTCTTCTGGACAAGGGCGGGTCGGAGGAGGGGTGGATCATCTACCGTCCCGACCCCGACCTGTTCGCTGTAGGAGAGAACCTGATCGGCATACTGGCGAAGGGGCGCAAGGCAGGCGACCCGGCCATGACGGTGGAGAAGGTCGAGGTTCGAGTCGACTACCTGCCGCGCCGTCAGGTGGCGTCGGCCGGAAATGCCGGAGGGGATCAGTAGCCGGGGGACCCCGGCCGGATCTTTTCAGCTGGGTCCGGTCAGGGAGGGGAGATGAGGAGCGACAACCTGAATAATCCCGTCAACAGGCGCGAGTTTCTGGAATCCACCGGGCGCTGTGCGGCAGCTCTGGGCTGGGCGGGAGCCATGCTGGCGACGGGATGCGATTCCGGGGAGGAACAACCGGCTCCCGCGCGGCCGCCGGTCGTCGACACCCACATGCACATCTGGGCCAGCGATCCCGTGCAGTATCCCTATCCGCACCCCTACATTCCCGACTTCCAGTACGCCGACGTTCCCACCGAAGGCACCACCGAGATGCTGCTGGAGGACATGGACCGCAACGGCGTGACTCACAGCATCCTGGTGCAGGTGATCTACCACGGCTGGGACAACTCCTACGTGGCCGACGCCCTCAAGGCCCATCCGGACCGCCTTCGGGCCCATGGACTCATCGACCCCACCGATCCCAACGTGGCCGACCGGCTCGAATATTGGGTCAAGGAGCATGGCTTTTCGGGAATGCGCTTCAGCCCGATCTACTACCTCGACGGCGCCAAAGGGGGCAATGGATGGCTCAACCATCCCCATGCCGACAAACTCTGGAAGAGAGCCGCCCAACTGGGTGCGGTCTTCAACTTTTATATTTCCACCCGTCAACTCCCCAAGCTGGAAGAGATGGTCCGGCGCCATCCCGAGGTGAAGATCTGCATCGATCATCTCTCACAGATCGATCTGACCGTGGAAGATCCCACCCCCGAGTTCAAGAAACTGCTGGCCTTCTCCAAGTACCCCAACGCCTGGGTCAAGATCTCGGAGCTGACCTCGGTTTCCGGGGCACAGTATCCGTTCCGGGAAGCCTGGTCCTGGGTGAAGAGGGTCTACGAGGAGTTCGGAGCCGACCGGCTCCTGTGGGGAACGGGGTACCCGGGCGCCGCCCGGGCGCACTACGAGCGGCCCACCCTGGCCGAGGAGCTGGCTCTGGTCCGGGAGGAGATGACTTTTCTGAGTCCGGAAGACGTGGAGAAAATCCTGGGCCTGAATGCGGCCCGCATCTGGAATCTGTCGTCCTGAAGGGCGGCGGACTTGGATGAGGCGGCAGGAATTTTATCGCCCGTCCCCGAGGAGGCAAAAGAGATGTCGAGGTCCAATCGATTGATGAGTGTGCTGGTGCCGGTGATTCTGTTGGCGTTTGCTCCGCAGGCCCGGGGCGGGGACCAGGTCTCGGACCGGGAAGCCTGGGCGGCCACCCTGTTCAGTTCATACGGCGTCAGGACCGACATCACCTACCTGGTGGCCGACAACTGGGAGGCGAAGCTTGATGTCTACCGGCCGCGGCAGGCGACTTCACCGACGCCCACGGTGGTCTACTTTCATGGCGGCGGCTGGGTCGCAGGCAACAAGAATGTCCGCCCGCTCTATTTCCTCCCCTACCTGGAAATGGGCTGGTCCGTAGTGAACGTGGGATACCGCCTGGCCAGGGTGTCGCTGGCTCCGGGTGCCGTGGAGGACTGTCGCTGCGCCTTGCGCTGGGTCATCGAGAACGCCGGCGAATACAACTTCGACACCGACAAGATCGTGCTCACCGGAAGGTCGGCCGGCGGCCATCTTTCACTGATCACCGGGATGCTGCCCGCCTCCTCGAGCCTCGACCGGCGCTGTCTGGGCGAGGCCGAGCTCAAGGTGGCCGCCATCGTGAACTGGTTCGGGATCACCGATGTCGATGACCTGCTGGAAGGCGAGAACATGCAGTCCTACGCCGTGACTTGGCTGGGCAGCCAGAGCGACCGCCATGAAATCGCCAGGCGGGTTTCGCCCCTGAGCTACGTCCGGCCGGGGCTGCCGCCGGTATTGACCATTCACGGAGACGACGATGTCGTGGTCCCCTACGACCATGCCGTTCGCTTGCACCGGGCGCTTACTGAAACGGGAATTCCCAATGAGTTGGTGACCATTCCCGGAGGAAAGCACGGGGGTTTCAGCCGGGAGGAACTCCTCAGGATTCATGTCGCCACCCGCGAGTTTCTGAAAAAGCACGGATTCAAACGGCAGGGCCATGCCCCTCCGGCGGCCGATTGAAGCTTTGGCCGCCCCTCAAGAATCACTCCCCCTTGAGGGGGAGTCGGAGAGACAAGGGCTTCGCCCGCAGTCGATCCGGTGGGGGGCCAACGCGGCGCCCCGTAAGTGAGATTCAGTTGCGAGTAGGCGGGCGCGGTTCCCCCCACCGCATCAGCCTTCGCCTGTAGCTTGGCCGGTGCGGACCCGTGACGGCGCACAAGATCTCGCCTTTGGCTCGCCTTGTGCGAACCCCCCTCAAGGGGGGAGTGATACCCGAGTTTATTATGGAGGTTTGGCCGTGCAATCGGCCCAAGCCTTGGAGCTCTTCTTATGAACAGAAAGTACGGAGTGAGAACCGGAGGCGCCGCGGCCGCGGTTGTTATGGCGGTCCTTTTCCTGGTGGCGGCGGGATGTGCGGGCGAAGAGGGGACCATTGCCGACGGCGAGCGTTTCGTCCTCTCTCCTCAGCACCTGGACCAAATCGAGCGGCGCCGTCGGGTGGTGGTCAACTTCGATGCCATCCACGGGGACCTCAATTTCACTGACATCCCTCCAAGCGACCTGGTGAAGCTCAGCTTGACCTTTGCCGACGATCCGGAAAGCCAGATCGACAGCATCTGGTGGAACTGGGGCGAAGGCCACCAGTCGCCCTATCCCAGCAAGGTGATGCCCCTTTACGACCATGAGGGGTACCGGAAGTGGGCGGAGGAGGGCGTCGACATCATGCGAATCTTCCTGGAGGCGACCAGGGAGCGAGGTCTGGAGGCCTTCTACTCCTACCGGGTCAACGGCTCGGACAACGACCTGGTGGTCACCCGCGAGATTCCCATGAAGCAACGCCACCCGGAGTGGTTGCTGGCCGGCCCCTGGGCGCCGGACCGCAAGATCTTCTGGGATTTTCGCAACCAGGAGATCCGCGACTACAAGTTGAGCATTCTTCGCGAGGTGGTTGAAAACTACGATTTCGACGGGATCGAGATCGATTTCGCCCGCGGCCCGATTACGCTTCCCTTGGGCCAGCAATGGAAGTACCGTGGCCACCTGACGGACTTCATGAGCAAGGTGCGGAGCTTGACCCTGAAAGCGGCCGAGCAGCGGGGCCGCCCCATCCTGCTGGCTGCCCGGCTGCCGGCCAGCATCGAAGGCTGCCGCATCGACGGCATCGACATCGAGACCTGGACCAGACGGCAACTGCTCGACATCATCGTGCTGGGCTGCCGTTCCTTCGAGGGCGACGTGGCCGCCTATCGCCGGATTACGGCCGGAACTCCCATCAAGCTGCTGGGGGGCTCGGACGAACACCACACCTCCGACGGCTACGACTGGCCCCCCATCGAAGTGTTGCGCGGGGTGTTCGCCAACTGGTGGCAACAGGGGGTGGACGGAATCTACTGCTTCAACTGGACCTATGCCATGAAGGAGGACGCCGACCGCATCGGCGCGCTGCTGCACGATTACAGGATGGCGCCGGTGCACCGGCGCCTCTACCGGGAGATCGGCGAACCGGAGAGGCTCCGTCGCAAGGACAAGACCTTCGTGGTGCAGCGCCGCGGTGGGGGAGGGAGCGGCGCGCCCGGGACGGTCGGATGGGAGACCCCGCGCTTCTTTCTCAATACCAACATGCTGGCCCAACTGCCGGCCGCGCTGGACGACCAGGGGAGGGCCGACACCCACTTGAGGCTTTGGGTGGCCGATCCCCTGGGACAGGAATCTCGAAACATCCGGGACGTCAGTCTGCGCCTCATTCTCCACGACGCCGCCGCCGGACCCCACATCGAGAAGATGAACACCTCGGTCAAGCCCGACCCGCCGGGGCCGAACCGGTTGCCCAGAGCCCTGATCGCCCTGTTCAAGCGTATCAACCACCTCTACAACAGCTCGCCGCTGGATGACATCGGGAAACGGATCGAGGTGAGGATCAACAACCTGCTGCTGGGGGAACCCGTAGTGGAAGACGGGTGGCTGGTATTCCCGGGGTTGGACCCGGAAACCTTCGCCCAGGGAACCAACCTGGTGGGAGTACGGGTGACCGGCCGATCGCCACAAGCCGCGGCCCCCCTGTTCGTGGAGAAGCTGGAACTGCAGGTGGACTATCGGTAGCCAAGGAATCGGGCAAGGAGCCTGCTTTGCCGCTCGAGTTACAATCCGCAAACATCCTTTACACAAAGAGCCGGATATTGCCCGTGGAGCGGGCGGAGCAAGGAGATCTGAAATGCACTGGATTCGGCCGATGATCGCAATAGTGGCGATGAACCCGAAAATGCTGGTAGCAGGCACACTGCTCGTCTCGGCAGGTCTGACACTCAACCTGCGGGCTCAGCAACTCCCGAAAACTCTAGGCCTCGACCAAGCCATCCAGATCGCATTCTCGCGCCACGGCGACCTGGACGCCGCCCGGGCGGCGATCGAAGCGCGCGCCGGCTCGACACGTCAAGCCGGGGTGATGCCTAACCCGGTGTTTTCCTTTCAAACGGAAAACTGGCGTTTCTACGGCAACCCGGGCTTTTCGGCTTCCCGCAACCTGGATGTATTTGCCTGGGTGGGTATTCCGATCGAAACCGCGGGCAAGCGGAAGCGGCGGGTCGAGCTTGCCGAGGTCGATGAACGCATCGCAGAGCACAGGCGCCAACTGGTAGCCTGGAGAATTCGCCAGGGCGTCAAAAGGGCTTATTGGAAAGTCCTGGCCGCCGTGAGCGACGTGGAGATGCGGGAGCGCAGCCGCGACACCCTGCAACGCCTGGAGAACTACCATGAGGTGCAAGTGCGGCAGGGCGGCAGGGCCGAGGTGGACCTGATCAAGGTTCGAGTCGAAACCGGGCGGGCGGCGCTGGCGCTCTCCGGCGCCGAGATGGAGGTGATTCGCAGCAAGATTGCCCTGCTGGAGGCCATGGGGATCCCGGAGGTGAACACCGGCTTCGAGGTCAGGCAGCCGGAGCCGCGTCCGGTCAACCTGAGCCGGGGCAGCGGCCAGGCCACTCGACAGACCCTGGAGGCCGCCTCGGTCCATCGACCGGAGATCCTGATCGCCCGGGCCCAGGTGGAGCGCGCCCGCGCGGAGCTGGCCTTGCGACGATCGCTGGCCCGGCCCGACGTCAGGCCCTTTCTTGGCTACAAGCGCACCAACCGGTTCAATACTCTCATGGGCGGGGTTTCGATCTCTTTGCCGGTTCGCGACAGGAACAGGGGAAGGATCGAGGAGGCCTTGGCCGAGGTTCGCCGCCGGGAAGCAGCCCTGCGGGCGCTGGAAGCGCGCATCGGCGCGGAGGTGGCGGCGGCGGTGGAAACGGTGCGGCGAAGCCGGGAAATGTTGCGCTCCATGGAGACCGGCATGCTCGATCGCGCGCGGGAGACCTCCCGGATCGCACAGGCCGCTTACCAGGAAGGCGGGGTCGATCTGCTGGAGGTACTTGACGCCCAGCGCGCCCAGAACGAGATCGGCCTGTTCCACTCGCGGTCGGCGTTCGACTACCAACTGAGTAGGGTGGACCTGGAGACCGCCTCGGGAACATCCGATCTGCCGCTGTCGTCCGAGGAAAATCAGACAGCCGTGGCCCGTTTTGACGCGGCGGTCGAGTAACGATATATCGGTAGAGGCTGGCAACCATGCGAACTCTGGAACCTGCAATCCGGCGAGTGCCCCTGGCGGCGGCGCCGGCGATTCTGATGATCACGTTGGGTGGATGCTCCCAGCCCTCGGCCGTAACCGAGCAGGTCGAGGCCCAGGTTGCTGCCGACCCGGACGTGATACGTCTGGATGAAAGGGCGGTGCGAATCGCCGGGATCACGCTCGGTGAGGGGGAAGTCAGAAAACTCCAGGAGGATCTGCAGGTATCGGGGAGGGTCACGGTCAACCAGAACGCCACCGCCCGGGTGGGCTCGTTCACCGAGGGCGTGGTGGTCGGCCGTTGCGAGTCGGTGGGTAGCGACGTCAAAAAGGGACAGGTGCTGGCGCGCCTCCACAGCCACGAGATTCATGAGGCCGAAGCTTCCTACCGGCAGGCCAGGGCCGAGCTGGAACGACGGCAGACCCAACTGCAGTTCGCCGAGAAGTTCTACCAGCGGGCTTCCCGCCTTCATGAGTTGAAGGCCGGCTCGCTGCAGAAGTTGCAGGAAGCCGAAGCCGGGTATCGCAGTGCCGAGACGATTCTCAAGATCGCCAGGGCCGGAGTGGAGCGGGCCGAAAACCACCTTCGCTACCTCGGACTTGCCCCCGAACAACTGCCCGGAGCGTCCGACGAGCACGCCGACCAGGGCCGGGGCACGCATGAAGAGGCGCACCTGATCGAGGTGCGCTCCCCGGTTTCAGGCACCGTAATCCAGCGAATGGTCAGTCCGGGCGCCGTGGTGACGCCGTCGGATCCGCTCTACGTCATCAGTGACTTGCGGAGCCTGTGGGTCATCGCTCAGGTCCCCGAGCAGCATCTCTCGTCGCTGCGGAGAGGGCTGGCCGTGGACGTGTCGGTGCGGGCCTACCCCGGCAGGGCGTTTCCGGCTCGAATCACCTACATCGGCGACGCACTCGAGCCGGAGACCCGAACCGTCGAGGTGCGTTGCGAGTTGCGCAACCCCGGCCGGCAGCTCAAAACGGAGATGCTGGCGACGCTCACCATGCGAACCGGCGGCAGCAGGGAAGTGGTGGGGGCGCCGCACGACGCGCTGCAAAGTGTGGATGGGAATGAGGTGCTGTTCGTGCCGGAGGGGGAACATTCCTTTCGAGCCCGCCGGGTCCGGGCCGGCCGGCACTTCGATTCCGTGGTCGAGATCGTGAGCGGTCTGCAGGCGGGCGACAAAGTGGTGGTTACCGGCGCCTTCCACCTCAAGTCCGAGCTGCTGAAAGCCCGAATGATCGAAGAGTAGCCCCCGCCCCGGGCGGGCCGCCGAGCCCGCCCTTATCAGCCACATGCTCAGGCGCATCATCGATTACCACCTCGATCACCCCTGGGTCGTCCCGTTCGGCCTGGCGGTGCTCGTCGCAGCCGGCCTCGGCGCGCTCTACCGGATCCCCATCGATGCGTTTCCGGACCTGACCAACAACCAGGTCACGGTCATCACCGAAGCGCCGGGCATGGCGCCGGTGGAGGTCGAGCAACGGGTGACCTTCCCGATCGAGTCGTCCATGATGGGCCTTTCCGACACCGAGGAAGTACGCTCGATTTCCAAATTGGGTCTTTCGATGGTCACCATTGTTTTCGCCGACGGCGTGGACAACTACTTCGCGCGTCAGCTCGTCAACGAACGGCTGGACGAAGCCCGCGGCCGGATTCCGGCCGGACTGGAGCCTGCCTTGGGACCCGTGGCCACGGCCTTCGGCGAGGTGTTTCAGTACACCCTCGAGGGAGACGGCTACAGCACCATGGATCTGAAGACGCTCCACGACTGGGAGATCAAATACCAACTGCAGGCCGTGCCGGGGGTGGCCGGCGTCAACACCTGGGGGGGGCACACCCGGCGGTATGAGATCGAGGTGGATCCCTACCGGCTGCACGCTCACGGGCTGACGTTGCGCGACGTGTTCGAGCGCGTTCGGGAGAACAACGAAAACTTCGGGGGCGGATTCATCGAGCATGCCTCCGAGCAGTACACCGTGCGCGGCCTGGGCCGCATAGGGAACGAGCGGGACCTGAGGGCGATCGTCCTGGCGGCCCACCAGGGAACCGCGGTCACCCTGAGCGACGTGGCCGAGATCAAGATTGGGCAGGTGCCGCGGCAGGGGGCAGTCACGCGAGACGGCAAGGGAGAGACGGTCTCAGGCATGGTGATCATGCTCAAGGGCCAGAACAGCAAGACGGTCATCGAGCGGGTCAAGCGGGCCCTCGACGGGATTCACCGTTCACTTCCCGAGGGCGTGAGAATCGTTCCCTTCTACGACCAGTCGGTGGTGATCGATGGGACCATCCGCACGGTGCGCTACAACCTGCTCCAGGGCGGAGCGCTGGTGGTGGCGATTCTGTTCCTGTTTCTGGGAAACCTGCGTGCGGCGCTGATCGTTGCGGCAGTGATTCCGCTGTCCATGCTGGCCGCGTTCCTGGGAATGCGTTGGTTCGGCATCACCGCCAATCTGATGAGCCTGGGAGCGATCGACTTCGGGGTGATCGTCAATGGCTCGGTGATCATGGTCGAGAACTACGTGCGGCGCCTGCATGAACGTCCAAACCTCGATGTGCCCGTGACCGCAAACGAGAGCCTGGCCCTGGTGCGCTCGGCGGCCCACCAGGTTTCCCGGCCCATCCTGATGGGCATCGGCATCATCATCGCCGTTTACGTGCCTATCCTGAGCTTGCAGGGGCTCGAAGGCCGCATGTATCGCCCCATGGCCGTTACCGTGTGCACGGCGCTGGTGGGCTCGCTGGTGCTGACCCTGGTGGCGGTGCCGGCTGCTTCCCGTCTGTTGCTGGGACGCACCACCAGGAAAACCGGGCAGCCTTACATGGATCGCGCTCAGCGGATCTACGGGCGCATCGTGAACCGCGTGCTGGATCAGCGGGTGCTGGTGGTCGCAGCCGGCTCGCTGCTCATCGCCGCCGCCCTGGGCTCGCTGCGCTTCATCGGCACCGAATTCATGCCGCGCCTCGACGAGGGGTCGGTGCTGGTTCAGGTGCTTCGGCTTCCCAGCGTCTCGCTGTCAGAGTCGGTGGACATCGGGCTCGAAATCGAAAGGACGTTGCTGGAGTTCCCCGAGGTGACGGGAGTGGTCGGCAAGTTGGGCCGTCCCGACCTCGCCACCGAGGCCATGGGGATCTACGAGAGCGACGTGTACGTGAACCTCAAGTCGCATGAGCAATGGAGCACGGCCGATACCAAGGAAGGATTGACCCGGGCCATGGCGGCGGAACTGTCGGAGATTCCCGGAGTCGTCTTCAACTTTACCCAGCCGATGGCCATGCGCCTGGACGAGACCATTTCCGGCGTGCGTGCGGATATCGCGGTGAAGATCTTCGGCCCCGACGAGCAGGTGCTTGACCGTTCGGCCGACCGGGTGCTGCGGGCGCTGGGGCAGGTGCGTGGCGCCGCCGACGTGCAGAAGCAGGTCTTTTCCGGGGCGGCCGAATGGCAGGTCGTGGTGGACCGAGAGGAACTGGCCCGTTATGGCCTCAACGTGTCCGACGTGCGTGACCTGGTGCAGGCGGCGGTGGGCGGCAAGCCGGTGACGGAAGTCATCGATGGCCGGCGGCGGTTTCAGGTCGCCGTACGATTGCCCGAGTCTTATCGCAGGGACCGTGACGAGATCGCCGGCATTCTACTGGCGGCACCGGCGGGCGAGCAGATTTCGCTGGGCCGTGTGGCCGAGATTCGCCGCTCCAGCGGGCCGGAGGTTGTCCATCGCGAAAACAGCCAGCGCCGAATCGTGGTGCAGTGCAATGTCCGTGGGCGCGACGTGGGCAGTTTCGTCGCCGAAGCCCAAAATCGCATTCAAGCGATGGTGGATCTGCCGGCAGGCTATTACATGACCTGGGGCGGCCAGTTCGAGAATCAACAGCGTGCCATGCAGAGGCTGATGTTTATCCTGCCGGCGGTCCTGCTGGTGATCTTTGCGCTGTTGTACCTCACCTTCCGATCGGCCAGGCAATCGTCGCTGGTGCTCCTCATCGTTCCGTTCGCCTCCGTTGGCGGGATCGCGGCCCTGTGGCTGCGTGGAATGAACCTGAATGTTTCGGCCTCGATCGGCTTTATAGCGGTTTTCGGGGTAGCCGTGCTGGACGGACTGGTGATGGTCTCGACCAACAACTCCCTGCTGGAAAGGGGCCGTTCCGTTCGGGAAGCAGTGGTTGAAGGAGCGGTGACCCGGTTGCGCCCGGTTCTTATGACTTCGGTGCTGGCCAGTGTCGGGTTCCTGCCGATGGCGGTGGCGACCTCGATCGGCGCCGAGGTGCAGCGTCCGCTGGCTACCGTGGTGATCGGCGGGCTGATCAGCTCGACGATCCTGACCCTGTTGTTGCTGCCGGCCCTGTACAGTTGGTTTCTGCCCAGGAACAGGGTTTCCGGCCGGGAATAGATGCAAACAGGGATGAGTTGTGTCGGCCTTGCCTTGGAGCGGCGAGACATTGGAACTGCCAATTTGGATGTTGCCCGTGGAGCGGGCGGAGCGAGGAGATTCGAAATGCACTTGATTCGGCCGATGATCGCAATGGTGGGGCTGACCGGCCTGGTGGCCTCTTTGGCCACCTGCCGCATCCCGACCCCGGATGGCGCCCCCGATTCGGGACAAGGAGCCATCCAGGCTGGAAACCTCTTGCCCAACGCCAGCTTCGAGCTGCCCCTGGGCGAAGAGCCCCGCCAGCCGGGCAACTGGGGAGACATCCTCAATCCCCTCACCATCAACCTGGCCGCCAGCAACCAGCAGCCCGGCAACTGGCCGCCGCGAAGGGTGGCGGTCGAGGCGGTGGAGGGCGATCACGCGGCCCAGGTCACTCTGGACCCGGCCGGAGAAGCGTTCGTGGGACACCTGACCTCTCCGGTGGTTCCGGTCCGGGGCGGTCAGGTCTACACCCTCTCGGCTTATGTGAGGAGCGAGGTTCCGGCGGCCTGGGTGAAGCTGTGCTTGTGGACCCGACCGCTGGATTGGAGGCGGCCGGATGCGGCAGCTTCCGTCGGTCAATACCTGAGTTTTTCGGGTCCTGACGCCGAGAGCGAAGTCATGGAGGTTTCGGCTGGCTGGAAAAGGTACAAGTTCACCTTTGTGGTGGAGCACCTGGTCTCCCGGGGGGTGGCCGATTTGGTGGTTGGCGGCGAGCGTCCGGGCAAGGTCTGGGTGGATGCCGTACAGCTAGAGGAGGGACCGCGGGCCTCCCCGTTCCGGACGCGCTACCCGGTGGAAGTCGTGCTGGCGGGACGCCGCAAGCCGCCCATGGTCCATCCGGTCGATCAGCCCCTGGAGCTGGTTCTGGCCAGCTACAACAACAGCGGCTCCGCCCGAAGCGAGGAGATGAGGCTGAAAATCGAAACCCTGAAAGGGGCAGGGGTCCTGGAAAAGCGCCTGCAGGAACCGGTGCCGGCCGGGTACGGGGAGCGGAAGCTGAGCTATTCCTTCCAGCGGGTGGGAGAGTTCCGGGCTCGAGTCCGTTCCGCTTCGGAAGAGCCGATCGGACTGGAGGACTACCTGTTCGTGGTCCATCCGGTCATGCACCGGGATCTTCAGGCCGTGACCTATTCCCGCCGGGGCCGCCTTCACCAGCTTCCGGCGGAGAGAGTCTGGATCCCCTGGAAGGACAACGAGGACTTCTTTGCCGACCCTCAGGCCAACCTGACAGTCACCCGGAAGGGGGCCATCTATGCCGGTCTCAAGGCGGGGGCAGTGGCCGTCACCCGGGACGGCGGGCGGAGTTGGGATCTCATCCAGGCCAGCAAGACGTTGCTGTCGGTGCTTCCCGACGGCGCCTTCCTCAACGCCACCCGCGAGCCGGGCGGACTGAGGGTGTACCGCTCCGAGGACGAGGGGAGCACCTGGACGGCCCTGGGATTCATCCCGGTGACCGGCCCCCAGGGGGGTCCGGTGACGCAACTGAAGGACGGGACGCTGGTCTGGCCCATCGGCCAGCCCCGCCCGGGAATTCCGCACACGGTCTACGCCTACCGGTCCGAGGACGGCGGCCGCACCTGGTCGGAGGGCTACCCCATCGTTCCGGGGGGCGAACCGGCTCTCCTTCAGCTCGATTCGGGAAGACTGCTGGCAGTGGCCCGCCACAATCCCTCTCGAGCCCCGGGCGAGTGGGAGAAGTTCTACAGAAACGAGCCCTCCTGGCGACTCTGGCAGTGGGCCACCAGCTACTACGATCACCACCGCAACCGCCTGAGCTCCTACGAGAAGAACTTGCTGATGGCCGACTCCGACGACGGCGGCATCACCTGGAAGAACCCCCGGGCGGTGACCCACCTGCTCGACGAGATGCACGGGTCGGCCGTGCAACTACCGGACGGCCGCATAGTCCTGATGTACGTTCACCGCCTGCCGGCCCTGCACGGGGGCGAGCGGGCCAAGGTCAGCCGGGACGGCGGCTACACCTGGGAAGAGGAACTGTACTACCTGAACACCGTGGATGCGCCCAACTGGGTGGAAGTCTTGACCGCCCTGGAGAACGCCGACGGTGGGGTGTTCACCTTCGAGGAAAGCCGGCGGCGCAGCTTCCCTACAGAGGGGCAGAGGCTGAAGGGGATGTGGTACATCAACGACCACGTGACCAAGCCCGGATACTCCGCAAGCTGCGTTCTCCCGCCCGAGTTGGCCGACGGAAAGCCGGGCATGATCCTGACCATCGTGGGAGAGCGGAAAGGGAAGGACCTGCCGGCCCGGATGCAGGCCATCCGCTGGCGGCCGCTGCCGAGGTAGAAGGACATCCCCGGGCGTCAGCCCCGGGGATCCACCAAGCCGCACGGCGGCAAAAGCCCCCGGGGCGTCAGCCTGGGGTTCCAGAAAGCCGCGAATGCGGCGACAGCAGTTAGCCGTGGGCGTAAGCCCATGGAAAGCTTGGCGTTGGAGTCGAGCCGCGTAGGCGGCGACAGCACGGTGTTTCGTTCCCGATAGGCAACAGGCTGGTCACGCAACCGGCATTGGCCGGCACAAAAGAAAGGCGAGCGCAAACCCTTGGGAGTCTTGTCGGGTTACAGGATCGTGGAATTCGCCGGCATCGGACCGGCGCCCATGGCGGCCATGCTGCTGTCTGACATGGGGGCCGAGGTACTGCGCATCGACCGGGTGGAGGAGTCCCACCTCGGGATACTCATGGAGCACCGCTACGACCTGCTGTGCCGCGGCAGGCGCTCGGTGGCCATCGACCTGAAACATCGGGAGGGCCTGGAGGCGGCGCTCAAGCTCATCGCCAGCAGCCACGCCTTGATCGAGGGGTTCCGCCCCGGGGTCATGGAACGCTTGGGGTTGGGACCGGAAGTCTGCCTGGCCCGCA
>JAJECY010000044.1 GCA_022821775.1 Acidobacteriota bacterium
CGGATCAACCGAACAGGGTCCTTGTTGCCGATTGGCCACGAAGAAAAACGGAAAGAGATCCATTCCTATTCGTGTCTATTCGTGTTCATTCGTGGTTCGTCTTTATTGACGACCCCCTGTTTCACCCTCGAATGATCCGCCCCGTCGTGGGGGGCGGGGGCGCGGATTATCTGAAACAACGGAAAAAAGGAGTGATCCACGGATCGGCAAGACTCGAAATCAAGAAACTCGTTTTGTGCCTTTTGTGCTTTTTGTGGTTTCTGTTGCCTCTTGTGCTTTTGGTGAACGCCGGAGCCGGCCGTAGGTGACCGTTGCCGCCTCAATGTCATGCCGGATTGCGAAAATTTGAAAAAAGCTCAGACATCGAAGGCAATACCCTCCTCAATCCCTACCCGGCCACCTGGCGGGAGGCGCGGGATTTCCTTGTACCCAACCTTCGCCCTTGCCGCCTTCCTCTGCCTTCCGGCGTCGCTCCCGGGCTTTGCACCGGACTTGGAAGACGCCGAACGTTCCCTCCTGAAAGGCGACTACCAGAAGGCCCTGCTTCTCTACCGAGAGTTGGCGGAGTCGGCTCCCCCCGCTTCCCTGCAGGCTCGCCTGGGCCTGCTGAAGACGCTGCTGGCCACCGGCCGCTACCGGTCGGTGGAAGAACAGGCTCTCCGGTTCCTGAAGGATCACGCCGATTCCTGCGAGTTGCAGTTGCTGCTGGGGCGAGCTTACTCGCGGCGCGGGAAACTGGAGCCGGCCCGCCAAGCCCTGGAGAAGGCCGGGCGCAATGAAGACTGCCGCAACCGGGCTGAATTGAAGCTGGCCCAAGTACTCGAGGAACAGGGACAGTCTCCGCAAAGCCGCCGCCTCCTGCTTGAGCTGTACTCCCGAATCGAGGCTCAGGACGGGAAAGACCTCGGCCTGGCGGCGATCGCCCTGCAGCACTTGCAGCAGTACCGGGAGTCCAATCGCACCTTCCGCAGGGCCACCCAGGCCGAACCCGACAACCTGGACACCCAGATTGCCTGGGGGAATCTCTTCCTGGAGAAATACGATCCGGCCAACGCCTCGGCCAGCTTCAGCGCCGCGCTCAAGATCAATCCCAATCTTCCGGAGGGCCTGCTGGGCATGGCGCTCACCCTCACTGGAGGATCCTCCGAGCAGGCGGACGCCCTCCTGCAGAAAGCCCTGAAAGTCAATCCCAACCTGGAGCCGGCCCACGCGGCTCTGGCCGAGATCGCCATCGACCGGGAGGACTACGAGGCAGCCCACCAGAGCATCCTCCAGTGTCTGGAGATCAATCCCCGTTCCCTCAAGGCCCTCTCCCTCCGGGCTGTTCTGCACTACGCTCGAGGCGAGGAGCAGGCCCTGGACGTTGCGCGGCGGGAACTGCTGGAGCTCAATCCGAGATACGGCGACTTCTACCGGCACCTGGCCCGCTATTGCGTGACCCAGCGGCTCTACCGCCAGGCGGTGGACTTCTTTCGGCAAGCCATCCGGTTGAATCCCAATCTCTTCAGCGCCTACGCCGACCTGGGGGTCAATCTGCTGAGGATCGGACGCGAGTCCGATGCCAAGGAGATCCTGGAAAGGGCCTATCAGGTCGACCCATTCAACCTCTGGACCGTCAACACCCTGCGCCTCATGGACAGCTTCGAGAACTTCGAGAAGCTGACCACGCCCCACTTCAGTCTCAAGCTGCACCGGGAAGAAGCGGCCCTGCTGGGCCACTATGTTCCTCCGTTGCTGGAGAAAGCTTACGGAGCGCTCTCGGCCAGGTATGGATTCAGCCCCCCCGGGCCGGTCTACTTCGAGATGTACCCCAACCACGATGACTTTGCCGTACGCGCGCTGGGAGTTCCCGGTCTGGGGGCCTTGGGCGTCTGCTTCGGTCCCGGAATCGTCATGGACTCTCCACGGGCACGCCCTCGGGGGCAGTTCAACTGGGCCAGCACCCTGTGGCACGAATTCGCCCATGTGATCACGCTGGGCATGACCGACCACCACGTCCCCCGCTGGTTCAGCGAGGGGATCTCCGTCATGGAGGAACACCGGGCCATGCCCGGTTGGGGCGACCGACTGGACCTGCAGACCCTGAAATTCATTCAGCAGGGGAAGCTGCTTCCCATCCGCGAGCTGAACGGCGGATTTCTGCGCCCCAAGTTCCCCGGCCAGGTCGGCCTCTCCTACTTCCAGGCCGGCAAGGCCTGCGAGTTCATCGAGGCGCGCTTCGGCTTTTCCAGGATCCTGGCCATGCTGAAAAGCTTCGGGCGGAAAGACTCCCTGGAGGATACGCTCCGGCAGGTGCTGGGTCTGTCTCCCGAAGACTTCGATCGCCAATTCAAAGCCTACCTGGGATCGGTCCTGGGGGGCGCCCTGGAACACGTGGACTTCCAAGTGCTGGGGCGAAAGGAGCTGATGAATTCTCCCGAGCGATTGAAAGCGCTGCTGGACGAGCAGCCCAACAATTTTTTTGCCAACCTCAAAATGGCGGGATATTATCGAGAGCGCGGAGAAGAGGACGCAGCCATTCCCTTGTTGAGCCGCGCCAAGTCGGTTTTTCCCGCCTTTGCGGGTTCGGACAGCCCTTACCGCCAACTCAGCCGGATTTACCGGCAACGTGGCCTGACCGGGGCAGCCATCGATGAACTTCGGCAGCTCACCGACATCCCTGGCGCCGACCTGGAGTCGCTGACCACCCTGGCCACCTGGCTGCAGCAGGCGGGGAGGTCGCAGGAAGCTGCAGCGGTCCTGGAACGGGCGATCCAGGTCTATCCCTTTGACAGGGAAACCCACCAAACGCTGGGCGATCTCTTCATGGGGAAAGGAGAAGCGGCCATGGCGGTGCGAGAGTATCGAGCCCTCCTGGCGCTCCAGCCCCCGGACCGAGCGGCTGCTCACTACCAAATCGCCCGGGCCTTGCTTCGCCTCGGCCGGCGGGTCGAGGCCAAAACCGAGGTGCTCTCCTCCCTGGAAATCGCCCCCGGATTCGAGCCGGCTCAGGAGCTGCTGTTGACCCTGGTGGAATAGGCGCCTGAAATCTCCAGGTCGTTCGCGTCAGGCGGATTGACGGACTGCCGGACCACAGCCCGAATGCTTGCCCCCGGCGGGCCCAGGTCTCTTGAGGATGGAATCCCGCGGGCGACGGAACCAGTTTCATGTCCATCAACCCTGAATCTGCCCGGGAAACAGCCCTCGTCACACCCGGGGACGGCCCACCGGCCTCTTCCGAGGCGGAATTGCTGGAGAAGATGCGCCGGGCCCACCGGGAGATCCTGCGGGAGATCCGCAAGGAGATCGTGGGACAGGACAGGGTGGTGGATCAGGTTCTGGTTTCCCTGTTCGTGGGAGGGCATTCCATCATCACCGGCGTACCGGGGCTGGCCAAGACCCTGTTGATCAAGACCATCGCCAGGGTCCTGGACCTGAAGTTCAATCGGATCCAGTTCACCCCCGACCTGATGCCGGCGGATATCACCGGCACGGACATCATCGAGGAAGATCACGCCACCGGACGGCGAACCCTGGTGTTCGTCAAGGGTCCGATCTTCGCCAACATCATTCTGGCCGACGAGATCAACCGAACCCCTCCCAAGACCCAGTCGGCCCTGCTGGAGGCCATGCAGGAATACAGCGTGACGGTTCAGGGCGTCACCTATGACCTCCAGCCCCCTTTCTACGTGCTGGCCACCCAGAACCCCATCGAGCTGGAAGGCACCTATCCCCTGCCCGAGGCCCAGGTCGACCGCTTCATGTTCAACATCCTGATCGACTATCTCTCGGAGTCGGAGGAGATCCAGGTGGTGAAGGACACCACTTCCCTGCGCGACATTCGCTACCAGCCTCTGATCGGAGGAGCGGACATCATGGAATTCCAGCGCGTGGTCCGCCGCATTCCCGTTGCCGATTCGGTTGCCCGCTATGCGGTTCGACTGGTCCGGGCCTCCCGTCCCAGCGATTCCAGCGCTCCCGACTTCATCAAGTCCTGGGTGAACTACGGGGCCAGCTTGCGCGCCTCCCAATTCCTGATCCTGGGCGGCAAGGCCAAGGCGGTGCTGCAGGGTCGCTACAACGTGTCGGTGGACGACATCCGCGACCTGGCGCCTCCCGTCCTGCGCCACCGCATCCTCACCAACTTTCACGCCGAATCGGAGCAGGTGGACTCCGACGCGGTCATTCGCAAGCTGATCGAAGCCGTGCCGGCGCCGGCCTCGGACTTGTAGTCCGGCGGCGACGCCGGTAAGCGCCCTCCACGGCGGGACGGATCCTTCGAGGGTGAAACCGGGGACATTGATAGCGTATCGGGGGCAGGAACAGGTTCCGGTTTCCTCACCGTTATTCTTCGTGTGTCTTCGTGGTCCTTCGTGGATAACTCTTTTTCTGTTGTTTCAGATAACACACGAGAGGCAGTCCAATGACTCCCCAGGCCGGGACAGTCTCCGAACACACGCCGCTGCGTTTCCTGGACCCTGCCGTCCTGGCCAGAATCAGCAACCTGGAGCTGGTGGCGCGAACGGTCGTGGAGGGATTCATCTCCGGCCTGCATCGATCTCCCTACCTGGGCTTCAGCGTGGATTTCGCCCAGTACCGTCAATACATCGAGGGAGACGACATTCGCCAGATCGACTGGAAAGTGTATGCCCGGTCCGACCGCCACTATGTCAAGCAGTACGAGGGCGAGACCAGCACCAACGTCTACCTGCTGCTGGATATCTCAGGCTCCATGGCCTACCGTTCCGGTTCCGTCACCAAGATGGAGTACGCCCGCTATCTCACGGCCAGCCTGGCCTTTTTCGCCCAGCGCCAACGGGACAGAGTGGGGTTGACCACCTTCGCCGCCGGCCTGGCGGACCAGTTGCCCCCCCGCTGCCGGAGGGAGCACCTGTCGAGCCTGCTGCACCTGATCGACAAGGCGAAGGCCGATGCCGGGACTGCCTTCGGCAAACCGCTGCAGGCACTGGCGGATACCATCCGCAGGCGTGGCATCGTGGTCCTGGTTTCCGATCTTCATGCTCCGACCGCCGAGGTCTTGGAAAGCATTCGGCAATTTCGCTTCCAGGGTAACGATGTCATCGTCATTCAGATTCTGGATCCTCGGGAGCAGCGGTTCGATTTTTCCGATTCCGTTCAAATGGTGGACATGGAGACCCGCCGCAGACTGATCATGGACCCGGCACTGGCTCGAGCCGACTACCTGGCGCAGCTCGAGCACCATCAGCAGGAGATCAGGAGCCGCTGCGGCGCCCTGGGAGTTGACTATCTGGTCATGGAAACCTCCCGCCCCCTGGACCTGGCACTCTACCGCTACCTGTCCACCAGGCAAAAGTCGAGGTAAGATCAACGGCCCGGTCATTCCCGGGGCGCGCCATGCAATTCCTCAATCCGCTCTTCCTGATTGGCAGTCTCGCCCTCATCGCTCCGATCCTGGTCCACCTGGTGCGCAGGGAAACCTCACGCCGCGTTCTCTTCAGCTCGTTGATGTTCGTCCGCCGCACGACCAGGGCCTCCCTCCGCAAGCAGCGGCTGCGACATCCCCTGCTGCTGCTGCTGCGCCTGGCTGCCCTTCTGCTGCTGGTGCTGGCCTTTACCCGTCCGCTGCTCACCGACCCCGACGCCGTCGGTCTTTCCGGCTCGGGCGGCCGATCCTTGATCCTTCTGCTGGATGACTCGTTCAGCATGCGATTCGGGGACCGGTTCGAGCGGGCTCAGGCTCAGGCCCGAACGATTCTGGAGGGCATGGGTTCCGGAGACCGGGTCCAGACGGTTGTGTTTTCCGATTCCACCCGCCTGCTCAACCGGCCGGAGGCCCACCCCAGGGAGGTCAGCAAGCTCATCGACCCTCTCGAGCCCGGTTTTTCCGGGACCGACTTTGGTCCGGCGTTGCGGTTGGCAGACCAAATCCTGGCCGGGACTCCGGAGGGGTCCCCGGAGATCCATTGGATCAGCGACTTTCAGGAATCGGGTTGGCAAGCGGGATCGCCTGACGTCTCTATCGATGAGAGGGTTGAGCTCCACACCTACCCGGTGGCGCAGGTTTCCGGACCCAACGTCTCGATCGGCCGGGTGACCATCGAACCCGAAGATCGTTCCTCTTCCCGGGTAGCCATCGCCGCCGAAATTCGATCCCAGAACCTCCGGCAGGCACTGGACCCGGCCCTGGCCCTGGAGATCAACGGGCGTCCCGCCCGGAGCCGAACCATCCACCTGAAAGCCAACGATACCAGGGTGGTCCGGTTCGAATCGGTAGCCGTTCCCCGGGGAGAGTCCAATGCCAGGCTTCACCTGCAGTTCGACGACGCCCTTCCCGAGGACAATTTCGCCTACAGCTCCCTCTCCCCTCCCCCTCGGCTGACGACCCTGCTGCTGGGGGCCGACCTCCGGGGTCACTACTACCTGAACCGGGCGTTGACGGCCAGCCCCGATTCCTCCCTGGATGTGAAGGTGGCTGAACCGGGGCGGATTCCATTGTCCGAGCTGTCTTCCCACGCGGTGGTGATTCTGAACAACTACGGCCCCATTCCCGCGGAGACGGCTTCAGCCCTGATCCGGTTTGTCAAATCGGGGGGCGGACTGCTGCTGTTTCCGGGGCTCCAAACCCATGCCGAGAGCCTGCGGGAGCTGGAGGAGATCCTGCCCGCCACCCTGCTGCAGCGATACCGGGCCGCCGGTCGAGGCAGAGACCATCGCATCGGGCTCTTGCAGAAGCGGCATCCGATCTTCAACCACTTTGAAGCCGTCCACTTTTCCTATTTCATGGACACCGCCTACACCGACTATTACCTGGCGGAGCCCCTGGCGGACAGCCAGGTGCTGGCCACCCTGCAGGATGGGAGTCCGTTGCTGCTGGAGCGGGAGTCCGGCAAGGGCCGGGTTCTGCTGTTCACCTCATCCCTGGATCGAAGCTGGAATCCACTCCCGTTGAAGTCGGTTTTCCTGCCCTTCTGCCAGGAGATGGTCAAATACGCTGCCCGCTTCCAGCCCTCTCCGCAAGCCTACCGGGTCGGAGACAGGGTCGCGCTCCAATCCTTGAATCCCCAATGGGCCAAGGCTCTGGCGACACTCTCCACTTCCGGCCGCTCGTTCGACCATAGCTGGTCCGTGGTAGCACCCTCCGGCCGTGAGATTTCTCTGGACGATCCGGTCAGAGAAAACCGATCCTCACTGCAACTGACCGAACCGGGCTTTTACCGATTCCGGGTCCAGGAAACGGAACACCTGCTGGCCGCCAACCTGGATCCTCGGGAATCGGATTTGCGAGCCCCGGACCCGGAACGACTCCCGGCGCAATTGTCTCGCGTATCCCGCC
>JAJECY010000245.1 GCA_022821775.1 Acidobacteriota bacterium
CACCGGCAGAACAGAGGCAATGCGCTGGTACTGCGCTTCGGTGAGTTCCATCCGTAAAGGATAACATGGTTTTGCTATTTAGTGTTAACAGGCCCTAGTGCCGGCAGGACGTATTTGACAGAAAAACTCCCCCTGAATTCGGGATGGTACAGGTTGGCCCTGATAATGCCCAGAAGATTGACAAGCCGATTTCGAATCGCTTCGAGCGATGGCTTGAGGTCAGGAAACCGATCCCGAAGACTCTTTATTCGCGTAGATTCAAAGTTTCCATAAACCAAAATGGAACCTTTTCCCCCAACCGCATCAATCAGTGACTCCGCGAGCTCTCGTTCGCATTCCCTGTCAGCATCTGCCAGAAACTCCTGATGGTGTATCTCACCGTCAATCGTGTCCCGATGATGGAGACTAAATTGTGTCAGGATCTGCTGGTGGCACCCCTGACCTTCGTAAAGTGGCAGTACTGTCATGACAGTTTCAAAATCCAGGTAGTAGCACGGCCAATCAATAGATTCGAGGGATTTTGGCAAATTGTCGCTAAAGAACGGTTTGCCGGACAACGCTGAATCTCTCACCACCCTCTGCCGCTCGGTTAGAACTAGGTCAGGCGGAAGTTCTCGAAGGTCAACGATATTGTCGTCGGACAAGCGGTTTAACTTTGTTTTATGAAGACTAGGCAACTCCAGAACCGTGTGATTAACGCCTTTGCCCAGACAAGTTTTATCAAAATAGAGACACTGGCGGCACGCCGGTATTAGCTTAGCCTCTGGCGTGGTTTCGCCCAGCATGCCGGATACATGCACATCGCAGAATGAATCAAATTTTGCGGATAGTTGGTTAACTCCAGCAGTGTGATCCATTACCTCAAAGAGCCGTTTTGGATTGTCACCGTAAAGAAAATCTCGTGACAGGAGTACCAAGGACGCCTTTGTAACTAACAGCCCTGCCCGCCTGAGAACCATAACCGAGTAGGCTAGGTCCGCAACGTAGTTCTGAATATCTCGGGTGTCCGAAAAGCTAGACTTCACTTCCTGGACATGCCAACCATCGTCGGTCCGCGTCAGAAGGTCTACTTTGGCAATGAGCGGACCCGATTGGAAAGTGGCTTCAAACAGAGTTTCGGTTGCAGGGTTCTTGATAAGCTTCTGGGTGACTTCAGCCGTCGTCATGCCGTCAGACTTCCTGACTAAAATACCGGTTGGACACAGTTTGCGTGCGAGTTCAGTCACTTCTCGACCCTGCTCCATCCGAAAGCGGTTCGCATCAGTCGGAGGCGGCATTTCGGCTCGAAACCGATACCATGCCCTCGTGAGGCATTGAACCGCATTCAACCAGTCGTCTTTGGCAATCGTGTGTTTCATTAGTTATATTCGTGACCTTCCCCCCTAATTAGGTCCACCCCCCGAGTGAGGAACTGAACCAGTTGCAGATCATATTCCTGGGGCAAGTGTTGGGGCAACTTTGGAATTTGTTTGATTATAACCGATTCTATTTAAACACATTACGATGAGTATTTGGTTGACGCCGCCTCCACCGCCTCGGCACAGTAACCGTCTGATTTGCCGTAGGACTTCAAGGTCAACAACCTCCTGTATTCTGACCTCGCAATAGTGATCGAATACTTCTATTGCCTCGAACTCCGGAAACGGGTCGTGAGATCCTTCGGAGACCGTAGCACTTGGATACTCAGCGCGTGCCAGGCTCGACCGGACGTCGCGGACCAGTTGCTGAATGCGGAGCGGGATCGGCTCGAAAGAACAGTCCAGTTCCGACCGGCCGACTGACGACCCGACCGGTAGTGAGGACCGACCTCATCCGCCTCACGGTTTCATTGCCGAGTCGAACGGCGAAGGCTGATGCGGCGGAGGTGGAGCCCGGGCCGCGGATGGCAGACGGAGAGCCGGCCAAGGCAGGGTGAGAACTTTCATCCCGGGGTCACGTAGGAGAGATCCCAGTCTCCGAGCCTGGTGAGAGTGCTGCCGGGGCGCTCCAGACTGGGAGAGCCCTGGCCAACCCAGGACTGAAGCTCCTCGCGCCGGCCCAGCGACCGCAGAGCATTCCAGGAGGTGCTGAAGTCGTTGCGGGAGTTGGTGTCCCAGAAGAACAGGTGCTCGATGCCCGCCTCATAGAGGGCGTGAGCCCGTTTCCGGTAGTCCTCCGCATCCACCTGGCGCGGCATGAGGTTGAGCGCCAACCGGCAGGACGTGCCTCGGGTGATCCGCTGAAAGAACCGAGCGTCTCCGGGGTCCGTCCAGGAATCGGCGCCGCTGTTCAGCCGCGGCACTGACGTGTAGGGGATGATGGCGTCGACCAGTCCCTCCCGCACCCAACTCTCCAAGTCCATGCGGTCAATGGTAGCGGACCCAGAGCTCGACTTCGGTGAGTTCCAGCGTGGCCGTGACCATGGGATTGCGTTTCTTGAGGAAGAAACGGACTTCGTTGCTGCCGGGCCTGGGGTAGGGACCCGATGTCAGGTCGATCTCGATCCAGCGCTCGCCGAAGGCGACCGAATCGGCCTGGCAGCGATGTTGGCCGCGGGGAATGGGCGCTCCGTTCAGATGGACCTCCCACTCGTCGCTTTCGGGAGTGATGCCGGGAACCCCCAAATTCAGGTTGACCTCCTTGACCAGCTTTGAGGCCGCTGCCGCCGGGAGATCATCGCCCACAATCAGGGATATGGAGTGGCCGCCGGCCCGGGTGTCTAGCTTCCTGGGAATCTGCCTGGGGATGTCAGCCAGGTCGTGCCTTGCGTTGGGCAGCAGGAAGTAGTGCTTGTCCCGCAGCCGGATGCCCTCGGGGTCGCCGATCTCCCGCAGGATTCTGCGGTCCTCCTGGCAGAGAGGGTGGGGTCGATGGTTGAAGAAGTTGTAGAGATAGAGGCTGTCCACCCCTGCCTGCCAGTACCTGGAGGCCGCCGCCCGGAACTGCTCGTCGCTGACATCCATTCTCTGCTCCAGGCAGGGCGAAACCGCGATGGAGGTCCCGGAGGTCAGCTTCAGGAACTCCTCCACCGGGACCTCCATGTTGAACCGGATGTAGTGCTTGGGCACGACCGAATCCACCAGGCCCTCCTCGATCCAGGCCCGAACGTCCAGCCCGATCCCGAGCGCCCCCTCCAGAGTTCTCGGCACCAGCACCTGGAGCTGCAGTTCCCGGCCCTTCTCGCGCGCGATTTCCTGCATGCGGCGGCGCACCTTCCGGATGAAACCCGTCATGACGGGAGCCTTGCCACGGGCCTCCTCCGGCTTGAAGTAGAAGGGGTGCCTCAGGAAATCGAGCTCGAAGCCCTCGATGTCATAGCGCCGGCAGGTCTCCTCGATGATGGCCAGGTGAAAGTCGTGGACCTGCGGATGGGAGAAGTCGAAGAGATGCCGGGAATAGTGCTTTGAATTGCCGCCGATCCGCAGTTCCGGATGCTGATGCCAGAAGGTCCCGGTCCAGAAATTCTTCTCCGGCCCCTCCCTGGAGTAGGCGAAATGGGCGTCGTTCATGCGCTGGCTGACAAAGTACTGAAGCCCTTGCTGGTGGGCCCGCTCGCCCAGCACCCGCACCGGGTCGTTCCCCTGCTCCACCAGGTGGCGGGCGTTCTCTCCTCTTCGAAAATCGAAGGCGCTGGAGTACTTCCCCTTGGCCAGGTCCCAGGCCCTTTCGCCCACCTTGGTGTCGTGCAGGAAGACCCGCGGGAGCACCAGGCAGTAGACGTAGCGGTCTACCGGGGTACCCGAGAACTGATCCACCAGGTCGGTGAGCTCCTCCACCTTCATGGGGTAGCGGTGGGGGATGAACACCACGCTGTTGCCGTCGTCGTTGTAGATCAGCCGGGGCTTGCCGGTCGTGCGCCGAGTCTCGCGTCCCGATGCCGCGCCCGGCTTGGCCGCTGCCAGCATCCCGGCGGCTCCGGCGCCGACCTTGAGAAACTGTCGTCTGGTGGCCATGAGAGAGACACCTTTCCCTGTGCGGTCGCTTGGGCGCCGGCCGGGGCCGGCGCTCTACCCGTGTCGATTGAATCCAAGACAGGCTAACAAAATTGCGGCCGTCTGCAAAGGCGCGCAAACCCGGGGCCGTGTTGGGGAGAAGCGTCTCAACGCCCGGCCGGTTCCCGAACCTGAGGCAGGCTCAAGGGGCTGGCCAGCAGCGGCGGGCGGGGAATGTCTCCGGGAGGCCGTCTCAGCGCCAGGTCTTCGAACAGGAACGAGGGCACCACCAGCGAGATGATCGGAGGCGGCCCCATGAAACCAATGGAAGAAAAGGGATTCATCATCGGGAGACGCATGGTCGTATGGTGGGGAGTCAGAACCTCGGAGGCCGCCGCGACCTCGCGGAAGCTGGATGCGCTCAGCCCCAGGATGACCGCCTTGCGGATCAACTCCTCGCGCCCGTCGGGAAACACCTTGTAGGCCTCGGTCAAGGGCTTGAGTTTCGGTCTCTCCTCCTCGCCCGGCATGCTGAAAAAGAATCCGCGTTCCCGGGACAGCCTCATGTCGGGACTGCCGATGCGGCGCACCACGATTCCGAAATCCAGGCCCCGCTCCTCCACCAGGTCGAGCAACTCCCGGCTGATTTCCTCCTGTTTCAACCCGTTCCGCGGAATCAGGAAGAGGTTGGAGGGATTCGGTCTGGCATTTCTTCGATTCCCCGTACTGTTGGACACGCCCGAAACCGGGGTGCGGGTAGCGAGCAGGGTCTTGAGAATACCCCTTTGGACGACCGTTGTGCGGCGGGAGCGCACCCCCTCCTCGTCGACTTCATACCCCCCCAGCAGCGGCGCTTCGCCGTGGCTGCCGGCCGTGGGGTCGTCGATGACGTTGAGAAACCGGGGCAAGACCCTTGCTCCCAGCTTTTCCAGGAACGGATTTTGCGGACTGGACCCGAATCGGCTGAACATGGGATTGTCGGCAACGGGGGTTCGCAAAGCCAGCAGCCTGGGCGCCAGGATCTGGCTCACCAACTCTGCCGCGGCCTGTCCTTCAAACAACACCGGACCGTTGTAACGCTCCACAAACCCGGCTTCCCGGAGCCGGCCCAATCGTTCCGCCATGGCCCGGATCCTTGCCGCCAGTTCGGCCTGGCCGGGCAGATCTTTCCAATGACGGCCGCGTGCGACCACGAAGTCCTCCAGGTGTGTCCCGTCGGCGGCCTGGGTGGCCGCCAGGGCCTGGATGGAGGCGGAGGAGAAATTCCTGATGTAGGAGGAGCCTTCGCTGTTGATGAAGTAGGTCCTGACGCGACTCTGGCCGGCGCTGACCCTGGAGTCGAAGACCTGCGGCATGCCCTTGAAGAGAGCGGACAGTTGCTGCACCGTCTCCTCCACCTGAGCCTCGGCCGGCAGCGGCGCCAGGTCGCCCTCGTCTCTGTGCTCGACCGGCCCTTCCCGGCTGAAGTCGGGAATTTCCTCGACCCGCGTCTTGTTCTGAAGACTGGCGCGCTTCTTGGCGAGGCTGTGGACGGCCTGCTTGTAGGCGCCGTCGGTGGCCAGCCAGATCTGCCGCCTCAACTCCTTGTAGTCGTCCCTCAGCGGGAGAGACACGGGGAACCCCTCTCGGACCACCCTGGAACGCAACCTCCCGAAATCCGTAAAATTGGTGTTGTCGAGGTCGTGGTCTCCAACCCTCAGCTCCACCGACAGGCTTCGGTTGCCGCTCCCTCGGCCGCGGCCGAGCAGTCCACCCAGAATGGCCGTGCGACTGCGGCCTTCGGATTCGCGAACCCAGTAGGCCACGTAGTAGGGCCTGTCCATCTCCTCCAGTTGCAGCCTTTCCATGGTCCGACCCATCTCGTCCCGCAGGGCCTTCATCAGCAGGTTTTCCTGGGCCTGCAGCGGGAGGCCGGCCAGCAGAACAGTCATCCCGAGGGTGCAAATGGCGCCGCGTTTCATGGGAATGGTCCTCCAGAGAGGTCGGACAAGGTTACGGTGACTCCCAGGGCGGGGAAAGGATCGGAAGTCGTTCCACGGATTTCTCTTTCTTCTGGACCTCGATCTGCGAAACCAGCACCGCGGGAGAGACGGCTGACACAGGCACCCCCCCGGACTCGGCTCCGCAGATGCCGTTAAAGGACTCGAATTGATCATCCGCGGCCATGATCTTGCTGAAGGCGGTCAGCGGCGTGCCGATGAGGTCCACTCCTCGCACCAGCTCCTCGCGCCCGTCGGGGTAGATCCGGTACACCATGACCGGCAGGACATTGAACATGTTCGGAGTGGATCGTCCCGTGAAGGTGAATCCCCCCTGGACGTCCTTGAAGTAGAGTCCGAAGGGCTTGTCCTCCTGCTCGAGCCTCTCGATCAACATGGCTTTGAGCTCTTCGCGCGAGTGGGATCGGGTGACCTCCACAAACAGGTTCGATTGGCGCGCCACTGCCGCCAGACCCGCCTGCTTTCGACCGTGCCCATTGGAGCGGGAGAATCCCTCGATGGGCGTCCGGGACATGAGAAAGTTCTTCAACACGCCGTTCTCGATGACCGGCACCCGGCGTGCCTTCACTCCCTGGTTGTCGTAGCGGTAGGCCCCCACCAGGTCCATGGATTCCCTTCGCCGAACGGTGGGATCGAATATGACCGAAAAGGTCTCGGGCAGCACCTTCTGATTCACCATCTTCTTGAACGTCTGGCCTTCCTCCTCCCGTTTCTGGCGGTGACCTTCGACGCGATGGCCCAGAATCTCATGGAAGAACACCCCGCTGGCCCGGCCGGAGAGGATGGCGGGTCCGGTAAAGGGGTCCACCAAGGGAGCCTCCCGCAAGGCCTGGAGATCGGCAATCATTTCCTGGACGGTCTGGAGGATTTGGCTGTCGTCGGGGAGCCCCTCGGGAGTGAAGGAGAAGAACGACTCGTAGCGCGGCAGCTCCATCCCGTCCTCGGCCTTGGTGTAGGCCATGATCATGAGGCGGTAGTAGGACTGGGAGGTCCGAATTTCGCTGCCTTCGCTGTTGACGTACCAGCGAGTCTCCACGTTGACCGACAGGGTGGCATTGGCCGAGTAGATGTGGCCGTAAGCGGAAAAAGGAGCCGTGTACCTGCGCAGCTTCTCCTCCCAGGGAGTGCGGTCGAATTCCGGAGAAAGCGGTTCCTCCAGCCACTTTTGCGCCGGTTCGGCCGAGAAGTCCCCGGCTTGATCCTCCTCTTCCACCTTGACCCGGACGTTGGCCTTGACCTTGGCCAACTGTTCCACGGCTGCCTTGTACTGCTGGTCGGTCCGGCGCCAGAGGATGCTTCGAAGCGCCTCCGGATCCTCCAAGGGAGTCTGCTGGTAGGCATAACGAGGGAAATTGGACAACCTGTCTCCCCGGATGGAATGGGTGTTGTCCAGCTCGGGACTGCCCACCCGGAGGTCGACGTCGACCACGGCATTGTCACCCTCCGAGCTTCCGGTGATGTTCCCGAAGGAGGCTCTCACCGAATATCTCCGGTTTCCGGTGACCTCGTAGCTGAGAAAGTAGAGCGGCGTCGGCTGTTTCGAGAGCGTCTCGACCGAGCGTTGCAGCTCTTCCTTCATGGCATCCAGCACCGGAGTGGCGCCGCGGACCGGATGGCCGGCCAGGAGAGAAGCCGCCGCCAGAAGGGTTGGAAAGAGGACGCCTCGGTGGGGTGATTTCATTCCGCACCTCTCGTCACGAACCAGACAGAACGACCAGCAATGACCGGGAAGGTTGTTCAAACCATTGTAGCCGCAAAAACCGGCCACCGATCATTATTTTCCGCGGGACATTCTCGAAATCCGGCCAGCCGGGACCTGCCCCATTTGGCGGACCGACCACGGTCCGAACCCATTCACCGGCCGATGGAGCGATTGGGAGCGAGGCGCCTTCAGCGCGGCTGTTTCCAGTTGAGGTGCTTGCGCAGAAAGCGGAAGGTCCCTTCCCCGTGGATCTCGTGTTCGCCCTCGAACCATTCGATCTCGGTGCGGCTGCCCAGGCCCAGTTCCCGGTAGAGACGCCTGACCTTGGCGTATTCGTGGGCCACCCACTCGTCCAGTCCCACGGCGTCCCGATGGCCGCGCTCCACCATGAAGGGACGGGGGAAGATCAGGTAGGCCATCTCAGCGTAGTTGAACCTGCTGCCCAGGTCGAACTCCGGCATTTCGTACTCTCCGGTGAACATGTAGCTGTTGGGCCACTCCACGGTCACGTTCTTCCAGACCCACTGGTTGAAATCTCCGGAACAGATGGAGAGGGCGTAGTCCTCCAGAACCGCCGGAACTCGCATGGCAGTCTTGCCGCCGTAGCTGAGGCCATAGAAGCCGATCCGCTCGCCGTCCACCCAGGGCAGGGTCTTCAGCCAGTCCAGGATGCGGCGGTGCTGGCCGACGATGAAGGAAAACAGGGAGAGCTTGAGCGGGTTGGCCTTGCGCTGCAGCACGCGGAAACGGTCTCCTCCCCGATAGGGATTGTGGGGAGCGAAGACGATGAAACCCTCATCGGCCAGGCGGGACGCAAAGGCCCGGTAGTAGCGAAAGTCAGGCAAGTCGGTCCGGACGACATGCTCGGGAAGCCCCTCCAGGCCGTGCTGAGCCACCACCACCGGACGGCGTTCCCCGGGCCGGAGATCCTTGGGGACCAGGAGAAGGCCCCAGGCAAAGACATCGGGCCAGACGTCCAGCACCACCTCGTACCCCGTCCACTTCCCCGTCTCCCGCCAACGGCGTGAACGCGGGTTGGCTGCCTCCATGGGTTCGTCGATCCGGCCCAGGACCTCCGTCCAGAAGGTAGAGCGCCAGCGGGCCGCCTGGCGGGTGAAGGCCTCCACCGAACCGTGGCCCTCCCGCTTCCGATAGCGTTGATCCCGGAGGCGGTCCGAGACTCGCAGCAGGTCCTGCAGCGTCCCCTGGATGCCGCGGACCAGGCGCCGCTGCTGCTCGATCCCATCGGGTCCCCTCCCCCTGTGCTTCGGCGCCGCGCCCGGAACCGCCGCAACCGCCGCGTTCCCCGCCAGGGGCTGCAACAACCCCTGCAGCGCCGCCTCCGACCCGGCGGGGACCGTTCCAGCCCGCGGGTCCGGGGGAACCAGCCTGACTCGGTCCCCGGCGCCGGCGGGAAGCGCCGCCGCCCACTGCTCGAGCCGGTTGAACTCGGAGATCACCGCTTCGGCTGGAGGAGTCTCGATCCTGCCGGGCGCCGCCACCGACCCGCGGCCCTCCGCGGGGGGAGGCGGACCCTCCACCCGAGGGGACCGCGAGTGCTCCGCCACCAGGGTGCGCGGCAGCACCAGGCTCCCGATCTCGGCGTCCCCGAACTCGGTCAGCAATGCCCAGACATTGCGGTAGATCGGTTCCCGCCAGATCCGCTCCCGCGCGGAGAAATAGCCGCTCACCAGGCAGGAATCGATTCTGGCATCCGCGGCAGCGGCGTAGAGAGCGATCAGGCCTCCCTCGCCGTGGCCGGCCACGCCAATCCCGCCCCCCTGCGAGGGTCTCGACTCCAGCCAGTCCACCAGGGCCAGGACCTTCTGAACTTCGTACCCGATGGGGTGGCGCCCCATCGGGTAAGCCATGCGGTAGAGCCACTCCCGGTGAGGCATGTTGGTCATGGCGCGCCCGGCGGGCTGGAGAGCCGGGTTGCCCGAGAACCGGCTGCCGCGGTCGACCAGGGCCGGCACGATCACCTGGCAGCCGGATTCCGCCAGGCGGAGAGCGAATTGGTCCTCGGGGCGAACTCCCGGCTGCACGCCCACCAACTGTTGCGGAGTTATGTCGGCATCCGGCAGGGCAATCATCTGGCAAACGGGGGCTCGGTTCCGGGGCCGCACCAGCAGACCCTCGGCTGACAGGCCCGGCACCACGTCCCAACGAACGCGCCAGACCGTCACCGAATGGCTTTGGGCCAGGGGCTGCCCTCCCTCGGCCGAGAGGAACTCCAGCCGGGCCGGGGACCTGCGGTCGACCACTCCGATGATCTTGCGGAAGCGCTCCCGGTTGACCTCGACCGACCGGGCGTAGCCGGCCTCGGAAGAGAAGTCTCTGTTCCAGGATGCCGCTCGCACTTCAGGAGACGCCTCCAGTCGACGCATCAGGAAACGGTCGATGCCGTCCACCATGCGGGCCGACAGGTCGCCCTCCCAGGTCAGCTCGGCGGTTCCCGGAAGAGGCCCGGATTGCCGAGACGGCGCTGCCGAACCTATCTGAACCAGCAAAACCAGTCCGAATAGTAAAATTCTTGTTCTCATGGGCCTTACCATTGTGTCCCGAAACGCAAACGCCTGCAATGGGAGTAGAATTCGTCCAAGAGTTACCCAATCTTGAATGGGGTTAAGGAGGGGAAGCATGATTAATGGACGACGAACCGTAGAACCGGCCAATCCGGTCCGGATGAAACTTGCGGCCTTACTGGCCCTGCTGCTGGCCGCCGCCGGGTGTGGAGGTGCCACGCCTGCCGGACTTGAGGTCACCGCCTCCCAGCGCGTGCATCCGGTGTTGATCCGGAACGAGCACAATTCCCTGATGCGGCTGACGGTTGAAGCCAAAGACCCCGGCCTCAGCATTCGATCCTTCACTTTCAGGCTGAAGGGGACCGACGATCCCAACGACATCGAATCGCTCGAGTTGTTCTATTCGGGCGACGGGGAGGATCTTCAGACCGGGAACCCCTTCGGCGACCCCGCCGGCCCCGCTCCCGAACTGGTCTTCCGCGGAGACCGGGAACTCCCTCCGGGGAAACATCTTTTCTGGCTCTCGGTTCGGCTGCAGCCCGACGCCGACCTGGGACACCGGGTGGATGCGGACTGCACCGCGGTCGAAACCTCGGCGGGGACCGCCAAGCCCGGGGACGCGACTCCCGGGGTCAGCAAACGCATCGGGGTGGCTATGCGCAAGCACATGGAAGAGGGGGTGCACACCTACCGCATCCCCGCGCTGGCCACCACTCCCAAGGGCACGCTGCTGTGCGTCTACGACCTGCGCAGACGAAAGTCGCGCGACCTGCAGGAGGACATCGATGTCGGGCTGAGCCGCAGCACCGACGGCGGCCGGACCTGGGGAACCCAGCGGGTGATCATGGACATGGGCGAATGGGGCGGCCGGCCCCAGGAGGAAAACGGCATCGGCGACCCGGGCATCCTGGTCGATCCCAAGACCGGAGAGATCTTCGTCTGGGCCGTGTGGATGTGGGGCAAGCCCGGCAAGCACCAGTGGGTGGAGGACGGCTCCGAGCCGGGATACGACATCGCCAAGAGCGCTCAGGTCATGAGGGTCCGCTCCCGCGACGACGGCCTTTCCTGGACCGAGCCCCGCAACCTCACCCGCAAGTTGAAACAGCGGGAATGGTGGCTTTTCGCCCCGGCTCCCAATCAGGGGATCGCTCTTTCCGACGGCACCCTGGTCATGCCCACCCAAGGGCGGGACCGGACGGGGCACCCGTTCGCCAACATCACCTACAGCCGCGACCACGGCGCCACCTGGACGGTGAGCAACCACGCCTTCAGCGGCGGCAACGAAAGCCAGGCGGTCCAGCTCGGCGACGGGTCCATCATGCTGAACATGCGCAACGACAAGAAAGACCCCTACCGGGCCGTCTACGTGACCCGGGACCTGGGGAAGACCTGGGAGCCGCACCCCACCGACCGCAAGGCCCTGGTGGAACCCAACTGCAACGGAAGCCTGTACCGGTTCGACTACCGGGAAGGGGGAGAGTCGAAGATACTCCTGCTTTTTGCCAATCCCAACTCGAAAGAAGGGCGGCATCACCACACCCTGAAGCTCAGCTTCGACCAGGGCATGACCTGGCCGGAGGAGTACCAGGTCCTGCTGGACGAAGGCCGGGGGCGGGGCTACCCCAGCATCAGCCGGGTGGACGACCGGCACATCGGAATCGTGTACGAGGGAAGCCAGGCAGACCTGACTTTCGAGAAGCTGTCGCTGGAGGAGTTGCTGAAGCGATGAGGGCGAGGGAAGCGCACCACCCGGTTTGACAACGGGCAAGCCGTCTCAGGGCTTGCCGGCGACCACCCGGTTCTTCAGGACCCCGACTCCGTCGATCTCCACCGTAACCACGTCCCCGGGCTGCATTCCCTTGGTGGTTCCGGGAGTGCCGGTGAAGATGAGGTCGCCGGGCTCCAGGGTCACATACCTGCTGATAAAACTGACGGTTTCGGAAATACCGTGAATCATGTCGGAGATGTGGGCCTGCTGGCGCACTTCCCCGTTCAGCTTGAGCACCATCTTCAGTTTGCCGTAGTCCACGCCCGACAGAATGTAGGGACCCGTCGGGCTGAAGGTGTCGGCGCCCTTGGCCCGCCACCACTGCACGTCTCCCTTCTGCCAGGTCCGGGCGCTGATGTCGTTGCCGCAGGTGATTCCCAGCACATGGTCGAGAGCGGCCTCCTTGGAGACGTTTCGGGCCCGCTTGCCGATGACGACCACCACCTCGGCTTCGTAGTGCACCGGATCGGTGTCGGCGGGCTGGACGATCTCACCGCCGTGGGCCAGCAGGGACGAGGGCAACTTGATGAAAGGCTGCGGATGGGGGCTGGGCTCGGCGTCCTCGTCGAGGTGGGACTTGTAGTTGCCGGCCAGGGCCAGCACCTTGGAAGGATGCCTGCTGGGCACCAGAAGAGTGACGTCAGCCAGAGCATGGGTGGTCTCGGTCTTTTCCCAGGATCCGAACAGGTCGCCCTTGAGCTCTCGGACCCGGTCCCCCTCCAGGATGCCGTAGGCTTCATGGTCGCCCAGGCTGAAGCGAAGATATCGAGTCCCTCCATCCTGTCGCGCCCCGGCCTGGCAGGACTGCGCCAGTCCCATACCGGCCAGCAACAGTAATACCGCCATCCGCTGTAAAGTCATCCCGACCCCCGTTAATTCAAAGTGTTCATGAAAGGGGCGCCAGCATATCCCGACCCTTCCGGCACTGTCAACGTGGTCGGGCGGCGGCAGACTAGTCGGAGGGTTTCAAGGCGCGGTTGCTGCCCGTGGAACTCTCCCCGCCGTCGGCCACGAGGCAGGGGCCGGTGACGAAGGAGGCTTCGTCGGTAGCCAGAAAAAGGGCGCAGGCGGCGATCTCCGCCGGCTCGGCGGGTCGCTTGAGCATGGTGGGCCGCCCGAATTCTTCCCTGAACTCTTCCAGGGTCTTGCCGGCCTCGGCGGCGCGCCGGCGGTGAAAAGGGGTCATGGTGGGGCCCGGGCACAGGGCATTGACCCGAATGCCGTCCTCGGCATGGTCCCGGGCCATGGCGCGCGTCAGGCCGGTGACCGCCGCCTTGGTGGTGTCGTACTGAACCGAGTGGTAGCTGGCGATGAAGGCGCTGTTGGAGGCGATGTTGACGATGCTGCCCTTGCCGGAACGACGCAGCTCCGGGACGGCGGCCCGGGCGCAGAAGGCGTACCCCTTGACGTTGACGCCCCAGATGGTGTCCCAGCTTTCCTCGCTGGCGTCTTCCACGGTGTGGTAGAGACGGATGGCGGCGTTGTTCACCAGAATGTCCAGCCGTCCGAAGCGCTCTACCGTGTGCCGGACGAAGGCCTCGGCCTCGTCCTGGCGCTCCATCCGGGCCTCCACGAAGAAAACTTGGCCTCCATCCGCCCGGATCAGCCGGGCAAGATCGTTTCCGCGGGCGCCGTCCCGGTCGGCAAAGGCCACTCGCGCCCCCTCCTCCACAAACAGCCGCACCGTGGCTTCACCGATTCCGGAGGCGCCGCCGGTGACCGCAGCTACCTTGCCGTCCAGTCTTCCCATGGATTCTGTCCTTGAAAACATCCGAGGCGCGGGCGGACAAGCCCGGACACACGGCCGATCAGCGCGGCGCTTCCGCGGTGGGAAAATCCGCCGGCATGGTTATCTCGATTACTTCAAAATCGTCGGAGAACTCCAGCACCTCGTGCTTGATTTTGGGTGGCTGGTACCAACTGTCGCCAGCCTCGAAGCGAACCTCGCCGATATCCTCGAACTCGACCCGGGTCCAGCCGCGCAGCACGTAGTTCATCTGGAAATCCAGGTCGTGGGTGTGACGGCCGCCGGGGCCGCTGCAGGATTCCGTGGCCCGGATGCAGTGGGCCAGAACCTTTCCCTTGGTGGCCGCAACGATGCCGAGATCCCGATACTCGAAGTAGGAGCGTAGGCCGGGCTTCCACTCCGCCGACTTGTGAAACGCCATAGTGGTCATGGTGACTGACCCTCCCTGGGTTGGACGAGATTGATTGAGGACAGGCAGGCATTCTAATCCGAACCGCACTCCCCCGCCCCATCAAAATTCCGGAGAGGGCAGACAGGCAAAAGAACATGGCCAGGTTGCGCCGGTGGCCCCACCCGGGATTGCGGGCGTCCCGCCCGCATCCTTATTCCTGCACACAGGATGCGAGCCACTGCCACTGCCGCCCACGGCGCGCCGGACTTCCCGTTGCAGGGGGCTCTTCCACCAGGCGGAAGGGGAGAATCGGCGCCCTTCGTGGATATCCTTTTTTGAGCGGTTGTGTCCATGGCGGATAACCCCTCAACCGGTTGTCCTTCCCCCGACCCCAGGGGTTGTTTCAGGCAACGCGACAACCCGGTCCAGGCGGGCCTTGACTCCCTGCCGGGGACGTGAAACCCTTGCAAGTTCCAAGGGAATCCTTCCAAGTGCGGACCGCCCGGCGCATGCAATCGACCCGGCCGCCATCAGGAGGCGCATCCCATGATGGAACGCAGGCAGTTCCTGGCGCTGCTGGGCGCGGCCCCCGTGCTCGGCAAAATCCCCATGCGGGAGGCCAGCGGCGTGGAGACCGTCTTCAAGAGCCCGGGCCCCTACCCCAACGGGCTGCAGGCGACCGACGAGGGCCTGTGGATCATCGATGGGGAAGACGCCCGCGCCCACCTGGTCAGCTACAGGGACGGAACGGTGCTGCGGGGTTTCGATACCGAGGCCGTCCATCCCAGTGGGATCACCTACGACGGAACGGCCATCTGGGTGGCGTCGACCTACAGTCGGGAGATCATCCGCGCCGACGCCTCCAGCGGGAAAACGCTTGCCAAGCACTTCACGCCGGGCGCCGGGGTGATCTACAAAATGCCCTCCGATCCCCCCGGCCGCCGAAGCCCGTTGGCGCCTCCCCCGGAGCCTGCCAGCGCAACGCCCGCCCCCGCCCAGCCCCGACCGGCAACCGGCGCTCACGGTTTGGAGTGGCGAGAGGGCAAACTGTGGGTGGCGGTTCCACCGTCTCGAATGATCTACCGCATCGATCCCCAAAGCTGGATGGTCGAACAGCGCTTCCCCTCCGTGGGCAACCGCCCCCACGGCATCGGCTGGGAAGGCGACACCCTGTGGTGCACCGACACCAACCTCAACGCCTTCTTCAAGCACGATCCCCATTCCGGTGAGGTCCTCGAGAAAATCCAGCTTGCCGACGACGACCCCCTGCCCCACGGAATGACCATCCGCGACGGCGTCCTCTGGTACTGCGACGACGTCGGCATCGTATGCCGGCTCAAGCTCTGACCCATACCAATCCTTCAAGAAACTCAGGTATCACTCCCCCCTTGAGGGGGAGTCGCAGAAGCCCGAGCCGAATGGCGAAGGCTTCTGCGGAGGGGGGTTCGCACAAGGCGAGCCAAGGGCGAGATCTTGTGCGCCGTCGCGGGTTCGCACCGGCCAACCTACAGGCGAAGGCCGATCCGGTGGGGCGAGCCACGCCGGCGCCTTCTTCCCACCGCTGACCACACTTACGCCACGCCGCGTTGGCCCCCCTCCGGCTCGACGGCGGGCTCCGCCCTCTCGCCGACTCCCCCTCAAGGGGGGAGTGATTCTTGAAGCCTGCACGCGGCTCATTGCCCGATTCCGTGGCATCCAGGACCGTCTACGGCTTCTGCCCGACCGCTTCTCCCCAGGCGATGGCGGAGACGGCGCCCGGGGAATCCCTCCATTGATCCAGCAGGCTGCGCCAGTTGTCGAACTTCTCCCGAGTTGCCAGCCCGTGTTTGATGGCGGCATCGACGACATTCGGAGCGAAGAACCAACTGACGGAAAAGTTGTGGTAGAAGGCCACGTCCTCGGGCGTGCCGAAGTACTCGAATGATGCGCTTCGGTGGATGACCGAGAACCCGGCCTCGAGAAATCGTCTCGGCAGCTCCTTGCCCATCTCCGGATGGGAGCCGTTGGCCTCGAGCAGCTTCGAGAAGGTCACCCAGGCATCGGCCAGGGCCTCGAATGCGGGTTCGGAAAAGGAGGAGGACCCGATCATTTCGCGTGCCGAGATGAAGCCTCCCGGCTTCAATACCCGTTTCACCTCGGCCAGCACGGCATCGGTGTCGGGAACGTGCATGAGGAGTGCGTGACAGTGGGCGGCATCGAACGAACTGTCTTCATAGGGAAGCCGGGTCACATCGCCTGTCCGGAAGAACGCGTTGCGGTGTCCGCCCGCGGTAGCGGCTGCCCGGGCTATCTCGATCTGTGACTCTTCCATGTCGATGCCCTGCATCTCTCCGGGATCTACCGCCTTCGCCAACCCCATCGAGATGGTTCCCGGACCGCAACCCAGGTCGAGAACGCGCATTCCGGGCTTGAGATGGGCCAGCAGATGGGTGGCGTTGGTCTCCGCATTCCGACGGTCCAGAAATTGCAGGAACTCGTCGCTGTAACCCATGGTGTAGGAAGAAGTGGCGGAATCCGGGTTCTGGCTACTGTTCATTGATATTTCCCTCCTGGTCCTTTGCAATGACCGCTGCCGTTGCTGGAGCCGGCTGATGACGGAGAAAGGATTCGCACGCTGCAAGGCCGCTTCCTACTCCACGATTCCCGAAATGCGGGCCAGTTGCATGACCGAGAGCGCGGCGATCACCAGCACCACCAGCACCCCGAGCACGTTGGCCAGGCGGGTGTTGCGGAAGCGCCCCATGATCTCGGTCCGGTTGGCAATGACCAGCAGCAGCACCAGCACCACCGGCAGGAAAAGGGCGTTGGCCGCCTGGGCCAGGACGATCACCCGATAGGGCGAACCGCCGGCGAACACGCCGAACAAAACGCCGGTAACCAGCACGAACCCGCCCAGCAGCCGCAGCCGGCCGCTCCGCAGGTCGGGAGGCCAGCCGAAGGCCCCGGAGACGGCGTAGGCGGCGGCCAGGGGGGCGGTGATCGACGAGGTCAGCCCGGCGGCGAACAGCCCGGCAGCGAACAGCACCGGCGCCGCCGGTCCCAGGACCGGCTCCAGCCGCTGGCCGACGCTGGCCGCGCTCACCTCCACCCCCAGGCCCTGCAGCGGTATGGCGGTGACCAGCACCGAGGCGGTGACCAGACCGCCAAGCGCTACCGAGAGGACGGTGTCGAGCCGCGCTTCCTTCACGTTGGCGTCCTTGCGCCCCGCGTCCGGCCACTGCTCCAGGGCTGTACTGGCGTGCAGAAACAGGTTGTAGGAGACGACCGTGGTGCCGATCAACGCCAGGACGATCAGAAGCGACCCCGGCGGCACGCTCGGCACCAGCGCTCCCGCCGCCAGCTCCCCCAGGCTCGGAGCCGTCATGGCGGCGACGACGCAAAAGGTGACGCCCATCACCACCACCAGCCCCACCAGGACATTCTGAATGGTGCGGTACCTGCCTGTCAGCAGCAGACCGCCGGCGACGACCCCCAGCAAGAGAATCGCAACTGCCGGGTCCAGCCCGGTCAGCGCGTTGAAACCGAGCGAGGCGCCCAGCAGGTTGCCGGCCTGGAAGGCGGCGTTGCCCAGCAGGATGGTCACCGCGATCAGCAGGATGACCGCTCCTCTGAGCAGCGGCGAGGCGATGCCGGCCCGGATCGACTCGGCCAGCCCCTGTCCCCCGGCGATGCCCACCCGGGCCGCCATGTCCTGCAGCACGATGGTGGCCGCCACCGAAAAGAGGATGGCCCATAGCAGGCCGGCGCCGTAGCCCGCCCCGGCCGTGCTTGCCGTCACGATGGTGCCCGGGCCAATGAATGCGGCCGATACCAGCAGCCCCGGTCCGAGTCGGAATCTGGTCATGGAAGAATCTCGAGGGACCGACCGCAATCCGGCGAGCGGTGGCCGCCGATGGTTACTTTCCGATTTCCTGCAGGCGGTAGGGTACCACGATTGCCGGTTGGAGGCGGCACCGCGACGTTCGGCAAAATTTTTCATTTGACAAATTTCAAAGTGTGTACTATTTAATACACATGACACATTTTGGAAAGAGCATTCGAAGCCGCCGAGAGCACCTCCACCTGGATGACAAGCGCTTTTCCCTGCGCCAGGTGGCCCTGCGCATTGGGATCGAGCCGGCCTACCTGAGCAAGATCGAGCGGGGCGAGGTCTCCCCGCCATCGGAGGCCACCACGGTCAGGCTCGCCCACGAGCTGGGCGAGGACCCCGACGTGCTCCTGGCCCTGGCCGGGAAGGTCTCGGGCGACCTTCAGAACATCATCCGCAAGCGGCCCAAGCTGTTCGCGGAATTGATCCGCCAACTGAAGGAAGCACCCGACCACGCGCTCCTCCACGTGGTGCGCGAGGTGCGGGACGGCGAATGGTGAAGACAAACAGACAAGGAGACGTCGACGATGATCACCCTCAAGAACGACAACCTGGAATTCCGCTTCCCCGAAGTGCACCGCGACGCCCGCTGCACGATCGAGTTTCAGCGCACCTTGCGAATTCCCGATGACGACAGAGACTATCCTCTACCGCCGGGCCTGGGCCGCTTTCCCTTGCGGCATATCGACGACTTCGCACGGCGCTTGCCCGAGCGGTGGCGCCGCAGGGGCGGCGTGATCATGCCCATGCACCAGGCCGAAGCCATGTGGATCTCGTTCGGGGGCTATTCCGGTTACCCCTTTGCGGTGAAGATCGCGACCGGAAAGATCTGTGCGATCAGCGGCAACCCCTGGATGAATCACCTGAACAAGGACCCGAAGGACTACGTGGTGCTACCGGAACAGCCGTGGCTGGACGGCTACTGCGTCGAGAAGGGAGTGATCCGTCAGTTCGTGGCCATGCCCCTGGGCAAGGGCTACACGGCCGAGGAACAGTTGACTGGAGCGGCCCAACACGGCGGCCTTCAGATCGTGGTCTATCCGATGAAGCGCAAGCGTTACAAGCAGTTGATGGCTCGGGCTACCGTCGGGATGGGCAGATCCGACGAACTGGCAAACGTTCTCTATTGCTCGGCTCCGGAGCCCATGGGCCTGTCCCCCGGCGGTAGGATGAGACAGGAAATCTATGACGACCCCTACGGTCTGGACGCCTGGGACCAGAAGCATTCCAGGCGCTGTTTCGTCACCATCGCCAATTCCACCCAATGGATGGCCATCACCGGTGAGAGGCCTCCGACAGTCCCGCCGTCGGCGTTGGAGTACACCGAGGCGGGTCTTCCCTGGTTCGAATGGTATGGGGGGGACGTTGCAGCCATCGATGGCGCCAGGAAGCTCGAGAAGCTGGCGAGCGTGGCCCAACTGGGCAAGAAAAAGGGCGAGCGACCGTTGCCGGAAAACGAATCGGTCGACGTAACCCAGGTCGTCGGGCTTTCGGCCGGAGGCGCCACCCTTGACCGGGAGTTTACCTCCGACGAGATCCTGCGTTCATGAGGTAACCCCGACGTCCCGGAATAGGCCGGAGGGCTGCAGGCGCCGCGGGAGCGCCTGCGAAGGATGATTCGTATTCGTTCCAGGGAGAGTGGAGAGGCGGGGCGCCGCATCTCGGCCGGCCCGAAAACTGGCGTACCTTCGGTTCGCGGACCCGGCCGGCTGCGCTATGCGGTTCAGTTCCCCGATTGCGCCCCGTTCATGCTAGGTGCGGGAGACTCCAGGTAATAGCCGGCGCCGATCAGCACCGGCACCCCGAAGGAGGTGACTCTCTTGACGAAGGTCACCTTGCGCTCCCACTGGTTGGTGCCAGGATTTCGGTTCCAGTAGTAGAGGAAGCTCTCACCGAAGGCATCGGCAACCCCCAGGATATTCCGGCCGGCGAAATTGCCGAGGTAGTCGGAGGACAACTCGGAGCCGATCAAGGGGTTGGCGGGCGAGCCCGTAAACAGGGTATAGCCGTAGGTATCCAGTCCGAACAGGTAGATGGAGCCGCTCTTCCAACGCGGATCGTTGGCCAGGCTGACCGAGGCGAAATACCCCCTGGAATCCAGCTCCATGGCGGCGCAGCGGACAAACTCCTGCAGCCGCCCCTCGGAGGGATGGGAGTCGAGCATGGCGGCATTGACCTCGTCGCTCCGGCAACTGCCGGGCAGGTCACGCCGGTAGATCCCCGCCCCAATGGCAGCGGACACCCCGTTCCAATCGATGGCCTTGAAATAGGAAGCCTTGGGCTCGGCTCTGCCGGTGGCGGGATTGGTGAAGGAATAGTAGACCCAACCCTCCCCGAAGTTGGTCGCCACGCGATAGAACTCCAGGATCAGGTCGGAGCCGAAGTCGTCCGTCAGGACCCCCCAGGGCAACCCTTCCAGCGAGGGATCAGGCGGGAAGACGATGGCGCGGGAGGCCCCGGGCACATCCGTCATCTCGTCGACGAAGACATAGGTGGGCCCGCTCTTCCAGCGCTCGTCCTCGTTGAAGGCCCTGCGGGCCTCCGCGAAGCCTACTTCCCGGACGAACTCGTAGGCGCATTGGACGAAGGCCTGGACGTCCTCGGTGGTGCGCACGGCGCTGGCCACGATGTAGCGGTCCTCGCACGAATCGTGGGAGGCCAAAGCCGGCGAAACGAGTATAGCCCCCAGACAAATCAGAGTGGAAAGAGTCTTGATTTTCATAGTGCGGTTAGTCTACCGGCACAAAGGACCCCCCGCAACTGTAATTTCACTGATTTCACTGGTTTTTCACTAATTTTCGTGAGTTGGGCAGGGGTGCCAGGTAGCGCTGATCGCTGGGCATTCTCCTGTTTCGGGATGGTAACCACTACCTTGCCATTCCCGTAGGTCCTGAAACGGATTTGTCCATCGGAAATCGCCTTTGTCCGGTGGCCGGATAGTCCCTCCCCACGCTCTTGGCTCGCAGTCGGGGGTGTGAGAGAATGGATCCGAAGTTGTTGGAGGATGCCAAGCACATACAGTTGTATGTCCGGATCCGATAGGAGAATCAGAGAGGAAATCGTGTTGCCAGTGGTCCTCAAGCGGTGGGGAACGATTGCAGTCCTGCTGCTGATGAATTCAGGGATCGATGCACGAGCTCAGTCGGAAGATCAGCCGGCAAAGCAGACCCCAGTGCGGTCCCAGGGGCCGTCGCCGGCCTCGCCGGAAGAGGAGTCCGCAACTCAGTCCCAAGGAGCGTCTTCAGAGCAGTCCTCAGCCCAGTCGACAACTGAGGAAGAGAAACAGCCGCGGGGGCCTTCGACAGATCAGTCCGGAGCCGAGCCGGAGAAGCAGCCGACCGTTCAGTCCGCGGAGCAGCCGCAGGACCGATCGCCAGACCGCTCGGGAGAGCAATCGCCGACTCAGTCCGAAGAGCGGCCGGCAGCCCAATCGAAACCCCCGCCTGCAAAGCTGCCGCCGGCCGATGCCTACCGATTGACCGTGACCATTCACGGCGCATTCGGGCTTTGCAACAACGATGAGTTCGGGTCAGAGGAATTGTACGTCGTGGTCAAGCGCCTGGACCTGGAACTACAGGACCGGATCGATGATATTGAACGCGAAGCTCAACAAATTACAGGTAGAACTTCCTGGCGGTATGCCGAACAGCGAGTGGATTCGTTGCGGAAGCAGGACTTCAACAGCAAGAGCGCTCCTCTTTCGGAGGCTGAATTGGAATCATTGGAGAGGTTGCGAAGCACAAAGCCAACGGAGCGCACCCGCGACGAAGATCGAGAGCTCAGGTCACTCCGGGACAGAGAGCCTGTTTCAACGGCCGATGCTTCGGTGATGGCTCGAATGAAGGAACTGCAGACCCAGCGGCGGCGGCTGCTTCGCCGGATTGAACTGCGGTCCAGCGCGGACAGGCCCGGCTCACTACGCGTCTACCCGGACGACGAACTCCAGGTGGTCCTGATGGAAGACGATCCCTTTTTCGACGATACCTGTTTCGGCTCGACAGTCCTGCTGGATCCATCCTCCCTGGCCACGCCGTCCCTGGAAATCAAAAAGGACGACAACACCTTGTTGACGCTGAACTTCAGGCCGCTCAGCAGGTGAGATTCGTATGGATTCCGACGCCCGGGGATGCTCCAGGCATGCCTGGCTTGGAATAAGTTCCTGGAGGCTGTCAGGAAGTTCGCCTCATCCCCCTCCCTTTACCCCGCTCACGCCTGACGAGTTCGACAACCTCCTGCGTAGAGATGTTCGCTTTCACAAAGGGAACGTCCAGGGGCGAGTTGGGCATTCTCTCCGGCACCAGCGAATAAGTCCTGCCATCTCTTCGACGTATAAGTACTTTCCCCGTTGACTCGGCCTCGTCGAGCACGCTGGCAAGTTTCTGTCTGGCTTCCGAGTATGAATAGATTTCCACCTTACGCCTCCAGTTCTACGAGCTTGACTTCAAGTCGTTCTGCGGCACGCCTCAGTGGTCGGTCCAACGTCAGCAGGGGTGCGCGGTAGCGCACGGCGCAATCCAGAAAGTATGCGTCTTCACATTGGCGCCGGCTACAGCGCTGGCGGACTCCAGATGGTGGCTCCGATGTAGCGTTCGGGGCCAGTCGCCTCGTCGGTGAAGTAGTGCACGGCAACCACTTTACCGTCCGGCCTCTGGATGGCCCTCACGTAACCGATGTCGCGGCCAGCGCCGTCGTCCCGGAGCGTGATGGGGTCGCTCCAGGTCCTCCCCTTGTCGCCGCTGAGCACGGCGCGAATGCTGTAGGGCTCGGCCCGGTAGCCGTAGAGCAGGCAGATGCGTCCGTCCTGCAGCTCGATCATGGCGGGCGGATTCCCTACCCCGGCATCCGGCACCGCCTCGTTCAGGTACTCCCAACCGGCGCCGTTGTCGGTCGACAGATAAGTCCCGATCCACCTGCGCGCCGCCTCACGCACGCGAACGGTCACGAGAATGTCCGTATCGGAAAGCCGAAGCGAGGCCGGCATGATGGAGAATCCTTCGGGCTCGGGACCGATCCAGGAAACGAATTCCCACGTCTTGCCGGAGTCGGTGGTACGGACGCAAAGCGGCCTTCCCTCCCTTCCGTTGGCCTTGGCGGCCGTGATGAAAAGGGTGCAGGTTTGCTTGTCGTCAAGGATATAGTCCGTGCGGGGGGCAATGCCGGGTGTATCGAAGCTGGGCAGGCGAAACGGGCCCTCCCAGGTGCGGCCTCTGTCGTAGGAATAGAAGATCCGGCCGATTCCGGCGTGAATGCTGTTGGTGCGAACGGTCAGGGCGAAGTCCGGGTGGGTGAAGTCGATGCCGCCCTCGCTTTCTCTCAGCGGCGGGATGGTGACACCCGGACGGGTGACGCCGTGCAGGTATCCGCCCTCGGTCAGCAGGTACCCCTTGGCTCCCGGGTCCTCTATCGACCAGGTCTCGCCCCCATCGAGGCTGCGGGCCAACATCGGAATCTCCGGCTTCTCGCGATCGATGTGGTGGTTCAGACCCTGGTCCTTGTAGTACCCCATCCCGAAACCGACCAGGATCTCCTGCCCCCAGCTCCAGATGCCGTGATTGGCCGGCCACCCGCCGAACATGCCCTTCTCGAAGTAGACCTTGACGTGGCGGGGTTCTTCGGCCGTCAACTGCTTTTTGCCGGCAGAACCCGTTTCCTCCGATGTGGAACAAGCGACCATTCCGACGACCAGCAACCATATGACAAGTAAGACTTTCAATTTCATTCGACTCTCCGTCTCTCCGCACACGGCAACCCGCATTGGAACCCTGAAAGACTCCCGATGGCGACGACAAACTTCATGAGATGAACGCAACCATCATATCGCAGCGGAGTGAAACCCCAAGCGGTTCGGCAGGCGCGCTCGGTGCAATTCACAAGTTGAGCAGTCGTAATCCGAGCCCCTCTCAACGACCCTGCCCTCAAGGCATGTTGAACCTCACGGTAATGCGAGTAACCACTCGAACCGGCACGCCATTGAGCACGGTGGGCCTGTAGCGCCACTGTCTGACAGCTTCCAGAGCGCGCCCAATCAACAAGGGATGACCCGTGATTACCCGCAGATCTTCCACCGAACCCAGCTCGCTGATGGTCGCTTCCAGAATCACCGTCCCCTGGATGCGGGCCTGTACGGCCAAAACCGGGTAACGGGGACGCACCTGTCGAATGAGCTTGGCGCGCTGCACGCTTCCACCCACGCGCACGCGTTGCGGGGGCTCGACCTGCGCAGGCGCCGGCGGCAGTGGAAGTGGATCCATTGACGCTGGAGCTCCCCATAAAACTCCGTCAATGATGCCACCGGGTACGCCACCAGGAATGCCTCCTGGAATACCCCCGGGAATGCCGGCGATGAGCGAGTCGAGCGGAGGAGCTTCATCCATGCCTATCAGGATCTCCCGGGGGATTTCCACCGGAGCCTGAAAGGCATCGTCAACAACCGTCCTCGGGATGCTGCCGGCTGTAGACTCCGGCGGGGGCGCGGGAGGAGGCGCAGGGGGACGGGGAGGCGTCACCAGAAAGCTCAACCGCTGAATCGACCCCGCCACGGTGTCGGGAAAGAGCAGCGGCAGGATGACGGCCGACACAATCAGAACGACATGAATGGTGACCGAAGCAATCAGCGTGATTGATTTCTTCGCCGTTGCCCCGGTCTCCCTGGAGTCAATGAATCGGTCAAACATGGTCAGCCTCCTGTTCAGGTCCTTGCCGGCAGAGCCATCCGACCTCTTCCAGCGAAAGTCGAGAAGCGCTGCCCTTCCCAGTTTGGACACCAGAGTCTCCACCAAAGTTCCCGAATAGAACCGGGAGCACAGTGCAAACCAGGTAGCCGGCTGGGACAGTCCAGGAGCTCAAATTGAGGAAATCGAGAAAAGAGACTACTTGGCGGATCCACTTCGCTGAGCCGTTCAAGGCAGGCCCCAACGGAACAACATGTCCACTGTCATGAGAAGCACGAAGATCCCGATGATCAAGTAGAGGACGCAGGAGATCATGTTGGTTTCCACGGCGGAGGTGCGGAAGTACTTGTGCATTGCCTGAACGATCTCCTTGAGCAAGGGACCGTGGCGTCCCTTCCTGACCTTGATCTGTCCACTTCCCATCCAAGACTGGATGGCTACCTGGAGGTCGACACCAAGCGAAGTCAGCCGTATCGAGGAGAGGCTCTCTTCGTAGGGCAACTGCAGTTTCTCGAGCGCCGCCAGCAGACCCTCCCGAAAGGATCTCTCGGTTACGCCCAACGCCAGGTAGCCTTTGAGTTGAATCCACATGAACACCGCCAGGATCGGGAACATCAGAAAAGGTATCCAATCCATAGTCTGCGAGGGCCGCGAAAATGAGCTGAGACTAGCCATCGGGCCGAGAAACACCGTCATGACAAAGACAAACAGCCACCTGGCTGGGAAAAGGAAGGGTCGTTTGGTCACAAGCCCGCGTAAACCGATGGTCGACAATAGAACCCCCATCACGCCGAATACAATCGGGTAGAAAGGAGAACTCATGGCTCCTGCCCTCCCGCCCAGGCTATCGGGGTCGTGCAGACCGGTGGGCAGGCCCATGGACTCGACATCAAGCCCGCGGGTGTTTCCGAATTCCCCCAGATGGTCCACCGCCTCTTCGATCAGGGAGACGAAGGGGGGAATCAGACCCCCTGTGCGGGTCAATATCTTGCCGTTCTCGTCGGCCAGCACATAGGTAGGAAGGCTTCTGATCCGGAGAAGACGCGCGAGTTCGCTCCCCTCACCTGCATGCCAGTTTGTCCACGGCATCGGTTCATCTTCAATAAACCGGGTCACGGTTCCCAGTTCCTCGTCCACGCTGATCGCGACCAGGGCGAACCGGTCGGCGGGCAGCCTGGCAACCAGTTCCCGAATCTCTGGCAAAGCCGCGACACACGGCCCGCACCATGTGGCCCAGAAATCGAGCAGCAAGATGCGTCCCCGATAGTCGGACAGACGTTCCTCGAGGCCGTCGAGCCGCGTGAGCGCCATGTCCGGCAGCGAGCCGCGCATTTTGCCCGTATACTCCTCCCCTTCCGCTCCTGCCGGCGTGTGAGGCATCGGAGTGCCGGCGGCGTAAATCTCCAGTACCGTCTCCTCCATCCATGTAGAATCATCGATCTTGTAATTTTCCGGAAGTACAAACACCGATGAATCGGGCTCGGTGAACTGAATGTCGTAGAGTTCGAGAACAGTCCTTTCCCTGTGCCAGGTGCTCTCACTCTTGACCATCAGTACAGCGTTTCTTGCCCACCAGACTTTGCCGATGGACCCCTCTGGATTACTGGGAGACACAACACGCATTGCCAGGCAATCCAGCCCTCCAATCACTCCTTCGTCAATTGCAAGCTCAGGCCTTAGCACAATTGGGCGGAAGGGTTCCGGCCTGACTTGTTTCAGAATTGCTTCTTTGAGATTGTGGTCCACGTTATAGATTTTGCGAGTCGAGGAATCCATGAGAGTCGATCGGTGCTTTCCTTGATCCGGTCCTGTGACTTGCGTCAGGGTGTCCATCACAGAGCCAGAGGAGGAACGGAAGTAAGTGCCCTCGTCTCGTACAATCTCCGTTTCGCTTCCATCAGACTCAATGAGGTAGTGAACGTTTCTCTGCTTGGCAATTACGGGCACGAATTGCGCCAGCAGCTCGGACGCCCCACCGAACACGAAAGCCAGACAAGTCAGTAAAGTGGTAAATTTCATGCGGCGGCTCTCTTTCCGGCACTAACGCCCTAAGGCTGAGTGATTCTCTGACGCTTGTTTTTTTTGGTATTCCCAAAGATACACAACGATGTCCCATTTTGGGTAGTCGGGCGACTGTCAATCGGGGCTTGCTCCAGCCAATTCAGCAACCGGCATGGCTTGATGGAGCACTCGTTTGGCCATCAAGACTCGACTTCGGAGGCAGGTTCTTGCATTCTTATGAAGGCTCAAGCGGGCTTCCTCCTTGAATTGATTGGTTTCGCCCCCATCGGTTTGTCGGACTTAGCCCGTATGAAGAGCCTTCACAGAATTCACAACCAGTCGCGTTTCACACTATGACCGCAAGTGAATCCGATCTCAACATCACGCTCGGCGTCGAGGAGGAGTTCTTCCTGGTCGCCCCGGGCACCCGCGACCTGGAGTCCAATCCAAACCCGGGTATCTTCGAGGCGTGCGAACGGAACCGCGGGCCCCACACGGTCGCGCACGAGGTGTTGCGGACGCAGATCGAGACCAGCACCAGGGTGTGCGGGTCGGTGACGGAGGCGTGCGAGGCGGTGCGGGAAACCCGCCGCCTGGTGATCGAGGCTGCCGCCGAGCACGGGGTGGGGGTGATGGCGGCGTCGACCCACCCGTTCGCCGAATGGAAGTCCCAACTGATCACGCCGCGGGAACGCTACCAGCGATTCGTCGTCACCTTTCAGGAGAGCGTGCGGCAGCTACTCATCGGCGGCATGCACATCCACGCCGGTTTCGGCAACCCCGACTCGCGGATCCGGGTCATGACGGCGATGCGGCCCTACCTGCCGCTGCTCCACGCGCTGTCAACATCCTCGCCGTTCCACGGCGGGCGCGAGACCGGCTTCAAGTCCAACCGCCTGAACATCCTGGGAGTGCTGCCCCGCACCAGCCTGCCGCGGCCGCTGTCGTCGCGGGCGGAGTATGAACGTCTCGTGGCGACCTACCAGCGCATGCGTTTCATCCAGAGCGGTAGCGAGCTGTGGTGGGACATCCGACCCTCCCAAAACTTTCCGACGGTGGAGATACGGATCTGCGACGTTTGCCCCCGTCTCGACGACGTGGCGAGTATCGTGGCCCTCTACGCTTCGCTGGTCCGGCGCCTGTCGCGCCTCGACAGCGCAGGTCTGCTGCCCCCCGACCCGCCCACCGAAATAATCGCGGAGAACCGCTGGCTTGCCCAGCGCTACGGGGTGCTGGCGTTCTTCGGCGACATGAACAGCGCCGAAGGGCGGGTGGACATCGAAGATTACGCCGCGCGGCTGGTGGAGGAACTGGCGGAGGATGCCCGCGAACTCGGCTGTGAGCGGGAGCTTCGTCACGTCCTCACCATCGTTCGAGAAGGCAGCGGCGCCGACCGACAGCTCGACCATTATCGGCTCCGCCGGCTGGAGGGCGACACCCAGCAAGAAGCGTTGCAGGCCGTGGTCGACCTGGTGATTGCCGAGACCCGCGAGGGAGTCGGCGCCGATGACTGGAGGCCCCCTAACTAGCGCCAATTCCTCACCCTTGGGGTGGACCTGAATTCGGGGGGAGGTAAGTACGACGGGGCATCGGAAGTCGAGAAACGCGATCCCAGGGAGCATTCCGTGAGTCTCTTTCGCGCAGATTCGGTCGAATTGTCCCAGGAGGTCATTCAAGAGTTCAGGATATGCAGGAGATCCCGAACGTCCCGCCTGCCCCGCTCGGTTCGTGGAATTGCAGGTGATCCGAGAGCTGCAGAGCCGTTCCAAGCGTCATGACCTATGTCTTTCTCATTGTGGTCTTTATAGCGTCTCTGCCCTTCATGATCTGGCTGGTCTACACCCTCATGCACAACAAGCACCTGCCGTGGGAGACTCGAATCTTGGATGACCCCTATTATTCCAGGCCACCGACCCACTCAATCACCCGGCTGAACCTGAACAACCAGAAAGATCCGGAGGAACGGAAACGGACGACAATAGGACAGTGATTTTTTGCGGATCTGGCCGAAAACGTCGGTTTGCCCACACACCGAGAAACCTGCCGTCTCTGAGAGGAAAATCGCGCTGACGGCGCTCCCGACCAGTTGCGGTCGGCCAGGAATCGGGAACCTGCAACCTATCCGGCCGGACTCACGGATTCAGGGGGTATCAGAATGACCAGGAAAGTAATCGGAAGAACTGTGTTGGGAATCTGGCTGGGATTTATAACGGTGGCCGCACAGCTTCCACCCGACGTGCTTGTGGACAAGTACCTGTTGCAGGCCCAAATGCTGAGCGAGGAGCAGGACTACAAGCGAGCTCTTGAGGCAATGGACCGGGTCGTGGAATTGCAAAAAGAGCACGACCTGACGTTGCCGGAGGAATTTTCGTTCCACTACGCGCGCACGGCCTTGGCCGCTGGTGCAGTGCAGGCCGCTGTTGAGTCGGCGAAGCGGTATTTGTCAGCAGCCGGCAGGAAGGACGAGTACTATCGGGAGGCCCTGGAACTGTTGGTAAGAGCCGAGCGGAAGCTGGAGGAGCCGTCTGTGGACCGGGACGGGGCGGTTGCCACAGCGTCGGAGATCGAACCACAACCCCGGGCGTTGCCACCCACGTCACCACAAACGCAAGAGGCAACCGCAGTGCAACCGGGGCCGGGTTGCAGAAACTGGGCCACGAAAAGGTTCTTTCGGAAAGCAACAGTTGAAAACGTGACCGCGTGCATTAGCGCTGGAGCCGACTTGGATGCTCGGAGTACCGCTTTCTCGCGTTGCAAACAATGTACGCCCCTGATTCTGGCGCTCCACTACAACAAGAATCCTGCAGTCATCGAGACTCTGCTCAAGGCTGGCGCCGACCCGAATGCACCGCATATGTGGGGAAACACGCCCCTACATTTCGCGGCATGGAAAAACTGGGATTCGGAGGTGATCGAGGCCCTGCTGAAGGCCGGCGCCGACCCGAACGTGCGGAACGAGACAAAAAATACGCCCTTGCATTTTGCGGCTAAGTTCAACAATCCGGCGGTAGTCGAGACGCTGCTGGCGGCGGGGGCGGACCAGATAGCGTGGAACCACAAGGGGAAAACACCCCTCCAGGTGGCGCGCAGGCGAAACAGGAAGGTTCTACGCAATGCCTTGGCCAGACTGACCGAACGTCAGAAGGCAACTCACCGAGCCCGAGCGCGCGGGAAAAAGCCAGTTCCGGGCCGAGCTGCCTCGCCGCTGCCGTCGAGGTAGCGGCCAGAGCGATAATGGGAAAGTTAGGGGACCTCCCTACTTTTCACTGTCAGGCAATGATGTCGTGCACGACGTTGCCGTAGACATCGGTCAGGCGGAAGTCGCGGCTATTGTGGCGGTAGGTGAGCCGCTTGTGATCCAGGCCCAACAGGTGGAGGATGGTGGCGTGAAGATCGTGATGGGAGACGCGATCCTTGACAGCGTGCATGCCGAGCTCGTCGGTCGCGCCGTGCGTGATCCCCGGCTTGACGCCGCCGCCCGCCATCCACATGGAGAAACCGTAGTGGTGATGGCCGCGGCCGAGGGATTCCTCCTTATTAGCCTCCTCCATCGGCGTGCGACCGAACTCGGTGGCCCAGACGACCAGAGTCTCGTCCAGCAGACCGCGCGACTTAAGATCCATGATGAGGGCGGTGATCCCGCGATCGGTGCGCGCCGCGTTGGTGCGGTGGTTGTTGACGAGCCCGCCGCGGTTGCCGTGCGCGTCCCATCGCCGCCCCTGGGCGCCGTCGAGAATCTCCACGAAACGGACGCCTCTCTCCACCATCCGTCTCGCCGTCAGGCACTTCCTCCCGAAGTCGGTGTCGCCATATAGCGCCTTCACCGAGTCCGGCTCGCTCCGGATATCGAAGATCCCCGGCGCTTCCATCTGCATGCGAAAGGCCGTCTCGAATGCGGCGATGCGCGCGTCGAGCTCCGGCTGGGTGCGATAAGTACCGCGATGGAGGCGATTCAACTTCCGCACCAGGTCCAACTGCTCGCGCTGCCGGGCTCGGCTGAGGAATGCCGGTGCCGTAAGGTGCGGCACCGGTGGATGTCCGGGCTTGAAGTCAGCCAGCGTGGCCTGGTGGATACCAGGGAGGTATCCGGCGTCGTGAAGCGCGCGCCCGCCGGACGGCCGGCCGTCTGCCATCACCACGAACCCCGGCATGTTCCGGTTCTCCGTCCCCAGACCGTAGGTCACCCACGAACCAAGACTGGGGTGGCCCTGTCTGGCATAACCCGTGTGCATGAGGATCTGGCCGGAGAAGTGAAGTGCTGAATCGGTGTGCATCGAATTGATGAATGCGATGTCGTCGGCCACCTTGGTCAGGTTCGGGAAGATCTCGCTGACCCATGCGCCGCTCTGCCCATAGCGCTTGAAGGAGAACACCGGCGGAACGATGCGCGTGTGGGTGTAGTCCTTCTCCGGGCTAAGGCCCTCCAAGTCTTTTTTGGAGAATATGTCTCGCGCCAGTCTTCCGGCGTACTTTTTCAGAAGCGGCTTGTGATCGAACGTCTCCAGTTGACTTGCGCCGCCGACCATGAACAGGAAGATGACGCTCCTGGCCCTGGGAGCGAAGTGTGGCTGCCTGGGCGCAAGTGGCTCGCTGAGGTCAGCCGCCGCACCGCTCGCCGTCTGGTCCGCGAGCAGGCTGGCCAGAGCGATGCCACCCAGGCCCAGTTCCTTGAGGAATCCACGGCGGTCCCTGCCAACCGGTCGAGTTTCAGAAGCTGCGTCAGTGAACATAGATGAACTCGTTCAGGCTCATGACGGCATGGCAATATCGGACCAGCGGACTTTGCGCATCCAAAGACCCCGGCTCCTTGCTTGCCTCCAAGGAGCCGGCGCGCCGTTGACCGAGAAACGACAGGCCGATCTCGCGTTCTTCCACAGTCGGCGGCCGAGAAAGAGCAATCCGGTATGCCGACTCGATCTGTCGGCCGGGGTCGCCTCCGACTCTGTCCCGCACCCGTTGTGCGAAGCGCTTCGCTTGCTCCCACACGAAGGGCGCATTCAGCATGAAAGCCGTGCTGATCGGTGTCGTGCCGACATCACGAAGGCCGACGCTTTGCGTGTTGTCCGGAAGGTCGAAGATCTTGAGGACCGGATGGAGGATGAAGCGCGGCGACATGAGGTAGACCGACCGGCGCCAGGTGTCCGGCGTGTCCTTGAAGGGTTCCTCGCGGCTGCCAATGGAAGTGCTGGGCCCGTACATTTTCGTGTGCAGGGCGCCGGAGACGCTCAACAGGTGATCGCGGATGACTTCAGCCTCCATGCGCAAGGGCCTGCGGTGCCACAGGTACTCGTTGTAAGCATCTTGCCGGGCCTGGGCCAACTCGGTGCCGGCCGCCTGTCTGTATACGGCGCTGTTCATCATCAGCCGGTGGATCGGTTTGAATCGCCAGCCCTCCTGGATCAGCTTGGAAGCAAGCCAATCCAGCAGAGCGGGGTGGGTGGGTTCGGCACCGAGTTTGCCGAAATCATTGGTCGTGCTGACGATGCCGCGCCCGAAATGATGTTGCCAGAGACGATTGACGATCACCCGAGCCAGCAACGCACCGGCGCCCTGCTCGACGTCGGTCAGCCAACTCGCAAGCATCCGACGCTTCCACGCCTCAAGCTGCGGCTCGGGGCCATCGGTGGCCTCGGGAAGGGGCCGCCAATCCTTCGCAATACGACCGTCCCGCATCAAGACGCGCAGGAACCCTGGCTTGACCGGCTTGATGGGGCGCGCCCAACTACCGCCGGCCAGTAGATGGGGTGTGGGTACCTCCAGGGCAACATACTTGCCGCCTGCATCCGGCTTGACCTCGACTTCGTCGAAGAATACAGCCGTCAACTGATAATACTCTTCGGCAGTGATCGGGTCGACCTTGTGGTCGTGGCAACGCGCACACCCGACCGTCAGGGCAAGGAACGCTTGACCGGTCGTCGACACCATGTCGTCGAGGCGGTGAAACTTCCGATCGTTCGGGTTGTCGTTCTTGCTCAGATTCGTTCCAATCTGAATGAACCTGCCCAAGTCCCGCCGGCCGACGGGGAGACCTCTTGGAGCGCCAGCAACCTGGTAGCGGACGAAGTCGTTGTAAGGCAGGTCGTCATTGAATGCGCGAATCACGGCGTCGCGGTATCGATAGGCGTCCTCTCGAATTGCGTTGTCCCCCTCGTGTGCTCCAAGGCTTTCGCCAAACCGAGCCACATCCAACCAGTGCCGTCCCCACCGTTCGCCATAGTGCGGGCTGGCGAGCAGCCGGTCAACGAGCTGGCGAAAGGGTTCCGCAGAGGAATCCCGAACGAACGCCTCGACTTCGTCGGGCGCAGGCGGCAAACCGATCAGGTCGAAGTAGGCGCGGCGAATCAGCCTCGACCGATCGGCCTCCCGTGCAGGGCGAAACTGCTTCTCGTGCAGCTTGGCGAGGACGAAACGATCGATCGGCGAGTCCGTCCAGGCGGACTCCTCCGGGCTTGCCGCCGACACCTGAGGCGGATCGACAGGACGCAGGGGGCGGAAGGCCCAGTGGAGACGTCCTGATTCGAGATCCATCTTCGCCGTATCAACCGGCTGCGCATCTCTCGGATCGGGCGCACCGAGGGCCACCCATTGGACGAAATCAGCGATGACCTCGTCGGGCAACTTGCCGCCGGGCGGCATCTGCAGGTTTGGGTTGGTGTACTCGAGGGCCTCGATCAGCATCGACTGATCGGGTCGCCCCGCCACGACGATCGGGCCCCGCGACCCGCCCCGCTGGACACCCTCCCGGGTGTCGAGCTGCAGCTTCCCCATCAGCATTCCCGCGCGGGCGGCCTCCGCCGAGTGACACTGATAGCAGCGCTCCGCCAGCACGGGACGAATCTTCTCCTCGAAGAAGTTGATATGGCCTTGACCGGCTTTCTCGGGGGCTCCGAGCAGGCCGAGGGCGATTACGAATATGATCACGCGACTACCTTGCTTTTGTACTTGAGATCCTATTCGGATTGTGGAAAGAAATCCAGCAGGCGAGTTGCCTCAAAAAAAATGCCCGAAAGAAAATTGCAGCGTCACGAAAAAAGGTACCCGAAAGAAAAGAGCGTTGTGTCGGGAAGAATGGTGGAGGCGGCGACTACCGAATAAGTCTCATATATTATTGCAATAAAACAACTTGTACCCAATTGTGAGAACACAGTTGCCCCAATACTTGCCCCAAGAACCGTAGTTCAGTTCCTCACTATTGAACTGGACTAATTCTGGGGGAGGGTCAGCGCTCGCCGAAGGAGTCCTTGCTGATCTCCAGCGCTCGCCGCATCAGCGGCTCCGCCTCACCCATCCGGTTGGTGACCTTCAGCAACTGCGCCAGGTTGTTCAAACGAATCGCCACGGTCGGGTGGTGACCACCCAAGGAAGCCTCGTCGATCTCCAGCGCTCGCCGCATCAGCGGCTCCGCCTCACCCATCCGGTTGGTGTCCTGCAGCAACTGCGCCAGGTTGTTCAAACCTGTCGCCACGGTCGGGTGGTGCTCGCCGAAGGAAGCCTTGCTGACCTCCAGCGCTCGCCGCATCAGCGGTTCTGCTTCTCCCATCCGGTTGGTGGCCTGCAGTAACAGCGCCAGGTTGTTCAAGCCTATCGCCACGGTCGGGTGGTGCTCGCCGAAGGAAGCCTTGCTGATCTCCAGCGCTTGCCGCATCAGCGGTTCCGCCTCACCCATCCGGTTGGTGTCCTGCAGCAACTGCGCCAGGTCGTTCGAAGCCTTTGCGACAAGCTTCCCATTGGCGTGTCCCTTTGCCTCGGCGAGCGCTTTGCGTTGCTGTGTTTCACAATCATCCCATCGCGCGAGAGCCATCAGTTGTGTCGCGATTTTCAGGCGCTGCAAGATCCGTTTTTCTGAATCGTCTATGCTCTCCAGCGTATCGCTCAGAAAGTCTAGCTTGGTCTCGGAAAACATGCGCACCGTCAATCCCTCTCCCATCTCCATGAGCCGATTGGCGAAATTCTCAAATTCACCGCTTCGGTGCATTTCCCAACAGGCGATCATTTCCTCGACTTCGGCCAGATAGTCGGGGGCGGATCGATTACTCGTAATAATGCGGGCAATCGATTGGCTCACCCCATCGCCGGCCAGCGGCGCAGCTTCGCGCACGTAGCTCGCCATTTGCTCGGCCTCTCCACGGCGGGCATAGATCCTCGCCATGTCGAACTTCGCGGTCGCTCTCTCGCTTTCGTCACCGACTTCACTAAGGTAATCAAGGGTCGTTTCCGCATCGACACTGCCTTCTTCGATAAGTTTCTGGCGCAATAGGCGGCGCTTTTCATCGCGGGCATCGATGCTTGGGTAAAAGAGGTTGAAGAATTCAAGCAAGAACGGCAGGCGTTTGCGAGCGCCGCGGGATAGATTCATCGCGAGCCAGATATCAAAGAATCCTTCACGAATGGTGTAAAGGCGCGAGCGTTTGTCTTGTGGGTGCTGGCTGGCGCTCAGGTAGTGGGTAGCGGAGAGACGCTTGAGCAGCGACGAAGTCTCCTGCTGGCTCATGCGCATTCGCGCGGCAATGGCGGCCGGAGTCTTTTCCTGGTCGCGCATGCTCGCCAGACACTCCAGCAGCGCGCGTTGGCCGGGAGGCAGATCGTTGAGCCGATCCTGATAGAACGGCGATATCCGGTCGAGCAGCAGGTGGAACTGATCCTGAACCTTGGTGACCGATTCGTGGACGATCAACTCGTAGAGCATCATTATCAATCGAGGGTTCCCGCCCGTCATCCGGTAAAGCGCCTGCAAGCGAGAACGCATGTCCGCAAAGGTTGCGAGGAGATCGTCGCGGCTTTCCCATTCGAGGTTGCGGCGGATTACTTCAACGGTTTCCTCAAAACTCAGGTTCTCGAGAATCTGAATGTCGAAGAAATCGTAAAACGGCTGTCCGACATCGGTGATGGCGTCGAAGTGTAGCGGCGAGGTGGCCAACAGCAGGCAGCCGTTGTCGGCCATGAAGAACTTACGCAAGGAGGCGAGTTCGTTTTTGTCGCGAATTTGCCGCGTAAATATCTCGCCCAGGTTCTCGAGCATGATGAGCAGTGTGCGATTGTGCCGGCGGTTCTGTTGGCGGATTGCGGGGGCCAGGGTGTCGACTACGAGAGCGTTGTCTTCCTCGGTCTGTACCTTGGAGAACAACTCCGCCCATAGCGGCTCGTCATCGACGGCATCTTTCAGGATCTCGCATAGACCGATAAGAAAATCGGCGAAGGACAGTGTCCGGTTCGATTCCTCCGGAAACCGGACAACGACGCAGCTTGCACTGAGCGTTTCATCCGATTGCACTGTGTCTTCAATGCAGTCGAGCAGATGGGTCTTTCCGATTCCACGCGGCCCGATGAACAGGAGATGGTGTTTCGATTTCCTTCCAACGGAACCACGCAAGGATTCAACGGAATTGTCGAGGACATGTTCCCGCGCAACGCTGGTGTGGCGCAGGCGCTCAGGACTGGTTACTCCTGAGCGATACAGTCCGATCTTTGCATCGAGGGTCGGCTCAGGCATAGTATTTCCGCCACCACGATTTCAGCACACCGCTGGCAAAGTCATAGATTCCCTCTTTGACCTCGATGACGTAGAAATCGTTCTCCAGGTCGAGCAATACTTGGTTGAACAGTTGTCTGCGCTCATGCGACGGGAGCTCGATGCCGCTGTCCACTAGCACCCGGTCCGTTACTTGCAACAGAGCTGCACGGCCCAGCCCGGATTGGCACACGCTGATTTGCCCCAACAAGGCATAGGAAATCGAGCGTTTGCGGTCCGCATAGTATTGCCTGATTCGAGAATAGTAGTGTTGCAACCGGGTGCGCGCACCGGGACTGACTATCAACGATTCAAAGATGGCATCGACATCCGACGCGACGATTTCACGTTGCTCCTTTTTCCATAATCGGTAGAGATCCTGGGTCGCCATTTGCATGAAAAGCGGAATGGGACGTCCCAGGCGGGAGACGATCCGCGGTGGAACATCCTCTTGGTATGGGACGCCTCGCCCACCCAACATTTCCGTCACAAAAGCCCTGATGTCACCGTCAGTGAGTGGAGGCAGGGGGATGTCTTCAAGGTCGTTGATGAGATCCACCTGTCCGAGCCCGTCAAGTGTGCCTGCAAGATTGACCGAGCCGCCAACCAACCAACGGATCGAGTCTTTTGCGGGTGCTGGATTCAATCGCTGGGTGCGAAACCAGGCGAGAAACTCGCGCAGCAACGCTGCATCCTCCCGGGACAAGTTGAGCAGCATGTCAGGCAGCTCGTCGACGATGAATAGAATCCGTACGCGGGTTTTGCGAGCCTGTTTGAGAAACCTGTCACCGTGCTGCCGCCAGTTCTCGCGCCAATCGGGATCACTTTGGCGCAGTGCGAGCTTGAAGCCACCGATACCGATCTCCCCGACCTTTCCCAATGCGCCACCCACGAGTTTCCAGCCTGCGGCAAGCTGGTCCCGTACGAAATCCGGATGCGCATCATGGAATGCGTCGAGTAGTCCCTGGAAGAAATCGGCTGGATGGGTCAAGTCCTGGACGTTGATCAAAACCGTCGAGAAACCGTTCCTGGGATGGTCACGCAAGTGATCCATGACGCTGGTTTTCCCCGTTCGTCGGGCCGCCGTGAGCACCAGGTGCCTGGTGCGCAGTGTTTCCCAAAGCTCCGCGACAAACTCCTCGCGGAATCGCAAGTCCACCGGGTCGACGGGAGCCCCGGTGTAGAATTCAGGAAGACTGCTCATTTATACATCCATTTTGTTGCACAACATAAATGTCGTCCAAGTTAAGTATACAACAATATTGATTTAATTCAATGTAGTTGAAGTAATAGAGCAGGTTTGTCGGTGGGCTGGTGCAAGCGCAGGGGAACTTCGGACGGGCGGCGGCGGAGGCAGGTGTCAAAGATTCGAGCGTTGCTGGCACGACGGTTACTGGAAGAATTCGGGCTTTCCTTGGCGGAAATTGCTCGCGAGCTAGGAGTCTCGCTCTCCGCAACTGCCAAGAGCTTACGGAATCGCCGGACAGAATAATCCCACTAATTCAACAACGTCCCCTTTTGACATCCCCGGACAGATAACATGCACCTATTGCTCCCTGGAAAGACGTTCTACGTAGCTGAGCGCGGCGCGAGCGAGCAGGCCTGACCGTGTTTCCCCTTCTCGAGCCGCCGCCTTGTCCACGATCGCCAGAACGCGGGCGGGCACCGTTATGTTGATTCGCTTCGTCTTGCTCAACAGCTTGGAGAGATCAACGTCGACGAGTGCCCAAATCCCAGACTTGTAATCATCACTCGCCTGGTGTGTTTCCAGCGATCCCTTGGGAGGAATGGGTTCTCCATCCATGAGGAGTCCCTCCAGGTGGCAAGCAATAGCCTCCTGGGCCGCCTCGACGGCTTCCTCAAGCGTATCTCCCGCTGAAAAGCAGCCAGGCAGATCGGGTACGCTGACCCCGTAAACACTCTCGACATCCTTGTGGATCACAACCGGGTATCGCATCTCAGCGGTCCTCCAATTGGCTTGTCGGTAGATGTTGCGCAAAGTGCCGATGGGGATCTCCTTACTGGGGTGCTTCACGGTGACCCGTCCGGACTTTTCAGGGTGGACGAATTGGTGATGGCTTCCGCGCACGTTCCGGGACACCCAACCTTCCCGCTTCAGTCTCCGAAGGGAAAATAGGGGACGTTGTTGAATTACCGGAATAACTTTCCCGGTTTCTTATTCTTGACTGACCAAAACGGTGAAGCAGATGCCTTCCCACGCGCTTCGGCACACTCGCAGGCACTGACACCGCGATTCGTCCTCAAAACGCGTCCGAATCGTTGCACCGAGCAGTTCCCCCACGGTACTCTGGATTTTTCCTTCCTTTTTTCCTCCCTCTCTAGGCGTCGACAGAATCGCCGGACAGAGTAATTCCACTAATTCAACAACGTCCCCTATTGACCCCCGTGCACAGCTTCCGCAGCCTGCTCGACGAGTTGGGCATCGTGGTCAGCAATACCATGCAAGTCGAAGACAGCGGCGAACGCTTCCAACTCAAGACCCGGTTGACACCCTTGCAGCAACCGTTGTTCGAGTTGTTGGAGATCACCCTCTGATGTAGCCAGAAACCTACACCCCCAGAATCGTCGATGGCTCTGTCTACAATAGAGTTATTAGTTTTTTCCGCTGGAACTTCAGACTAAACGCCAGGGTGGATTGACCGAGCTGTGATCCCCTCACCCCAAGAGAAGCGCGACGGCGTCCTGCGCGATCATGTCGTTGCGCTGCTCACCAACCTGGATAAGCGCCTGGGACGGACCGAGGCCCGGCGTATCCACCGGGAGCAGCTGGAATTCCCAGCAACGTCAGAAACGGTATCCGATGCCAACACTGACGCCGCTTGAGGCCCGCTCGTCAATGTATTTACGAAGGAGTGAGTACTCAACGCGAATCACGGCTCGGCGTGTCAAGCTGACAATGGTTCCTCCGCGCAACAGCAATGTCGAGTGCGTGCGGTTGGAGCTTGTGTTCTGAAACTCGTCAGCCAGGATCGGCAGCCCATTCTCGTCATGTCCGATGGTGGGACGAAAGCGCATTTGTCTCCGTATATGTTCAAAACCCCCTCCGCCACCGCCATACAGGGAGAATCGACCCCTTCGCCACATCCAAACCAGCGACGGGGTCAGCACAACCAGACGCTCATCCGCGAAGTTGTCGTTCGGGCCGGCCAGCCCCGGCGGGCTGCCCTGTTTCCAGAAGGTCTCGGCTGCGCTTGTCGTTACGTCGAAAATCGTCGCCCAACGTCTTCCCAGCGGGACGATAACTCCGGTGCCAAACTGCGGACGCCATCGCAACGCGGTCGCCTGATTGCCGTGAAAGTAGCTACCTGTCAAAGCGAAAACCTCGACGGCAGGTTCGCTTTGCTGGGCTGAAAGGGGAGCCGCAAGAAGTGCCAGGAGCCCGAGGGCCGACCAAGTGAATCGTCGGTGGCGAAAGAAGGCACGCGCCCAGATTGTTCCTTTACCCACGGCGGGCTTTCGTCCGAGTATCCTCATCCGATGAAAACTCCTGTCATTTGAGCCTTTTGCAAAATTCCGCAGGTAGGACGTGAATAGGGGACGTTGTTGAATTACTGGAATAACTTTCCCGGTTTCTTATTCCTGACTGACCAAAACGGTGAAGCAGATGCCTTCCCGAGCGCTTCGGCACACTCGCAGGCACTGAGACCGCGATTCGTCCTCAAAACTCGTCCGAATCGTTGCACCGAGCAGTTCCCCCACGTTACTCTGGATTTTTCCTTCGTTTTTTCCTCCCTCTCTAGGCGTCGACAGAATCGCCGGACAGACTAATTCCACTAATTCAACAACGTCCCCTATTGACTTTCCTCCAGCAGCGCCTTCAGCCCCGGACATCCGCCGTGGCGTGGGAAATCATCACGTGACCCTCGATCATTCGCTCAACATTGCCCGCAGGTCCTTCATGAGCAAGAACAGGTGATAGGGATCCGTGGGGCTCGGCTCGAACTCCAAGGCTTCGTACCAGCCGCGCGCCTCGTCGTCCTTGGCATGGACGAGAAGTTCCCGAATACCGGCGATGTCGGCGGCGGCGGCGGTTCTGAGCAGTGCGTCCTTGAGGAGCGCCTTCCCCAGGCCTCGTCCTTGCCAGGTCAGGTCGACCGCGAGACGGGCAAGAAGCATCACCGGGATCGGGTGCCGGGCCAGCCCCTTGCCGACTCGGAGAGGTGCGTCGGCATGTTCGACTGCTCCCGCCGCAAGGCTGTAGTAGGCGAGCACCGTCAATCCCCGGCAGGCGACATAGGTCCGGGCGCTGTCGGCCTTCTGGTTCGCCAGCGCGAAACGCTTCAGAAAGCGATCGAGTGGCTCTTTCCCGCACGCGAAGGAATCGACATCGTGCGTTGCGTCGAGCTTCTCGACTGGAGACAACCCCTCCTGTCCCGGCGTCACTCCAGCACGCTCTTCTCTGCAAGCAGTCGAGTCAAGCGGGGCTTGCCGGCGACCGGACGGTCGAGGATTGCCTGGAAGGCCTGCCACTGGCGATCGTCGAGCCGGAAAATCCGCCGGTCGACCAGGGCGTCCTCAGCGGCGTTGATCCCTGCCTCGAGCAGAAACTCCGTGACGTTCTTGTGTGACGAGGCCGCAGCCCGCTGAAGCAACGCCTTCATGTTCGAGGTCGTCCTAACCTCGATGCGTTCCGACTTGTTTTCGGCGATGGCCATGAATGTTCCTCCGATTGGATCCACAGACATTCTGCCATACGGATAGTGTACGGACAAGAACGCATCGACAGACACCCCATAGTGCCTCACATCCTCCTGACGGTCCACGGCACGGTGCCCGACGATGTGGGCCCTCATCGGAAAGGCAGGCATAGGGCTCGAAGGCCAGGTTGGCGGCAAGCTCAAAGACCAGATCGAGCAGGGCGCGGCGCCGTGGCAAAGGCGGTTGAAGCCCGGCGAGCGCGCCGGCGAAAGTGGTGGAGGCGGCGGGAATCGAACCCGCGTCCGAAATTACTTGGCGAAAAGAATCTACGTGCGTATCCGGTTCCTGTTTGGTTTCGCCGCCCGACATCGAGAACCGGCAAGAGTGCCTGGCGACTAGACCGGTGAGTTTCGCCGGCGGCTCCCGGACGGCTGCCATCGGCTAGCCTGTTAGTCGACGCCCCACATCCGCCGCACAGGCATCAGCGGAGGGAACGGCTGCTCAAGTTTGTTTAAGCAGCAAGTGCCAATGGTTCATCAGCAGTTACGTTTAGGTCCATCTTTTTAACGAGGGGATGGTCCTCGGCACGCATCTTCAGCCTCGATAATCCCGTCGAAACCTTTTCGCCCCCAGGGTATTGTGTTCCGCTTAAGAATCGACAGCGGAGGAGGTGGATTCATTATAGGCAGGCTTCCAAGAGGCTGTCAAGCCGTGCGGAGCAAGCACAGTCCTTTTAGAATGAGTGGGATAGACGGTCCGGGCGTACAGCGCGGCGGTCGGTGTTACCCGCGATCCTCTGGTGCAATTCCCTTCCCGGCTTCCATCCCCGCGAACAGGTCGATTTCGGGCCTCGACACGAGTGGCGGCCCCCAGGCTTGGCGGAAGGGTTCGCTCGAGAGCGCCAGTTCCGGATCTGGACGATCGAACCAGATTCGATTGATGGAGAGGTGCTGGGTGCGGTGGGCTCTCAAGGCCTCGGCCTTGCGGGCCGACCAGGCCTGGATATCGACCAGGAAATCGACGCCCGGGCGGTTGCCCAGGGGTGGACCGGCGCCGATCTCCTCGGGCCGCAGCGGCGGCGTCCACAGCAGCCGGGTCACTCGATGGGGCTCGCCGGCTTCCGGCAGCCAGCGGGGGTCGGCCGCCGCCGCGAGGGCGTCGGAGGTGAACCGGCTGATGGCGATGTGGTCGGGGTGTTGGTTGAACCCGTTGGGGTCGAAGGTGATGACCAGGGCCGGCCGGTAGCGGCGGACCAGCCGGACGAGCTGGCCGCGGATCTGCGCGGGGTCGGCGTTGCACAAGTCCTTGTCCCGGTATCCCAGCAGGTGAAGCGCATCAATGCCCAGAAGATCCACCGCCCGGCGCAGCTCGCTTTCTCTCACCCGGGGCAGTTCTTCTCTTGAACAGACAGGAGGGTCTCCCACCTTTCCGGCATCGCCCAGGGTGGCGGTGGCCAGCACCAGCCGGACCCCCCGGGCGCGGTACTTGCAGGACACGCCCGCCACCATGAAGCTCTCGTCGTCGGGATGGGCCAGACTGAAGAGGATGGTGGGGCGATGTCCCATAGAGCGCCTCGTAGTCTATCAGAGGCTGTGCACAACCCGGCATGCGGTGCCCTCCCCTTGAGACTTCACTATTGCTGGAGCCGGCACCCTCGGATAGAGTAGCGATTCTTGACTGCGCGGTTGCGACCAGGCCATCAGGACATTGCCGCTAGCCGCGGCGCTCCCGGCCTGATATCGCGCTTGCGCTGGGTCCCTCTCGTTTCGTTGCCAGGCATAGGAGGCAAAATTCTCATGCGTAGACCGGTTTCTCTCATTTCGATCACCCTGATGCTGGCGCTCTGGGTCGCCAGCCTGTTGGGCTTAGCCACACGGGCCGAAGCCGCCCCATCGAACGATGCCAAGGCTCAAGAGGTCGCCGCCAAACTGATGGAAGCCCTGGGGGGACAGGACAACTGGGACCGGGCCCGCTATCTGCGTTTCGACTTTGTGGTGAAGCGCGAGGGAAAGATCGTCTCAACGGTCAAACACCTCTGGGATCGCTACACCGGGCGATATCGCGTGGAAGGCACGACCGGAGACAAGGGGGATTACGTGGTCCTGTTCGAGGACATCAATGCCAAGAAGGGCCGGGCCTTTCGCAACGGCAAGGCCGTTCAGGGGGAGGACCACGAGAAGCTGATCGATATGGGCTATGGCCGCTTCATCAACGACACCTACTGGCTGCTGATGCCCTTCAAGTGGAACGATCCTGGAGTTCACCTGAAGTACGAAGGAACTGCCGGCGGGGACGGAGGCGCTGTGTGGGACAAGGTCCTTCTGACCTTTGACGACAACGTGGGTCTCACGCCCAAGGACCGCTACTGGGCTTACATCAACCAGGAGACGGGGCTGATGGATCGCTGGGAATACATTCTGAAGGGCGGAAAGGGTCCGGCGACCGGGTCCGACTGGGTCCGGTGGGAGAAGTTCGGGGGCATCATGCTGTCGCAGGAAAAGATCGTCCGGGGACGTCCCGTGCGCATTCTCTTTCACAACCTGCAGGTATCGTCGACCACCGACGAAAGCCCCTTCACTTCACCGGAGCCGAATTTGTAATTGCCACCGGGAGAACCACCATGCCCGACAAACCCCACCGGATGGAAACCGACCTGATCCATGCCGGGGAACCTAGGCCCCGCATCGAGGGGGCGGTCACCCTGCCGATCTTCCAGTCGTCCACCTTCGAGTTCGGGGGCGAATCCGAATACGACCATATCCGCTACCTCCGGCTCAGCAACACTCCCAACCACCAGGCCCTTCACCAGAAGCTGGCGGCGCTGGAGGGGGGCCAGGCGGCGCTGGTGAGCGCCAGTGGCATGGCGGCCATCGCCACCACGCTGCTGGCCTGCCTGGATGCGGGCGATCACCTGCTGGCCCAGGACTGCCTCTACGGAGGCACCCACGGGTTGATCACGGGGGAAATGGTGCGGCTGGGGATGAGCTACGACTTCATCCGGGGCGACGACCCCGACTCCTGGCAGCGGTGCCTGAAGCCCAACACCCGGGTCCTCTACGTGGAGTCCATCACCAATCCCCTGATGCAGGTGGCCGACCTGGAAGCGTTGGCCCGCTTCGCCCGCGAGCACGGCCTGATCTCGGTCATCGACAACACCTTCCCCACCCCGGTCAACTTCCGCCCCCTGGAATGGGGGTTCGACCTGTCCGTTCACAGCGGCACCAAGTATCTGAACGGCCACTCCGACATCGTGGCCGGCGCCGTGATCGGCTCTCACGGGCACATCCGGAAGATCCACCACACCGCCAACCACCTGGGCGGCTCGCTGGATTCGCACGCGGCCTTTCTGCTCCATCGAGGCATCAAGACCCTGGCGCTGAGGGTCGAGGCCCAGAACCGCGGCGCCCTCCAGTTGGCCCGGTTCCTGCAGGCCCACCCCGGGGTGGCCCGCGTCAACTATCCGGGCTTGAAGGACCACCCCGACCACCAGCGGGCCTGCCGCCTCTTCAGCGGCTTCGGGGGCATGCTGAGCTTCGAGCTGCACGGCGGAACCGAGGCGGCCGAGCGGTTCCTCAAGGCGCTGCGCCTGCCCGTCAACGCTCCCAGCCTGGGGGGCGTGGAGTCGCTGGTCACCCGGCCGGCCGCCACCTCTCACGTCGGGCTTTCCCGGGAAGACCGGCGGCGTGCCGGGATCTCCGAGAGCCTGATCCGCCTTTCGGTGGGCCTGGAGGCTCCCGAGGACCTGATCCGGGACCTGGAATCGGCTCTCGAAGCCGCTTGAGGCAACCCTGCCTGTGGTAAGATCGGCGGGTCGCCCGGTCGCCGGCAGACCGGCAGACCGCGATCGTTCCCGGTGTCGGCCGGGGAGCGGATTGCACACCCGGCGGCGGATTGTCCGGCCACCTTCGATCAACAACTCCCATGGGAACATGGCAGCCATGAAGTCCGAGCGCCTGGATCTCTCCAGCCGGCGCGCGATCAACCAGGACAGCTTCATCCAGGAATGGCCCGAGACCGGGCTGATCCTGTTCGACAGTCCCTTCGATCCCAAACCCGGGATTCGGATTTCCCGCGGGCGTCTCTGCGAGCTGGACGGCAAGCCCGAAGCCGAGTTCGATCTCATCGACCGGTTCATCGCCCGCTACGCCATCGACCTGACCCGGGCCGAAGAGGCCATGGCGCTGGACTCCACCGAGGTGGCCCGGCGGCTGATCGACATCGGCGTGCCCCGCCAGGAGCTGGTGGACCTATTCGGCGCCCTGACCCCCGCCAAGATCGTGGAGGTGGTCAACCGGCTCAACACCGTGGAAATGATGATGGCCCTGCAGAAGATGCGGGCCCGCCGAACCCCCTCCAACCAGGCCCACGTGACCAACCGCAAGGAGAACCCGGCCTTGCTGGCTGCCGACGCGGCCGAGGCGGTGGAACGGGGTTTCTCCGAGCTGGAGACCACGGTCGGCGTCTCCCGCTACGCCCCCTTCAATGCCCTGGCCCTGCTCATCGGTTCCCAGACCGGCCGGGGCACGGCCCTGACCCAGTGCGCCGTGGAAGAGGCGCTCAGCCTGAAGCTGGCCCTGGCGGGCCTGACCACCTACGCCGAGACCCTCTCCGTCTACGGCACCCAGAAGGCTTTCCACGACGGCGACGACACCCCCTGGTCGAAGGCCTTCCTGGCCTCAGCCTACGCCTCCCGCGGCATCAAGGTGCGGTTTACCTCCGGGACCGGCTCGGAGGCGCTCATGGGCCACGCCGAGTCCAAGTCCATGCTCTACCTGGAAGCCCGCTGCCTGATGGCCATCAAGGGGGCCGGCTCCCAGGGCGTGCAAAACGGCTCCATCAGTTGCATCGCCCTGCCCGAGTCCCTGCCGGGCGGGGTCAGGGGAGTGCTGGCCGAAAACCTGATCGCGACATTGATGGACCTGGAGCTGGCCTCGGGCAACGACGCCCTGGCCTCCCATTCCTCCATCCGAAAGTCGGCCAAGCTGATGCTGCAGTTCCTGCCCGGAACCGACTACATCTTCTCCGGCTACAGCTCCATGCCCAAGGAGGACAACCTCTTCGGCGGCGGCAACTTCGACGCCCACGACCTGGACGACTACAACGTCCTGCAGCGCGACATGCAGGTCGACGGCGGGCTGCGGCCCGTCAGCGACGAAGCCGTGCTGAAGGTGCGCCGCAGAGCCGCCCAAGCCGTGCAGGCCGTCTTCCGGCAACTGGAACTTCCGCCGGTGAGCGATGCCGAGGTGGAGGCCGCCACGCGGGTCGAAAGCAGCGCCGACATGCCGGAGCGGGACGTGGTGGGCGACCTGGAGGCCGCCGGTCGCTTTCTGGAGGAAGGCAGGAGCGGGCTGGACGTGATTCGCGCCCTGGCCCGGGAGGGATTCGACGACATCGCCCGCAAGGTTCTGGCTCTCCAGAAGCTGAGGCTCTCCGGAGACCACCTGCAGACCTCGGCCATGGTGCTCCCCGGACCCAGGGTGGTCAGCGCGGTCAACGACCCCAACGACTATCGCGGTCCCGGGTCCGGCTACAGCCTCAGCCCCGAACGCCGGCAGGAGATCGCCTCGCTCAACCAGGCCCTGGACCCCCGGGAGATCGGCCGGGAACCCGCCGCCCGATCCGGCGGCTTTCTCAGGGAGACCGGAGAGGCCTGCGCCGGAACGGACCCACGGGAGATCGTGATTGCGCTGGGCCCCGCCTTCGGCACCGCGCTGCGAGCCACCCTGCTGGGAATCCCCCACCAGGAGGTGCTGCAGGCAATGATCGACGGTATCCGCGCCGAGGGCCTGCGGCCCAGGGTGGTGAAGGTTTACGCCACCTCCGACTGCGGCTTCATCGGCCACCGGGGAGCTCAACTGAGCGGCTCGGGGATCGCCATCGGCATCCAGTCCAAGGGGACCACCATCATCCACCAGCGCGACCTGGAGCCCCTGAACAACCTGGAGCTGTTTCCCCAGGCCCCCAACCTCGATTTGAGCTCCTACCGGACCATTGGACAAAACGCCGCCAAGTACGCCAAGGGAGAGCCGGTGACGCCCGTCCCGACCCGGATCGACAACACGGCCCGGCTCAAGTACATCGTCAGGACCACGGTCCTCCATCTTCACGAAACCCGGCAAGTGGTGAAGGACCGTAATCCCCGGGAACTGGACTGGAGCCCGATGCAGGCCGCGGCCGGATCGGGCGCGGTCGAGAAGGCGCTGCCGGCCTGAGCGGCCCGTCGAGGCGTCCGACCGGGTGTGCCCGGACTCCACGCGGCAAGGCAACCATGAGCAACGTCACCGACAACTACCCGCTGTCCGAAAAGCGGCCCGACCGGCTGACCACTCCCACGGGTGCTTCCTGGAAGGACATCGACCTGCAGTCGGTCTTGGACGGCACCCTCGGCATGAGCGATCTGCGAATCGCCCCCGAGACCCTGGAGCTTCAGGCCCAGATCGCCGAGAGCGCCGGCCGGAGCCAACTGGCCGAGAACCTGAGAAGGGCTGCCGAACTGGTGAAGGTTCCGGAAGAAAAGATCCTGGAGGTCTACCAGGCCCTGAGGCCCGGCCGCAGCACCTCCGGCGAGTTGGAGAGCCTGGCTGATGAACTGGAATCGCAGTACCGGGCCGGCCGTTGCGCCCGCTTCCTGCGGGAGGCGGCCCGGGCCTACCAAGCCTGAAATGACCGGATGCGAACTCATTGATGCCGGAGTGACGCATGATGCGGCTTTCCGCGGCGACTCCAAGCAGGCGTCGGCAATCGTGGAAGCTCACGGGGGCAGGTACTTGGCATGCGTGTCTTCCTGCGCCGCGGCCGTCTTCGTGTTCCTTGCCCTGCTGACCTGGCCGGAATCCGCTGCCCCCCAGGATCAATGGCCGAAATTCCGGGGGACCGCCGCGGGCGCAGTGGCGGACGATCCCCGCCTCCCTGAGCAATGGAGCGACACTGAGAACGTCGTCTGGAAGACCCGCATTTCTGGCCTCGGCTGGAGCTCTCCGGTGGTGTGGGACGACCACGTCTTCCTGACCTCGGCCGTGAGCACGGGGCAGGAAGAGATGCCCGTGTCGGGCCTGTACGAACAAGACAGCATCAGCGCCAACGCGGAGCACCGCTGGATGGTCTACGACATCGACTTCGAGACCGGCGCCGTCCGCTGGGAGCGCAATCTGCACCGGGAGCTGCCGCGGCTCCGACGGCACCTCAAGAACAGCTACGCCTCGGAGACACCGGTCACCGACGGCGAGTTACTCTACGTCTACTTCGGAAGCCTGGGCCTCGTGGCCGCCTTGGATTTCGACGGGCTGGAAGTGTGGCGCAAGGAGATCGGCGTCTTCAATACGGTGACAGAGATCGGGACAGCCGCCTCGCCGGTGTTGCACGACGACAGCCTGTACATCGTGAACGACAACACCACGGCTTCCTTCATGATCGCGCTCGACAAGCGGACCGGCGAGGAACGGTGGCGCGTCTCCCGCGACGAGCGCGGCAAAAGCTGGTCCACGCCAATAGTGTGGGAAAATCGCATCCGCACGGAGATTGTGACGGCCGGCAGCAACGGCGTCCGCTCGTACGACCTGGACGGCGCTCTGCTGTGGGAGCTGAAGGGAATGTCCAACCTGACGACGCCCTCGCCTTTCGTAGCAGACGGCTTCGTCTACATCAGCTCGGGCCAGCCCGGCGGGGCGCTGCGGCCAGTCTACGCCATCAGCCCCGGCGCGAGCGGCGACATCTCGCTGTGGGCGGAGGATACCGACAGTTGGTCGACCCGCTTTCCGGGCGACCGCGCCTCCTCCGAGTACATCGCCTGGGCTTACCCACTGCTTGGCACCTACACCACCTCCGCGCTGGTCTACCGCGGCATTTACTATACGCTGCTCGACCGCGGACTGCTGCTGGCCCACGACGCCCGCACCGGCGAGGAGGTGTACGGACGGCAGCGCATCCGGGTCGGCAGCGGGTTCACCGCCTCCCCATGGGGCTACAACGCGAAGGTGTTCCTGCTCAGCGAATCGGGCGATACCTATGTGATCAAGGCCGGGCCGGAGTTCGAGGTGCTCGGCACCAACCCGCTCAACGAGATGACGCTGGCCACGCCTGCGGTGGTCAGGGGCAGCCTGTTGATCCGCACTCAGTCTGGGCTGCACCGCGTAGCAAGGACGGCGGAGTGATGAGCACAAGCACCCTGCCGGGCCGCGCGCTGGCCACGCTCATTGCGGCCGTGTGGCTTGCAGCCGCCGGTCCTGCCGCGGGCCAGACCCTGGAGTTCGACGAGATCGCGATGCTGCCGGGGCCTGTGGACCTGGTGGAACTCAGCGGCGGGCGCGCCTATGTCGCCGCCGAACGGAAACTGACGATCTTCGACCTGTCCGACCCGACGGCGCCGCGCCGCCGAGGCTCCTATACCTTCCCAGAGAATATCTGGAGCCTCGCGGTCGCTGACACGCTCGTGTATATCGCCGCCGATCTCTTCGGCCTCGGCATCCTGGGCGTTTCCGATCCGGACGCCCCGCAACTGCTGGGCTCGGCAAGGATGCCCGGCCAAGTCAAGGACGTGGACGTGTCGGGCACGACGGCGGTCCTGGCCGACCACATGTCAGGGATCGACCTTGTCGATGTTTCCGACGTGCGGGCACCGGCCGTCCTCGGCTCGGTCTACCTCGACGGCTATTGCCGCGACGTCGCGGTGCTGGGTTCGATAGCCTACGCCGTGGACGATCCTACCGGCTTCTACGTGCTGGATCTGCAGGAGACCGGTTCTTGGGAACCCACCTCGGCCATTCAGTCGGCCGACGGTCCCCGCATGGTGGAGGTGTCGGAGACCGCTTCGACGCCTCTCGCGGTGCTACTGGGACACGGGAGGTTGCAGGTGTACGACCTCTCGAACCCCATAGAGCCTGCGTACCGTTCGACGTACGCTACGCCCGGCAACGCGCTACGCGTGGAGCTCGACGGCGACCTGGCCTACGTCGCCGACGGCACCCTCGGCATGCTGGTGGTCGGGCTGGAGGATCCCTCGTCGCCGCGCGTCGTGGGCAGCCACATGCCGGAGCAGCCGGTGAGGGACGTGGCCGTAGACGGCGACTTGGCGCTGCTCGCGGTAGGGCCGCTGCCGAATACCGTCGGACGCTCACGGGCCGGCGGAAGTGGCGACGGCGACGTGATAGTGCTGCGCCGGCGGTAGTGGAGACGGCGACGTAATAGTGCGGGTCCCAAGCGACCGCAAAGACTTGCCTGAAACAACCCGACTTCGCGCTGCATGCGACGGGGTAAAAAGAGTTATCCACGAAGACACACGAAGGACGACCAAGACACACGAAGTGAGACGCCGAGGGGAGCCGGAACCTTTCCGTGTTCCCGATAGGCCATCCGGATCTCCTGTTTCTCTCTCGAATGATCCGCCCGTCGTGGGGGACGGGGGCGGAACTTGCCTTACAACCGGCCACTTGTGTGGGGTGTGCCTCATTTCGGGTTATTCAAGAAACTCAAGTTCTCCGTCCTTGACCACTACCAGAATCTGGTCATAGAGAGCATCCCCGTCAGAATTAAAGGAGAAATAGCCTAACCTGCCCAAAATGGTTGAAAAATTCGCCGTCCGTGCGAGTGCGTCACGGATGGCGGTCGGATCCGCCGATTGTGCTGTCTTGATCGCATTGGCGAGAACACGGAGAGTTGCATACGACTGTGCCGCCCAGGGTTCAGGATCAATGCCGTATCGCGCACGGTAATTCCGGACAAAGGCCTGGTTTCCGGGGGCGTCAGACTTACTGGACCATCCGATAAAACCTATTGCTCCATCGGCGCCGTCACCTGCCTCTTGGACTTCGGCCATGGTCAAGTCCGGCGCTATGATTTGAATAGTCTCGGGAAACCGAAGCTCGGCTGTCTGGGAGAGAATCCCAGCTATTTCCTGTGAGAGTGCAGAGACAAACAGCGCGTCCGGGTCCATCGCCACTATTCGCGTCAACTGCTGAGAAAAGTCCGCATCACCGGTTTTGAAAGCTTCTTCAGTCAGAATCTCGACCCGGTTTTCCCGAAGCACTGTCCCTAGTACTCCGTTGTTGCTTCTGGCGAAAAGATCCATCTCATCGTATATGGTTGCCACTTTCTCATAGCCGAGCTTCTCTCGAGTCGCCGTCACACCGCTGGGAATGCTGATATTCGTGGCTAGACTGCTGCGGAAGACAAAATCCCCGATTGCCCCCAATCCTGCAGCGGAGGAGACGGAACTGAAAGCGATGACCTTGTTCTCCTGCGCAATTGGAGCAGCCTCCTTTAGGTGTGTCGAGATGGCAAGCCCAACAATAGCAGGTACTTTCTGATTCACCAGGCGCCGAACGGCTGCCTTCGCCCCTTCTGGGCTGCTCATGTCGTCTGCAGTCATAAACGCAAGTCTAATATCACCGAGGTTGTTGATCTCTTCTCGCGCCAATTCAAAACCGCGTTGCATTGGGAGCCCGTACGGTTCGGCGTGATGTCCTGTCAGTGCTACGACTACACCGATGGGAATCTCTTCCCTCACAATCCGAGGCGCTTCTTCATCGGACATTACCGTGATGGCCTTTTCACAACTGGAAAGCCCAATAGTCAAAGTAACAATTGCCAGCAGAAACGCAGGTGTTGCCAGTCTGCTTGTATTCATGAAAAAGTCTCCTGGTTGTTGAGAGCGCGAAATTTTTCCAATCTCATCAGAATCGGAACAGCTTGTTGAACTTGACCACCAAGCCGCGGTTCCGCAGGTCCCAGCCCCGGTCGGGCCGCAAGCCGACGGCGACGTCGTGGTCGTCGGTGTAGACCACGAACAGCTCGCTGCCCGGGCTGTACTCCCACCGCAGCCGCAGGTTGCTGCCAAACGTGTTGCTGGCCGAGTTGTACTGCACGAGCCCGCTGAAGAACATGCGCGGGCTGAAGGCGTAGTTCACCCGCATCGCCGCCAGGTTCGTCCGGAACGCCCCGTAGGGCGTGTCGATCCAGTTGAAGGAGACGTTGGGCTCCACTGACATCTGGGGCAGCACGGCGATGCGACCCTGGGTCAGCTCCACCGTGGTCAGGTCGCCCTCGAAGTAGGCCCCCCGCCTCACTGCCGCCGTCCCGTTCACGCGTCGCTGCTGGCCAATGGAGTAGGCCACCTGAACGTCAGCGAAGCGGTAGCCTCCCGGTGGGATCGAGAAACCGGCGCCGGGCGGGACGAACGGCTCGGCAAGAAGCTCATAGCTGTCGGTTGCCGTGAAGGTCAGCCGGTCGCTGGACTCGAACTCGGTCTGGAAGGCCGCGATGGCCTGGCGCGTCTCCAGGTGGTGCTCGTCGGCCGTCAGGATGGTGTCGAAACTGCCCTCCAGGCTGAACTGCCGGACGCTGCGGATCGATTGCGGCCGGGGGCTGAAGCGAGCCGAGGTGAAGGTGCGCCGGAAGTTGTCGCGCCGCAGGAAGCCCACCTCGGGCAGGAAGTTGTCCTCCACCACCAGGTAATCCACCTGGAAGCCGTAGCGGTCCGCCGCGTAATCGAACTTGCCCTGGTAACTCAGGTCCTTGCCGCGGTTATCGGGACCGGGAAGCCGGGTCCGGGCAAGGTAGGTCGTCAGGTTGACGTTCTCGAAAAAGGAGAAGTTGCCGTCGACGCCGTAGGCCTGGCTGGAGCCGGGCGCCACGCGGGAGACCGAGCGGTTGGTGAAGATGGCGCCGACCGAGCTGCGCCGCAGGATGTCGCGCCGGAGACGGAAGACAGTGAAATTGGTCGGGTCCGACCCCGAGACCGTCTCGTCCCCCGTCTGGATGTTCAGGGCGCCGACATCGAACTGCCCGACCTTGCCCGTCAGGCGCGCACCGCCGAGGATGGGCACCACCCGGCCCTCCTCCAGCCCGATTTTCCGGCTGTAGAAGAGTTGCGGCACGTTGACGTCGCCCAAGAACCCGCCGACCGGGCCGGCGGCCGGACCGGCGACGCGCGTGATGGCGCCGCTGGCGAAGCTGAAGATGCCCCGTCCCTCCAGAAAAAACTCCCGCTTCTCCGGAAAGAACAGGGGGAAGCGGGTCAGGTTGACCTGGCGTTCGTCCACCTCCACCTGGGCGAAGTCCGTGTTGTAGGTGAAGTCGGCGGTCAGGTTCCTCGTGATGCCGTACTTCAGGTCGACGCCGCCGTCGACCCTCGGCTCGTCGATCTTCACCGGAGTTGCGGCCATGTCGGTGGTCAAGCCGCCGATGACATAGGGCTTGATCTCGAGGTTGCGGCCTGCTGCCGGGGGCTCCAGGCCGACCAGCGAGGCGGCCGCGGAGATGCGGGCCATCCCGCGTGCGCCGCTGCCGGATCCGGCCGCGACAGGCAGCGGCGTCAGATAGGCCCACTCGTTCTTGCGCCGGATGGCGCGCCTGAGTTGGACGCCCCAGATGTGGGGCGGCTCCGACCGGTAACGCAGCGTCTTGAACGGGATCTCCATCTCGACCGTCCAGCCGCCGTCGAAGCGGCCGGTGCGCACGTCCCACACCGGGTTCCAGTCCGAGTTGGGGTTGCCCTCGTTGGTGAACTGGACGTCGGCGCGGGCGCCGAGCGGATTGGTGTAGAAGAGGACTCCGTTGCGCCGGTCGTAGAAGGTATCGAACAGCACGGCGAAGGTGTCGTTCTGACGGAGCTGAT
>JAJECY010000189.1 GCA_022821775.1 Acidobacteriota bacterium
GCAGATGCGAGTCTCGCGGAGCCTTCTGGGGCCTGCTGGTGGGAAGCCTGGTCACCAGCTATTTCATCTTCTACTCCACCGTCTCATTCCTCTGGTACGGCACCGTGGGCCTGACCACCACCCTGGTGGTCGGCTACGCCATCAGCATGTGGCAGGGGAGCCCCCCGACCAGGCGCACCGACCTGGTGTACCGGCTCCCCGGGTTCTAAAAAGACAGCCATGCCCCTGTCCCCTTTCTCGGTGTTGGATTACGTTCTGCTGTTCACCTATCTCCTGGTCATGGTCTGTATCGGTGTCTGGGTGGGCAGGGGACAGAAGGACACCAGGGAGTACTTCCTGGCCGGCCGTTCCATGGGGTGGTTCCCCCTGGGCATTTCCACCATCGCCAGCCTCTACAGCGCCATCAGCTACATGGGGACGCCGTCCGAGTACCTTACGCACGGCTCCAAGTTCGCCGTGCAGATGCTGGGCGCCTTTCCCTCGGCGGTGGTCGTCATCTTCGTGTTCATGCCGTTTTATCATCGGCTGAAGGTCTACACGGCTTACGAGTACCTGGAGAAGCGCTTCAACGTCACCGTGCGCTCGCTGGCCAGTGCCGTCTTCGTCCTGTGGCGGGTCCTATGGATGGGCACCGCCATTTACGTTCCGTCCCTGGTGCTGCACACGGTCACCGGCTTTGCCCTGGTAGAAACCATCGTGGCGGTGGGCGCGGTGGCGACTCTCTACACTGTCGTGGGCGGAATGCGAGCCGTGATCTGGACCGACGTGATCCAGTTTTTCGTGCTCTTTTGCGGGTCGATCCTGGCCCTGTGGGTGGTGAGTTCCGCGGTTGGAGGATTGTCGGGAATCTGGACCGTGGCCGAAGCCGGGGGAAAGACGCGTGTACTGGACTGGTCCCTGGACCCCACCATTCGGATCACTACCTGGGGGGCCTTTCTGAGCGGCCTGGTGGCTCACATGGGAACTTACGGCACCGACCAGGTCAGCGTGCAGCGCTACCTGTCGGCGCGCTCCCTCAAGACGATGCAGCAGTCCTTTCTCATGAACATGGGCGGCGGCTTCCCCCTGGGGCTGATGATGATCTCGATCGGACTGGGCCTCTACGCCTTCTACCATCTCAATCCGGGGCAGTTGCCGGCCGACATCCAGGGAGACCGGGTTTTCCCCTATTTCATCGCCAGCCAGATGCCGGCCGGGTTGAGAGGGATCATGATAGCGGCCATCCTGGCGGCGGCCATGTCGTCCATCGATTCGGGGCTGAACTCGGTGACAACGGCCATCATGAACGATTTCGTCAAGCGGTTCGGATGGTCCCTGGCCTGGATTGCCTCCTGGTATTCCGGACCGGGCTCCCTGGAATTGGCCTTCGCGCGGCTGCTCACCCTGGGCCTGGGTGTCCTGGTGACCGTGCTGGCCTGTTACGTGGGACAGTTGGGATCCATCGTGGAAATCGCCGCCACCATCGTGGACAGCTTCACCGGGCCCATGCTGGGAGTGTTTCTGCTGGGAATGCTGACCCGCACGACCGAGTCCAGGGGCGCTTTTCTGGGGCTGCTGCTGGGAACTCTCACCACGGGTTACTTCATCCTCTACTCCAATATTTCCTTTCTATGGTATGCGCCCATCGGCGTTTGCACCACGCTCCTGGTGGGCCAACTGGCCAGCCGGCTGGTGGGCATCCCCGGCGAGCCGCCCCGGGAACTGGTGTTTCGGCTGTTCCGGTCCGGCAAGTAGCGGGTCCGGCAGGTGGCCGCCTTGTCCGAAACAACAGAGTTCCCTAATGCAGCCAACCGGTTTAGCGGAACATGGGCCTGTTTCCGATAGGCCATGAAGGTCCCCTGTTTCTGTCTCGTATGATCCGCCCCGTCGTGGGGGGCTGCGGCCCGTCAAGCCGGCGCATGCCCCGTTGAGGAGCAAGAGCGACGGGAGGAGGCGCCCCCCCGGGAGCGCGGGCGTCCCGCCCGCATGCTATCCCGTTGCGTGCCGCTCAGTTCCCCTGGGATGCGGCACCCGGCCGCCCTGCCGGTGAGAACTGCAAGGGCTTGGCGAAGCCGCGCCATGACGCTGTTGCCGGTCCATCCAGGTCGTGGAGATGGGGGAGGCTGTGCCGGAATTGGTGCGGGCGGGACGCCCGCGCTCCCGGGTGGGCTTCCTCTCCTGACCTGCGTCTTCCATTAGGAGCCGCAATCGAATTCGTGTAGAATCCGAGCCCGAGCCGGCTCTGCACGCATTCCGAGCGTCACGCTTCCTCCGTCCAAGGACCTCAATGGACCAGCCGCTTTTTTCCTCCCTCGACTATTTCCTCATGCTGGCCTACATCCTGCTGGTGGTAGGGGTGGGGGTCTGGGTCGGCCGCGGGCAGCGCTCCACCAAGGAATACTTCCTGGCGGGCCGCTCCATGGGCTGGTTCCCCATCGGGATCTCCACCATCGCCAGCCTCTACAGCGCCATCAGCTACATGGGCGGCCCTTCCGAGTATCGCAGCTACGATTTGCGCCTTACGGTGGGCATATTCTCCATGATCCCCACGGCCCTGGTGGTCATGCTGGTCTTCATGCCCTTCTTTCACCGGCTGCAGGTCTACACCGCCTACGAGTACCTGGAAAAGCGGTTCAACGTGACCGTTCGCGCCCTGGCCAGCGCCGTCTTCGTTTTCTGGCGGATCCTGTGGATGGGGACGGCCGTCTACGTTCCCTCCCTGGTGCTGCACACCATCACCGGTTTTCCCCTGATTCCCATGATCCTGCTGGTGGGCGTGGTGGCCACCCTCTACACGGTGGTGGGGGGGATGCGGGCCGTGATCTGGACCGACGTGGCCCAATTCTTCGTGCTTTCGGCCGGTTCGGTGCTGGCCCTCTGGGTGGTGGGCGCTCACGTTGGGGGACTGGAGGGCATCTGGTCGGTGGCGGAGCAGGGCGGCAGAACCCGGATCTTCGATTGGACCCCGGACCTCACCACCCGGGTCACCTCCTGGGGAGCTCTGATCGGCAGCCTGGTCGCCAACCTGGGAATGTACGGGGCCGACCAGGTCAGCGTACAGCGCTATCTGGCGGCCAAGTCGCTCAAGGGCATGCAGAAGTCGTTCATTCTCAACACGGTGGGCGGCTGGGCCATGGGGTTCCTCATGATCGGGATCGGCCTGGGACTCTACGCCTTCTATGCCCTGCACCCCGGGAACCTGCCGGCCACCATCGGCGGAGACAAGGTCTTCCCCTACTTTATCGCCACCGAGATGCCTCTGGGCTTGCGGGGCATGATGATCGCCGCCATCCTGGCGGCCGCCATGTCCTCCATCGACTCCGGCCTCAACTCCTCGGTCACGGCCTTGATCACCGATTTCTTCAAGCGCTTCGGCTGGCTGACCCGGGGCGGCGCGGCTACCGAGGGTGAAGCAGCCCGCCGGGAGCTGAAGATCTCCCGAGCCTTGACCCTGGTTCTGGGGGTGGTGGTCACCGTGCTGGCCTGTTTCGTGGGGGCCCTGGGCACCATCATCGAGATCGCCAACAAGCTGGTGAACAGTTTTGCCGGGCCCATGCTGGGAATTTTCATTCTGGGAATGATGACCCGCAGGACGGAATGGCGCGGCGCCTTCTGGGGCCTGCTGGCGGGCACGGTGGTGACGGGCTACTGCATCCTGGACAACAGCGTTTCCTTTCTCTGGTTCGGCCCCATCGGGGCGTTGGTCACGGTGCTGGCGGGGCAGTCCGTCAGCGCGTTGCTGGGTGGCCAGGTGTCCGACCGCTCCGACCTGGTCTTCCAGTTCCGGCGCGGCTGGTGGCAAAGGGCCACCACCGAGTCGGCGGAAGACTAGGAAAAGGCGCCAAAGCCGGCAGCAGTTTCTCCTCCGTCCGCAACACGGCTCATGAACAAAGCCCCCCAACCCAATCCATCCATGGACCCGGGCATCCCACCCTGGAGCCGCGGGGACCTTCCACCTTCCCCCCGTTTCGGATGGCGCCAGATCACATCTCTCATCGGTCCCGGGATCGTCATGGTCGGGGTGTCGATCGGAGCCGGAGAGTGGCTCTTCGGTCCGGCCGTGACGGCCCAGTATGGAGGGACGCTGCTCTGGCTGGGTGGCCTGAGCATCCTCATGCAGTTGTTCTACAACCTGGAGGTGATGCGCTACACGCTCTATTGCGGAGAGCCGGTGCACGTGGGATTCTGCCGATCCTGGCCCGGCCGCCGTTTCTGGATTCCCTTCTACGCGGTCCTGGAGTTTTCCAGCATCTGGCCCTTCATGGCCTCCAACGCGGCCGTGCCCCTGGCGGCCGCCATGCTGGGCCATCTGCCCGGCGCCGGGATGACCAGTTGGATGGGTTTCGACATGTCGGAAGCGGGCCTGGTCAAGGTGCTGGGCTACCTCATCTTCATCCTGGCCTTCGTGCCCCTGATCTTCGGGGGAACGGTCTACCGCCTGATCGAACGTCTCATGACCGCCAAGATGGTCATCGTGCTGGCCTTTCTCACCTTTACCTCGCTGTTCATGGTTTCCGGGCGCAACGTTCGGGAGGTCTTCAGCGGGTTCTTCCGGGTCGGGTCAGCGCCGTTGCGGGCCGCCACAGTCATCGCCGACGGGCATTTCACCCTGAGCGCCCGGGAAGCCGGGACCGCCTATACGATCCGCGGAACCCTGGAAAACGGCAGGCCGATAGCCCTGTCGTTCGCAGTGGACCGGGAAGGCAACCCGCAGACCTTCGGAATCGGAGATCCGGTCCCCCCCGGACTGGAGAATCGGCGCAGGCGCATGCTGGAACAGGCCGGGAGACTGGCTCGCAAAGGAGGGTTTTACATCGAGGTTGTCGAAGGGACAGCCGTCTTGTCGGCCGAAGGCAGGATCGCGGACGACCGATCCTGGGTCCCCACCGCGTACTTTGTGAAGCGGAACGGCCTGGTGGAACGCTTCGAGAGCCTGGAGGGGCTTCCTCCTGCCTTTGCCCGGCGCCTGGGAGAACTGGTGGACCGCCAGGGTCTGGAACTGGTTAGCCTGATCGGGTACGCCCGGGAACATGGACGGCTGCCCTACCTGGAGTGGGCCATGCTGGCCGGGCTGGCGGCCATCGCCGGGGCCGGCGGCCTGTCCAACAGCCTCTTCTCCAACTATACCCGGGACAAGGGCTGGGGCATGGGGGCCCGGGTGGGGGCCATCCCCAGCGCCGTGGGAGGACTGACCATCAGCCTCTCCCACGTGGGCGAGGTCTTTGCCATCAGCCGGGAATCACTCCAGCGGTGGAGGGGCTGGCTCCGCCAGATCCGCCGGGACCAGGCCATTTGGGTGATCGGCAGCTTTCTGGGCATGGCCCTCCCCTGCATGCTGTCGCTGGAGTTCATCCGCAACGCTCCCATTTCGGGAAACCGGGTGGGCGCCATGGTGGCCGACGGCCTGGCCTCCCGCTATCCCGATTTCGGCTATATCCTGTGGCCGCTGACCCTGCTGATCAGCTTCCTGGTTCTGGCTCCCAACCAGATCCACTCGGGGGACAACATCGCCAGGCGTTGGACCGACATCATCTGGACGGTGAGCCGCCGGGCCAGGACCCTGGGAGGAAACCAGGTCAAGTTCATCTACTACGGAATCCTGCTGGCCTACGGGATCTGGGGGCTGTTCGCCCTCTCCCTGTTCAACCCCCTGCAGATCGCCAAGGTGGGGACGGTGCTGATGAACGTGGCCCTGGGAGCCAGCTCCCTGCACGTCCTCTACATCAACCATTCGCTGCTGCCGCCCGACTTGCGACCGGGCTGGATCAGCCGGATCGGCCTGGTCTGCTGCGGCCTGTTCTTCCTCGGAATCACCGTCATCGTGATCCTGAAGGTGTAGATCCTTGGCCTCAAAACCGATGTCCTTCATGGCGGGCGGCGAGGATCTCCCGAGTGGACATTTTGATTTTCCTCCACCCTCGACGGCGTTCCAGAAAACGTTCTACAGCTTCCCGCCTTCGGGCGCATTCTTGATCCTGAGCCGGGACCAGATGTGCCACCGTTCTCCCATGACGTGTGATGGCAAAACTCTCCCCGCTCTCCACCATGCGGAGGAATTTGGCCAAGTTCGCTCTTGCCTCGGTAGCCTGGATTGTACGCATGATTCTCTGTCTGACGGGTCACTCCAACCGGCTGTATTATCCCAATTCAAACCATGCTGCGTTCCCGGTCAGATCAGGTCTTTTCGGAAAGAGGGACCAAAATCTCCGGGTCGTCGTTGGCAACCCGGTTCACCCGGGTGCTGACGGCGCGCGGCTCGAAGGGGCCTGCACAGGGTTCCCGAACGAGGTCGAGCAGTTGCGGCAAGGGAGAGGCCGGATCGAGCCACTGGTCGAACCGCTCGGGAGGGATGATGGCCGGCTGCCGCTGGTGGATGCCGGCCAGTTCCGGCGTGGCGGCGGTGGTGATGATGGTGAAGGACTCGACCGGTACTTCGGCCTTGTCCCAGCGCTCCCAGAGCCCGGCGAACGACAGGGGCGATCCTTCCGCCGGGGCCACGAACCAGGGCTGCCTGGCGGGGCCGGCCCGTTGCCATTCGAACCAGCCGTTGGCCGGCACCAGGCAGCGCCGGAAGCGGAAGGCGGCGCTGAAGGAGGGTTTGAAGTGAACGGTCTCGGACCGGGCGTTGATGAGGCGCGCGCCGATCTTGATGTCCTTGGCCCAGGAGGGCACCAGCCCCCAGCGCAGCTTCGCGATGGTGCGACGGCCCGGCCCGTCGAGGCGACAGACGGCGAAGTCCTGGGTGGGGGCGCCGTTGTAACGCGGGCGCAGGTTGAGCAGCGGGGCCTCTCCGGATAGAGAATAGAGGTGGTGAAGCTCCTGCCAGCTCAGTTGCTGGGTGAATCGGCCGCACATGGTGTTCTTCCGTCGGCAATGTTACATTTTTGCCGGGAGGGGTCAACTCCGGGGATCTCCGGACAATTCTGGATTGAAAGCCATAAAGTCGATTGCATGCGGGCCCTTCGATCCGTAAAATAGCGCTGTCCAACCTATTGGTATTTCCTCGTAGAGTTCGAGTTGAGCATGTTGAGAAAGTGAGGGACCCTATTGCAAGCTTTTGACTATGTTGCGCCCAAGAGTTTATCGGAAGCGGTGAGCTTGTTGGAGCAGAAGGGTGAGCGGGCCCGCGTTTTGAGCGGAGGGACCGACCTGATCGTCCAGGTGCGGGAGAACAGGCGCGATGTGGATCTCATCGTGGACGGCAAGAAGATTGCCGAGCTCATGGAGCTGTCTTTCGATTCCCAATCGGGACTGACCCTGGGTGCCTGTGTTCCCTGTGTCCGCTTTTACGAAGACGCCCGGATTTCACAGCTCTATCCCGGGCTGAACGACGCCGCCCTGCTGATTGGAGGCACTCAGATCCAGAACCGGGCTTCCTTTGGCGGAAACCTGTGCAACTCCTCGCCGGCGGCCGACTCCATTCCGGCGCTGATTGCCCATTCGGCCGTCTGCCGGATTGCCGGATCGGGCGGCGACCACACGGTGGCGGTGGAAGATTTCTGTACCGGTCCGGGAA
>JAJECY010000247.1 GCA_022821775.1 Acidobacteriota bacterium
CCAGGTTGGATAGGTCGAGGACCCGGCTGGTCTCATCGGGAAACAGCACCTGGATCCCCCGCAGGATCTCCCCCTGGTAGTAGTTGAGAAACAGCAGGCTCAGCTCGGCCTCGGGCAGGGAGCGGGCCTGGTAGCCCGCCAGTCCCGAGGTGTCCTCGAGACGCCAGGACCCGGTCAGCATCACCGGATCGTCGGCCCGGGTGAGGGGCCGGCCCCGGAAGGTGGTGAACTCGAATTCCCACTGGGGCCGGGCCGCGCCCCCGGGCTCGAAGGAGAGCTGCAGGACCTTGTCGGCGTACGCTCGCGCCTGGGCGCGCAGCCGGTCCCGCTCCGCCTCGCTCAGGCGCAGGTAGTCCTCCAGGAACAGGTAGGGCTCGGCTTCCGGATCCTGGCTGAAGCAGCGGGTGTCCAGCTCGATCCTGATGACCGCCGAGCCGTCGGCCTCGAAAAAGGACCTCAGGGGCACGTCGGGAATGGGATGGGCAAGGGCAATCGGGACAAGGGACAGCAGGAACCATACTCCCAGCGCCATCCTTGCGACGACGGCCGGAGCAGAGGTTCGGCGGGATTGCAGGTTCCGGCCAGGCTCCAGGACCTCGCCGGGATTCGGGGCGGGGCAACTTGGGTGTTGTCTCATGGTGCTCCCTATGCTTTACTATGAGTAGTTAGGTCCCAAGACATTTTGTATTTGGCTCGTGTGCGGCCTGACCGCTGTCAGCAAAAAGGAGACTCCCATGAGACTCGTCTTTTCAATGATCCTGGCCGTCGTTCTTGCCTTTGGCGTGGGCCTGGGTCCGGCCTACGCCGGCTGTGGCAAGAAGGTGACCAACAAGGGCACCCTGAAGAGCGTGGATGCCGACAAGAAGACCATCGTGGTGGCCAGCAAGGGTGAAGAGACCAAGCTGTCGCTGACCATGGGCACCAAGGCCATCGGCGCCGACAAGGTTGCCGACATGAAGGGCAAGAAAGTCAAGGTGATCAGCGAGCACGGCAAGGTGGATTCCGTCGCCTTGCTCAACTAGCTGGACCCAGCCATCAGAGCCGGTCAGTGGTTGAAACCGACACTTCTAACGACACCAGGCGCGGATGAACTCGGCATAGGTGTCCGCGCCTCGGTGTAGCTGCTCGACCAAAATCCACTCGTCGAAGGTGTGGGCCTGCTCCACGTCTCCCGGTCCGATCACAACCCGGTTTTTGAGGTCGGTGTAAACCGAAGCCTCGCTTCCGTACCCCACCGTACGGGCACCCTCCCGCCCCGTAACCCGCAATACTTCCTGGACGAAGGACGACTTGGGGTCGACGTGAAAGGCTCCATGCCCCCGGTCGACCTTGAGCTCGACTCCGCATTCCCGCGCCGCCCGGGTCACCCGCTCGATCAAGCGGTCGGTCCTGGTGGTGGGCATGGGGCGGAAGCCGATGCGGCAGATGCTGATCGGCTTCTTGACGTTCATGGCCTCGGGATAGTCCTCGATACCGATGTTCCCTCCCAGGGTCGGAGGGTCGAACTCCGGGTCCTGCCACTCGGGACTGCTCTGCGTTTCGTCGTAGAGCTCTTTCATCCTGACCAGGAAGGGAATCATGATCCAGTTGGCGTTCATCCCCACCGTGGTGCTGGAGTGGGCCGACTCTCCCCGGGCCGTGGCCTCGAATGAGCACCCCCCCTTGTGGGCATAGACCACGTCCAGCAGGGTGGGTTCTCCCACGATGGTCCTCGTCTGGGCTTCCACCATCTCCCGATAGAAACCGGATTCCTCCTTGACCTGGATGGCGCCTCCGTACCCGATCTCTTCGTCGGCGGTGCAGGCGACGTAGACGGGTTGTTTCAGCTCGCCGGCCTCGAAACGCTCGGCAGCGGCCAACATGCTGGCCACCGACCCCTTCATGTCGCAGGCCCCCCGTCCGTAGAGCTTTCCCTCCTGAACGGTGGGTGCAAAGGGACCGTGCTCTTCGGTGAACCAATTGATGGCCGGCACCACGTCGGTGTGCCCGAAATAGGCCAATCCACCCCGCCCTTCACCCTTTTTCCCCACCACGCTGGCTTTGCGCACCCCGTTCTCGTCCTCATACTCCAGGCGCTCGGTCCGGCAGCCCATATTCTTTAGACGATCCTCCAGGTAGTCGGTCAGGGCCACGTTGCTGAGGCTGCTGGTGGTGTCGAAGGCGATGATGTCCTTGGCGTATTGGAGGGCGTCCACGAATCGGTCCTTTCTGTTGACGATGTGAGAGGCAATCCGGCGGAAGGAGTAGTGTACAACCGGCGGATGCCTGCCTCAATCCCTATTCCGTCTTACCGCCGCCAGCCGGGCGGCCGGGATGGGCGCCGGCTCAGTCGTCGCTGACCTGGAGGGTGACCTCCTCCAGCACCGGAGAGCTTCCCCCGTCGGGGGTGGTGAGCAGGACACGGTACTGGAGCCAGCGGTGGTCCGGGGGAGGAGGGGAAAGGGCGGTGGGCTGCCGGTAATGGCTGCCGGGGCCGTCCGGCCCTTCCCAGGCCGCGGCCCCTACGGCCTCCGGAGTCGATCCGCTGCGCAGTTGAAACGTCACCGCCGTCCCGTGGGGTGTCCGAGCCTGCCAGTCCAGCCTGGAGGGCCGTTTGCCCGGCGGGATGCTCAGCATAGGCGAACGGTATTCCTCTTGCAATCTCCTGTCATAGATGTTGCCGACGTCGTGGCGGACGCTGAAGTGGGGCCCGAAGGTCTGGATCCAGAGCCGCCTGGCGTAGGAATACCCCTGGGGGGATCCCCAGAAGATGTTGGTGCCGACCCCGTGGTCGCCGTCGCGCAGGTGGTTGAAGGGGACGATATCCATCCATCCGTCCCGGTTCAGATCGGCCACGGTGAGGGCCAGCGTCGATTCTCCGGGCAGTCCCGTCCTGCGGGACTCGCTGTAGCCCTCCGGGCCGCCCCAGTAGATGAAGCAGGGCAGCCTGCGGGTGGTGTAAGCGTGATAGTTGGTCATGACGATGTCCAGATAGCCGTCCTTGTTGAGGTCGGCCACCGACTGCTCCTCCGACTCGTAGGCCTCCAGCCTCTGGCTGCGGGAGAGGTCGAACCCTTCCGCGCCCCCCCAGAGCAGGGTGGCGTGGCGCATGGGGCGCCCGTGCCTGGCCATGTCGTAGACGCCGCCCAGAATCAGGTCCAGCCAGCCGTCGGCGTTGAGATCGGCGATCTCCACCGTGGAGGCCGAATGGACCTTGAGCAGACTGTGGTTGTCCCGGCTGTAGTCTCCGCCGGAACTGCCCCAGAAGATGTCCACGTTTTCCCGGTCCACGTCGGGGAAAATCAGGTCCAGAAACCCGTCCCTGTTGAGGTCGGCGATGGCGGCGCTCTGGCTGATGTTGGTGTTCAGGGTCAGCTCGGTGCGGCGCCGGCTGCTGAATCCGTCCTCTCCGCCCCACAGGAGGATGCCCCGGGATGGAACATCCTGGCTGTAGGCCGAGCCGGCGGGAATGACCAGGTCGAGGTAACCGTCGCGATTGAGATCGGCCGTCGAGGCCCCGTGCCCCTCTTCCAGGTTCAGCTCCTCCCGCCGCTGGGCTCCATGGCCTTCGGCGTGTCCCCAGTAGATCCAGCCGTTGGGAAAGGCGATGTCGGTCCAGCCGTCTCGATTCAGGTCGGCGATGGCCGGCACCGCGCCGATGGCTCCGGGCACCCTTGAAACCGATGCCGCCGAGTAGTGATGGCGTGGATTCCCCCAGTAGATCAGGGAATCGATGGCGTCGCGCGAGCCGCTGTTGCGGTTGACCAGCACCAGGTCGGACCAGCCGTCCCGGTCCAGGTCGGCGCCCTGCAGGCTCACCGGGCCAAACCCCTGCAGGTGGCTGCGGTGGGCCGGATCGAAGCCTTGCGGGCCGTTCCAGTAAATATAGGAGGGCACGTCGTGGGTTCGGGAATCGCCTTCGTTGGCAAAGGCCAGGTCGATCCAGCCGTCCCGGTTGAAGTCGACCGCCACCACATCGCTGGCGTCCAGGGTGGGCAGGTCGGTCCGGCGCGCTATTTCGAATCCCTGCGGGCCGCCCCAGTAGATGGTAGAGGGCTTGTCACCCCGGTTGGCCAGGATCAGGTCGGGAAAGCCGTCCCGGTTCAACTCGGCGACTTCGCATCGAACGGCTCCGCCGGTCGGCAGTTCCGTCCACGGCTCCGCGGGAAAGCCTTGAGTGCCGCCTTTGAAGAGCTGGGCCCGGTTGTCGCGGTGAGTCACCACCAGGTCCGGGGAGCCGTCCCGGTCCAGGTCGGCCAGGCGAAGTCCGACCGGGTCCCCGCCCACCATTTGTTCGCGCCGCTCGACGGAGAAGCCTGCGGGCCCGCCCCAGTAGAGATAAACGCTCTTCTCCTCGGCGTTGTTGTTCACCAACAGCAGCTCGGGAAAGCCGTCCCGGTCGAGGTCTCCGGCAGCCACGTCCAGGGCGCTGATCGAGGGCACCACCGACCGCCTCCCGCTGCTGAAGCCCGTGGGACCGTTCCAGTAGATGTATGACTCCAGGTGTTGGGCCGTCCCGAAGCGCTTCCAGCCCTCGATGCCGTGGTTGGCGATGGCCAGGTCCACAAATCCGTCCCGATTGAAATCGGCCGCCGCCACCGCGCTGCCCAGCAGGGTGGGCAACAGCGTCCGCCGGTCGGGCCGGAACCCCTCACGGGATCCCCAGTAGATCATGGCGTCGGTCTCAACGCCGTAGTTGTGAATGAAGTTGCAGAAGACCAGGTCCAGGTAGCCGTCCTGATTGAGGTCCTCCAGCAGGGAACGCCCGCCCCCCTTGCCGGGAAGCCGGGTCACGCCGGCCTCGCGCTTGCGAATCTCCCGCAGGAGCCTGCCCAACGGCTGCTGGTCGGGCAGGTCCGGAAGCAGGGAGCGGAACCCCCGCGGGCCTCCCCGGTAGATGAGCACGTCCTCGCTCTCAACCTGGTTGTGGTCCTGTCCCACGAACAGGTCCAGGAAACCGTCGTTGTTCAGGTCCCAGCGGTGAATCATCTCGAGGGTACCGGCCCGGCTGATGTACAGATTGGCTCCTCCGTCGGCCAGTGTCCCCCGCGAGAAGTCCTCGAAGCTGGAGTGACGCACCCAGGGCTGATGGGAGACCGGACCCGAGGCGGCCGACAGCAGCAGCCCCGCCCCCAGGCACCCGGCGATGAAGGAGATCCTGGTCATGGCTGTGACGGGGCGGGCGGCGGCCCCTTGAACAGCAGGGGACCGTAGACCTCGTAGGAGTGGAAGCCGCCGCTTTCGGTCACCGGGGCGGTGGCGGTATTGAGCGGCTGTTCCCAGCGCGCGTCATAGTCATAGCGGCAGACCGCCGCCTTCCAGACCTCCCCCTGCTTTGGGATTGAGTTCCCGGCGTGATGCAGATCGGCCAGGGGAAGAGCCAGCTCCAAAGACCACCCCCGGTCGTCGTCTTCCGGATAATTGAGGGTGCCGTCCACCGACACCGCCACCCGGAGTTGGCTGTCCCAGGCCGTGGCCTCATCCAGAGGGGCGCCGCGCTTGACAAAGTAGGCGTCGAAGATCTGGTTGCTGGCGCTGAACTCGAACTCGTAGTAGAGCAGGGAGGACTCCAGCGGCTTGATGAAGAGCTCCAGCACATCCTCCTCCCACAAGCGGGCGTCGCGCCCTTTCAGGGTGGAGCCGACGTCCCGGTCCTTAGCCGTCATGGCCACGAAGAGTTCCTCCCCGTCCCAGAGGAACCTGGCCGAGGCCCGCGCCGGGGACACCGGGTTGCCCACGCCGTCGAACCGCAACGGGATCTCCGGCGCCTGCTGCCAGGCAGGCTCGTCCGGGCGGCCGTCGATCTCGATGGGATCGCTGGTCAGATAACAGGGAATCGGGTCGGCCTCGGCTGTCGCCGGGGCAGCGCCTTCCGGCGCCGGATCGACCTCCGGCGCCGGAGAGCAGGAAACGCCCAGCAGAACCACTAGAAGCGGAATAAGGAATCGGGTGTTGACTCTCATGAAATCGGCCTCAATGACCAGCGGTTGGTTTTGACTAAATTTCCCAGGCGCCGACGACCTCTCCCGGGCCCTGAAACGAATTCGAATTCGATTGGCGTCCCATTGTCTCCAAAGAGGATCTCCCGACTCCGATTTTACAAAAGGCGCCCCTGACGGACTATTCGGTAACGCCGGCCTCTTTCATGGCGGCCTCGGCCCGCTTCGCCATCTCCTCCTCGGAGACGTCCTCCACGTGGCTGCTGATCGTCCACACGTGGCCGAAGGGATCGCTCAGCGTGCCGGACCGGTCTCCGTAGAACTGATCCTGCAGCGGGCGCATTTCCTTGCCCCCGGCCGCGATCGCCTGCGGGTAGATCTTGTCCACATCATCGACGTAGACCATCAGGCTCACGGAGGTACCCCCAAGAGACTCGGGACCTTTGTAACCCATGTCGGGATACTCATCGGCGAGCATGACGTGGGAGTCCCCGATCTTGATCTCCGCGTGCCCGATCTTGCCGCCGGGAGCCTCCATGCGATACAGCTCCACGGCCCCAAGCGCCTTCTTGTAGAACTCGATGGCGGCGGCCGCGTTCTTCAGGATCAGATAGGGCGTGACCGAGTGGTACCCCTCGGGAATCGGTGAAACCGGCATGGTGCTTGTCCTCCTTGGTTAAGTCCTCGATGGCAGATGACGCCACCACAGTATGGGGAAGTAGTGCCTCTGGGTGGCGAATTGTAACTGGTGTTGCTTCTGCTTGGCCAGTTTGGTCCGGAACACACGACAATATCAGGAGCGGTGCAGCACCGTGTCCCGCAGGGGCAGGCTGGGACCCAGGTCCGGGTCCTCGTTGCGGTGGTAGTTCCTGCCCATCAGGTAGCGGATTTCCAGTTCCACGTCGTGCAGGAAAATTTCGGGAACGATTGTGGCGTCCCGGTGCTCCAGCAAGACCTCCACTTCGTTGTTCCCCTTCCGAGGCCAATGGGAGGAATCCAGGCGATAGACGAACCAGTAGCCGAAGCCCCCGCCCCGGTTGGGCGTGCTCATGCGATAGAGCTGGTTGATCTTGCGCAGGCCCGAATCGGGCAGGGTCCGGCCGTTGAGGCGGAAGGCCAGCCGGTCCAGTTGATTGGTGTTCATCACGCGAAACCTCAGCAGCGCCTCGTGGACACGTCCGGCCCGGTTCCAGAAGGGGAGGTCGTCGCTGACGGGGAGTTCCAGGCGAAGGGGTTCGCCCGGTGTCAGCTTGCGGGGCAGGGGCATCGCCGGTTCCCAGGGAGGGGACTTGTAGTTCCCCGCTGTCGGGACCAGGTAGAGCTTGTCCTTGGGCGCCATGATGTCGGGATGGGGAATTTCCCGAAGTTGTTCGTAGAAGGGAGCCCGATAGGGCCAGTTGGCACCCTGGAACCACTGGTTGAGGTAGATGCCGTGGACCCCTTGATCCCAGTAGTTGCAGGCCGCCGCCCGGATGACTTCGATGGACCCGTTGGAAAGGCGGTCGGAGTCGACCATGCTGTTGAGCACGGCGAAAACGCGGGTGGGCGTGCCCTTGGCTGCCTCAAGCAATGGCCGGTAGTCGGCCGCATGGTCCACCCGCCCCCAGTAGACCCCGAAGGTCTCGCCGATGATGACGTCCACGATCCCCTGCCGCATCCACTCCCTCACGTCCAGGCCCAGGTCCAGGCAGGTGTCGAGGTCTCCTGGGACCCGGATGGCCAGCTCGCGGTCCTGTCCTGTCTGCTTCAAGGCCCGGTGGACCCTTTCGATCCAGGCGGTCATGAGAGGCCGGCCGGCCTGGACTTCGCCGGGATGGAAGAAGTGGGGAGAGGGGCTCTGGTAGGCCAGCGTCAGCTCGAATCCATCCACCGGGTAGTTTTTGAGCACCTCTTCGATCAGGGCGAATCGCTCCTCCCGGACCTCCGGATGCTTGAAGTCCAGGCTGGTGAGCCCGGGGAACTCCGGGTCCAGGTCGCCGCGGGCGCCGATCTCCAGGTGCTGGTTGTCGAAGCGGAACAGGGAGCTGCGCACGTCTTCCTCCCGGGACCCGCGCCTGCCCTGGTTCACCAGCAAGGCGGGATAGAGCAGCATTCCCTTTTCGTGGGCCCGATCGCAGAGCAGCTTCAACTGGTCCAGCCCGGCGTCCAGCAGCGACCTGGCGTTCTGGTGGGCCCGCTGGAAGACCACGTGGGGCCACTTGCGGACGTGATGTCCGAACACCTCTCCCACCCGGGTGTCGTGAAAGACGGTGCGGCCGTCCGCCAGGCAGAAATTGAGCACCTCCACCGAGGTCTCCACCAACTCGTCCACGGCAGCTTCCACCTCCTGTTTCCGGATGGGGGGCTCGTACATGTACATGAGGGGATGGCGGCTGTCGTGATAGAACATGATGCGCGGCTTCTTCCGGGCGGCTCCCGACCGTGGCCGAATGGGCTCCGCCGGTGACGGCGGGGTCAGCAGGCCCGGAGCCAGGCCGGCGGCCAGGGCGGTTCTCACGAATTCGCGTCGTTTCATCGAAGCCTCCTTGAAGGGTGGTTGGAATGGGCGTCGCTCGGGTCCATTTCTATCAAAGGCTCGAACCGGAGCAAAGCCTTGGCTTACCCGTTCTCCCGCAAGCTTCGCCTGGCCCGCAACCATCTCCGGCCGGCGGCAATCCATGCAGCGTCCTCTTGACAGGAGACCCGGTTCAACTCTAGGAATGCTGTGAACACAACGAATGCTGTCCCATTCAGCAGAAAGGGCCTCTCCCATGAAACGCGCGATTCTCTCCGGTGCTCTGTCATTTTGTCTTTGTCTGCCCGCTATTGCCGAAGGACCGGGCCTTGACCGGGATACGCATCCACTGGGCCTGCCGCTGGCCACGCCCTTGGCCGTGATACCGACTTCGGCCAATTCGCCCGGCCGTTTTGGAGCCTATTTCAGGACCCGCGTGGTCATACATAACCTTACTTCCAGTAGCTACACCATCAATGCCCTGTTGTGCGGGCCGAACGGCATTGTTTCCGAACGCTCGATTTCAATGAGCCCCAATCAATACCTGTCGTACGAAAACTTCTTGCAGGACGTTTTCGATTATCGGGGCGCCGGAGCGGTGATACTGTTGGCGGAAATAAGCTCGCTGAACCCGAATGACCCTGATCTGGTAGGCAACGCGCCCTACAAGTTTTCGGTGACGGCGGAAGTGTACAGCGACTCGCCCAACGGCCGTTATACCACTACGGTTGTCAACGGCATTGTGCCCCTGGTCGATGCGGCTCCCGAGGCCTATAGCGCCGGCATTACCGTGGGTCCGGATCAGAGACTCAACGTAGGCGTCTTCAACTTCGGCGACAGCACCAGCTCGGTTCAGGCCGTAGTGCACGATTCTTCCGGGATGGTGGTCCAAACCATTCGTTTCAACGCCGGCGCCTTCTCATGGCAGCAGAAAAACGTCAGCAGCCCGGTAACCGACGGTTTCATCAGTTGGCGGATCGACAGCAGCCCGGATACGCTACCCTACCTCTGGGCCGTATCGATTGACAACCAATCCAATGACGGCACATTGACTTGGCCGATACGGCCTGATATCACTGAGTGATCCGTCAACCCCTATTCCCTGGGCAGGGCGTTTCCATGAAGCACAGCAACCAACCAATGATTCGCATGCTTCTGATTGCCCTCGCCGGAACGGTCCTGCTCTGGTGGGTCCCGACCCCCTCGGACTGGAGTCGGCTTTCGGCCGGACTGCAGGCTGCCAGGGCAGCGATGGGAGCCGAGTCGGAAGTGCGCCCGCGGCCCGCTTACCCGCCGGAAAAGGTGGTGCGCATCCAGATCGAGGCTCTGGGGAACAATGACCGGCCCCACACGGATGCCGGAATCGAGATCACCTTCCGTTTCGCCTCGCCGGCCAACAGGAAGGTCACCGGTCCCCTGGCGCGTTTCATCGAGATGGTGCACAACCCGGCTTACCGGCCCATGCTCAATCATCGCGGGGCCCGCTATGGTAAACTCAAGCGGGAGGGGAATCACGCCTCCCAGACGGTGATTCTGAAGTCCAGCGACGACGGCCGGGTGGGCTATCTCTTCCAGTTGTCCCGGCAGACCGAAGCTCCCTACAAGGACTGCTGGATGACCGACAGCGTGATGCGCTTCGACGTTCGAGAGGATTACCGGCAGGTCTGATCTCGGCTCCAAGCGCTGCCTCAAATGAGAAGGCGATCGATGCCGGCCATAAAGCCAATGCGAACGAAGACCCTTCCGGCTCTGGCCCTGATTGTCTGGCTCCTGACCCCGGCTACAGCCGGCCTCGCCCAGGACAAGCCGTCGCTGTATGAGTCCGTGCAGGCCGTCCTGGCCGAGAACTGTCTGAGCTGCCACGGGGCCGCCCAGATGTCCGGCCTGGACCTGAGGCAGCGGGAAGCCCTCCTGAAGGGAGGCACGCGAGGGCCGGCGGTGGTCCCCGGCAAGGCCGAAGAAAGCCTCCTGTTTCAGGTCGCGGCCCATATCGGGGAGCTGCGGATGCCTCCCGAGTCGCCCCGCCTGCCCCAGGAGAAGCTGGACCTCATCCGCCAGTGGATCGATACCGGCGCCGTCTGGGAGGAAAGCGGCGAAGGCGCCGACCCGGCCGCGGCAGAGCCTGAATGGTGGTCGTTCCGCAGGCCGCGGCGGCCTTCCTTGCCGCTGGTGGACGGCAAGGAGTGGCAGGGGAACCCCATCGATGCCTTCGTGCTGGCCAAGCTGCGCGAGCAAGGCCTGCCGGCGGCGCCTTCCGCCGACAAGCGGACCTTGATTCGACGCGCCTATTTCGACCTCATCGGCCTCCCCCCTACGCCGGAGCAGGTGGACCGCTTCCTCGAGGACACCTCGCCCCAAGCCTTTCAGTCGGTGGTGAACGAGTTGCTGGAATCGCCCCACTACGGGGAACGCTGGGGACGGCATTGGCTGGACGTGGTCCGCTACGCCGACTCGGCCGGGTTCGAGACCGATGCCTTCTTCCCCCACGCCTGGCGCTACCGAGACTACGTCATCAAGTCGTTCAACGAAGACAAGCCCTTCGACCGCTTCCTCCAGGAGCAGATCGCGGCCGACGAGCTCTGGCCCAACAACCTGGACCTGGAAGGGACCTACGCCATCCGGGTGGAGAAGCTCCGCCAACTGGAGGCCCGGGTGGGGACAGGACTCTACGGGCTGGTGCCGCAGACGGGTGAATCCAAGATGGACGCCAGCAGGGAGCTCAATGAAATCCTGACCGACTGGGTCGATACCACCGCCTCGGCATTCATGGGGCTCACGCTGGGCTGCTCACGCTGCCACGACCACAAGTTCGATCCCCTGTCCCAGCAGGACTACTACCGCTTCCAGGCCATCTTCGCGGCCAGCGACACGGTGGAGATTCCGGTGGTGACCAAGCTTTCCATGTTTCACCGGTCCGAATCCTATTCCGGCTTCCTGACCTTGGCCGAACTCCGCTGGACGCACCGGCGGCTGGAGCAGAAGGTCAGCCGGCGCGTTTTCGAAGCCAAGAAGGCGGAGTTCCCGCCGGAGGTGGTCGAAGCCTACCGAATCCCGGATGACGATCGCACGCCGCAACAGGAAAAGCTGGCCGCCCCGCTGGCCGAGGCCCTGAAGAAGTTGGGCGACCCGAACGGATTGACCCTTCTGGACCTGGAAAAGCACCTGGCCCCGCAGGAAAAAGTCCAGCGCAAGGAGCTGGTGGAAAAGCTGGGTCAGGCCGTGCTGAAGATTCCGACCACCGAAGCCTCCCACCAGACCCACTACGACGCCCTGTTCGACATTCCCAAGGCGGTGGTCATGGGCCACCGGCAGGCGGAGCTGGTTCCGGCGGTCCACGTGCTGGATCGGGGAGACCTGGGGAAGAACCTGCAGAAGGTGGAACCGGGGCTTCCGCGCATCCTGGCCAACGGAATGGATCTGGGCCGGCCTTCTTCGGACTTCGAGGTTCCCCGATCCCGGGCCAAGCTGGCCCTTTGGCTGAGCCGCCCCGATCATCCCCTGACGGCGCGGGTGCTGGTCAACCGCCTCTGGCAGTGGCATTTCGGGTCGGGCATCGTCAGCACACCCAACGACTTCGGGCGGATGGGAGCCGAGCCCACCCATCCGGAACTGCTGGACTGGCTGGCGACCGAGCTGGTGCGCCGGGGCTGGAGCCTCAAGTCGATGCACCGCCTCATCATGGCCTCGGACGCCTATAAAAGGACTAGCCAGTTTCCCGACCCGGCGGCAGCCGCAGCCGACCCCAGCAATCTCTACCTTTGGCGCATGAACCGGCGCCGCCTGGAGGCCGAGGCCCTGTGGGACGCCCTCCATGCCGCCGCCGGAACCCTCAACCGCCAGTTGGGAGGGCGGTCCTTTTGCCCGACGCCGGAGGAAGGGGACCTCTCGGGCAAGAACTGGGTCCGGGTCTATGCCGACCCCGAGGAGCAGAATCGGCGGGCGGTCTACATCCTGGTGCAGCGGAACTTCGGATTCCCCATGTTCGAGACCTTCGACACGCCCGATCCGGCCGTGAGCTGCTCGGTGCGCGAAGTCACCACCGTGCCCCCCCAGGCCCTCTTTTTTCTGAACGACAAGATGGTCTTCGGCCAGGCCCGGGCCTTTGCGGACCGCTTGGTCCGCGAGGTCGGAGACAATCCGTCCGGCTGGATCCGCCAGGCCTGGCGCGTTGCCCTGGGGCGGGAACCCACCGCCAAGGAGCAGGAAGAGGCCGGGACCCTGCTGGAGTCGCTGACGGAATCGGAGGTCGGAGCCGGGAAGCCCGACTCGCTGGCCGAGAAGGGCCAGGCCCGCGCCCGGGCTCTCACCCAGTTGTGCCTGGCGGTCTTCAATTTGAGCGAGTTTTCCTACGTGGACTGAGAGTCCTTGTTAAACCCGGCCTAGGGCTGGTACCATCTCGGGTACAAGGAGCCAATTTCAATGGATCACACCTGCTGCCACCGGCAAATGACCGCCAGGTCCCGGAGGGAGTTTCTCACCACCTCCGGATTCGGCTTCGGCGGCCTGGCCCTGGGCTACCTGCTGAATCGCGAGCACGCCCTGGCCAACGTGGTGCCGCCCACCACCGTCAATCCATTGGCCCGCCGGACGCCGCACTTCCCGGCCAAGGGCAAGAGTGTCATCTGTCTGTATATGAAGGGCGGCCCCAGCCAGATGGACAGCTTCGACCCCAAGCCCCTGCTCAGCCGGCTCGACGGTCAGCCCATCCCGCCCAGCTTCGTCACCAAGGACCTGGACCTGCAGTTCGTCAAGGTCGAGGACATGAAGCTGCTGGGATCCCGGCGGACCTTCCGGAAATATGGGCAGTCCGGCCTGGAGATCTCCGACCTTTTCAGCCGGGTGGGTCAACACGCCGACGACTTGGCCGTAATCCGCTCCTGCTACCACGACTCCTTCATCCACGGGCCCGCCATGAGCGTCATGCTGACGGGATCGGTCCGGCTGGGTCATCCCAGCGTGGGAGCCTGGGTGGTCTACGGCCTGGGCAGCGAGACCGAGAACCTGCCGGCCTACGTGGCCATGTCGGAGGGAGCCGGCGTCTCCACCAAGGCGGTCTATGGAGCCGGGTTCCTTCCCGCAGCCTACCAGGGCACCTTCATGCGGACCGAGGGGAATCCCCTGCGGAACCTGACGCCCCCCATCGATCCCGGCAACCAGCGAAAGATCCTGGACCAGGTGGGCCGCTGGAACCAGCGGCACCTGGACCAGCGGCGGCAGGACGACTCTCGCCTGGCCGCCCGCCTGACCAACTACGAGCTGGCTTTTCGCATGCAGACGGCAGCCCCCGAGCTGATCGACATCTCCGGCGAACCGGAGCACGTCCGGCAGATGTACGGCCTGAATTCCGAAAACACGGCCAAGTTCGGGCGAATGTGCCTGCTGGCGCGGCGGATGGTGGAGCGGGGAGTCCGTTTCATTCAGCTCTACAAGAGCGGCTGGGACGGACATACCGAGAACGATCAGCTCCACGTGGGCAGCGCCGCCAAGATCGACCAGCCCATTGCCGGCCTGATCGCCGACCTGAAGCAGCGGGGCCTGCTGGACAGCACCCTGCTGGTCTGGACAGGCGAGTTCGGCCGCACTCCCATCAACCAGGGAAAGATGGGCCGGGACCATAACCCCTACGGCTTCACCACCTGGATGGCCGGGGGCGGCATCCGCGGCGGCAAGGCCATCGGTGCCACCGACGAGCTGGGCTTCCGGGCCGTCGAGGACCGGGTGCACGTCCACGACCTGCATGCCACCATCCTTTCACTGCTGGGTCTGGACCACGAGAAGCTGACCTACTTCTTCGAAGGCCGCAACCGCCGCCTGACCGACGTCGGCGGACAGAACGACCTGTCGGGCAAACTGGTGGCCGGCTGAACCGGGCGCCGGACCGGGTCGAAGTCCAACCAGGCGCCTTCCACCCGTTGCTCCCGCCGCCACGGCCTCTTTCCCCCTTCCGACTGAGATCCCGGACGATGTCTTCATGTGATAGGGAGGGGCTCTTGGATATTGCCCTTCCCGAGGCTGCCGCAATGCTGATGCTGACGCTGGTCTTCCTTCTCTTCATCTTTCCCCTGGGCGCCGCGGCTCAGGAGGCCACGCCGACCTACAAGGGAAGCCTTCGCCTGCCGCTGGAGCTGCAGACCCCGCAGGGTCAACGCCTGGCAAAGGGGAAAGTGGACCTGGAGGTACGGCTGGAGCAAAAGGCCTGGCTGCTGTTTTCCCGGGGGGAGCAGGCCTTGGCCCGGGTGGAGGGTAAGGTTCTGGAAGGCGACGCCCCGGACCCGCCGGGCGCGGTTCCCCTGGTGGGCACCGTATTCCTGCAGTCCTCCGCCGTACCCATCCGCAGTGACTTCGACCGGCGCTACAGCAAAACCGGAAAGCCGCAATACCGGGAAGAGAGCTACGACTGGAGAGGCACCCTCAGGGTGCACCGCCCGCCGAACCCGCGTGGCCGGGAGGTCTACTTCATCTTTCACGAACGGGGCCAGAATGAAAACCACCGGCGCATCCAGTTCACCCTGCTTCGAGCGGGAAATGTGGAGTGAGGATTGCAGGCGAGGAGTGGGTATGGGCGGAGCAGCCAGCTAACCGCGCTCTTCAATCTCGAATACGACGATAATTCCGCGTTTGCCCTGCGCCAGGCCGATACGCAGCGAGTCCATTCGACCGAGTGACCACACCGCACGAAAGTCCTTCTTCAATGTGCCGGGGTCAAGCCTGTCTCCGGGCCCGGTCTCGATCTTCGAGCCGATAAGCTCCTTCAAAGGCTTGGGATCGCCGGCAAAGGTCCCGCAGATCTCGATACTCTGGACCACCATCTCGTCCGGCGGATCGCCCGGCTCGAGGTTTGGTCCAGACGGACACGGCTCCGATACCGGGGTCGAGGCTACGGCCGTCAAGAGGAACAGGGGAGACAACAGGACAGCAACGAGGCTTTTTCCAAGCAGGAATCGGACCATCGTGGGAGCTCCTTCAAATCAAGGAACAAGCACAGCCAGGGGGATTGGGCGTTAGGTTCTTGAGCCTTTTGCAAAATTCGTCGTCGAGCGCTGGGGACGTTGTTGAATTACTGGAATAACTTCGATCCACCGCTGCTGAATGATTTTGATTCAATGACGTCTCCTACGCGCTCTTTACAAGTTATTCCAGTAATTCAACAACGTCCCCTATCCACAAGGTGTTCCGAAGGCTCAAAATCGACCCCAAGAAAGGTGTCGCCATAAACCAGACAGGTTGATTCTGCGTAAGCTCCCTTTTTACAATCCATTACGCTTATTTTGCTCGTGAAGTTCCGTTTAAGGCAAGTCCATTTTCATCATTCCGCACCTAGGTCAAAGGCCACGATCTTTTTTCTGCTGCGGACGTAGAGCGTGTCTCCAACCAGGGAGGGCACCGTCCAGCAGTTGTACTTCAGCGGCTGAGCCTGGGCCAGGATTTCGATTCCCTTTTTGCCGGGCACGGCCAGGGCCAGGGTGCCGTCCTCATCCAGGATGATGAACTTGCCGTCGGCGTAGAGCAGGGTCCCCTTGGCGAATCCCCGATGGCGCCAGGCCACTTCGCCGTCGGAGACCCGGATGGCGGTGAGAAAGGCCGGTCCGAAGTCGCCGCTGAAGCCGTAGGCCATCCCGTCCAGGCGAACGACGTTGCCGTGGTGCACCCGCATCCGCTTGGTGAACCACAGCTCCTCCACCGAGGTCTTGCCGTTGCGGCGGCTGAGCTCGAGGGCACGACTCCCCCCCTTGTAGGCCGTGGAGAGGAACAGGCGGTTGTCCGCTCCCCAGGCCGGGGTGCTGACCGTCAGGCCTCCGGCCAGGCCGTGGGTGTGGCTCCAGAGCAGGTCTCCGGTCTCGGGATCCACCCCGACCACCTCCTCCTCCATCATGCCCACAAACTGATCCTGTCCGTCGACGTTGATCAGGATGGGCGAGGAATGGGAGCGCTTGAAGTCGTGCCGGGTCCAGACCACCCGGCCGTCCGCGGCGTTGAAGGCCATCAGGCCGTGACCGGGCCCTCCCACCAGGCAGAGGACCAGGTCTCTGTAGGCAATGGGACTGGAAGAAAACCCTCGGCTCAAGGGGGTGCTTCTGAAATCCCCGGCCAGCTCGTACGACCAGAGAACCTCCCCGGTGTCCTTCTTCAGGCAGTGCAGGGTGCCGTTCCAGCCGATGGTCACCAGCCCTTCCCGGGTCAGCAGGGGGGTCGCCTGGGGTCCGACGCCATACTTGCGGTGGGTGTTGTCCAGCTCCCTCATGATGGGCGCCGGATAGCGGTGCTGCCATAGAGTGCGGCCGCTTGCAGGCTCCAGGGCGACCACCACTTCGTCCTCTTCCTGCCGGTACAGGGTGTAGAGTCGTTTCCCGTCAGCCAGGATCCCCGCATAGCCGTCCCCCACCTCGCGGCTCCAAAGCTGAGGTGGCCCCTCGGAGGACCACGAGGTCGAAAGACCGGCTGTCCGGACCTTGAAGTCCCCGCCGGGTCCGCCCCAACCTGGCCATCCCCGGGAGGGGTGGATGCCGCAGCCGGAGGTCCACAGCAGCGCGCAGGCAGCGGTCCAGGCCAACAGGTTCGGAAATCTGCAGCGGGCGGCAGAGGGTCTTTCTGCCTGTCGGGGTCGTATCATTCCTTGCTCCTCATGGGTCGTGTGGGAGCGGTGTGCATTCGGACCGTTCCCGTCTTCAACAATCATTGATTCCCAGCGATTCCGCGGTTTCCACCATACGCTGCCAGACGTCCTCCGCGATCGGGATCCCCTCCCGCTCCCGTCGAGCCTGAGTCTCAACTTCCGGATCTCCGGGAACCCGCACCTGGTCGAACCCGGGCGCAGCGGGTACAGCCCGCACCCGCTGCTGCATCCGGTCGGACCGCCGGGCAAAGGTCGAGTAGGGCTGGAACAGGTCGGCCCGAAAGACCAGAAAGGTGTCTCCCTGGTGGCGCAGGACTTCGTCGGAGACCTGAGGGTCGGCAAAGGAATCGGATCCCAGCAGGATGCGGCTCAGCAACTCGGCCGCCAGCATGACGGCCCAACCCTTGTGCTGTCCGAAAGGGGTGTGGCCGCCCCCCTCGAAGAAGTCGGCCGGATCGGTGGTCGGCCGTCCTTCCTTGTCCACGATGCAACCCGGAGGGAGCGATTCCCCCCGGCTGTAGGCGTTGTCGACCTTGACCCCCGAGATAGCCGAAGTGGCGAAATCAGCCACCATGGGAGGCTCCTCTCCGGCGGGGATTCCCAGGGCGATGGGATTGGTGTGCAGCAAGGGGCGGCTGCCGCCGAACGGCATCACCCTGGGCTTGTTCTCGCTCAAGCCCCCCACCCAGACCATGGAGATCATCCGCTCGGCGGCAGCCATTTCCGCGTAGTGCCCCAGGCGTCCGACGTGGTGGGCCTGGACCAGGCCCACCAAGGCCATCTGTTCCCGGCTGGCCTTGCGGATGGCGGCCTCCACAGCGAACCGGGCCCCCACCTGCCCGAAGGTCCAGTTGCCCGAGATCAGAGCCGTGTTGTGGCTCTCTTCCAGAATCCCGGGCTTTTGCTCAGGGGCGAGCTGTCCGGCCCGGATGGCTTTCACGTATCCGGGGATGTGCCAGATGCCGTGGGTGTCGACTCCTCTGAGGTTGGCCAGCACCAGGTGCTCGGCAACCTCTTGGGCGTTGGACCGGTCGGCGCCGGCGGCTGACAGGATTCGGCAGGTGAGTTGACGGAGAGCCTCCGCCGTTCGAATGATCATTCAGGCTCCACTTTGAAAGACATGGTTGATACAACAGCGGCGCCGAGGCCCCGGCGGCTTACCGAATCAAGCCGGCCTGAACGGCCAGTCCAAAGACCACGCATCCGATGATCACCCCGGCCGAGGCCAGCAGCAGCACGGCCACCGGACGGCTCATTCTCAGAGGCCGCTCGGTGCGGAAGGCCAGCCAGCAGATGGCAATGGTGGCCAGGGGAGTTCCGGCCACGCCGATGATGTAGTGGCTGACCAGCACCATCAGGGCCGGCCGGGCCGGGATCAGCAGATAGAGGCTGAGCACCGACGCCAGAAAGGCGGTCTGGACCACCTGCTGGGACTTGCGCACGGCCTGGGGCCTGCCTCGGTCGACCAATCCCAGGCTGCACAGGAAGTCGGTAATGATCCGCCCGTTGACGGCCGTGGCCGCCAGCAGGGTGGAAAGCAGGGTGGCCATCGCGCTGACCAGGAAGATGCTCTTGGACCAGGGGCCGTAGCTCTCGGTGAAGATGGAGGAGATCTGGTCGACCACCCCGATGCCCGCCGGAGTCATGCCGAGCGGAAAGAGAATGGCCGCCCCCAGAATGAAGTAGGCGGCTGTCACTGCCGTAGCCAGCAGGGTGGCCAGGCCGGCATCCACTTTGAGCATTCGGATCCAGCCCCGGGCCCGTTCGACCCAGCCCTTGGAATCCCTCGGCCCCAGGTGTCTGCCGTAGCCCTTCTCCAGCACCCAGTAGGGGTAGACCACCAGCTCCGCGCCGGAGACCCCCAGGGCGCCGATGAGGCTGATGACGGCGAAGGCCGCCAGGCGAACCTCGGTATCCCCCAGGGAAAAGCCCAGGCCTGACCACAAGTCGGCTCCGCTCACGCTGAAGGGGGTCCCTTGAAGCATGACCAGGCCCACCAGCGCCGACACGCTCAGCAGCAGGGCCAGGCCGATCATCATCTTCTCCAGCCGCCCGTAGAGACCCCGCCAGAGCAGCAGTTGGACCGCGACCACCACCAGCACCGCCCAGATTCGAGCCGATCCGATGGAGTCGGACGACAGCGGGACGAGCCCGTGCATCAGGCCCGCCATGGCTCCCACCAGCCCGGAGGAGCCCACCTGGGCCAGCAGCCACCCCAGCATGAAGCCCCACACCAGCCAGGAGGTCTGCCGCAAGCGGGGGCCGGGAAATGGGCTCAAGGCCTCGAAGACGGTCCGGTTGTGGACCAGGCAATAGCGGCCCACCTCGACCTGGAGAAAGTACTTGATCACGCAGGACAGCAGCACCGCCCACAGCAGCACGAAGCCGAACCTGGCCGCTTGCAGCGGCGTGTTGATGAGCTCGCCCGAGCCGATCACTCCGGCCGCCAGCACGATTCCCGGCCCCACGGCAAGCAGCATCGGCCAGGGCCTTGCCGGCGCGTCTCTAATGGGAGAGTCGGAACTCATGAGAGGTGGGTTGTGGTTGCGGCGGGTGGGCCGGCTCAGGGTTTGTCCGGTCGCATGCGCCGTTTCAATGCATCCAGGCTGAAGCGGTTCTCCACCAGGTCGAAGAATTCCGCCTCCTCATTCTGCACTTGACGGGCCGCGTCCGCCAGGGAATCGACGGCCTCCTCCGGGATAGTGATCAGGCCGCTCTCGTCTCCGTGCAGCAGGTCGCCGGGGTGGATGGTCAGGCCGGCGACGGTCACCGGGGTGTTGAAGCTGAGGTAGGCCGGATACCCGTGGGAAGCCACCCAACCGGCGCTGAAGACCTGGAATCCCGGGGTCCTGCGGGCGATTCCGCTCTTGTCCCGTGCGTTGACGTCGGTGACGATGCCGACGCAGCCCAACTTGTCCAGAACGCAGCAGAACATGTCGCCGATGACACAGCAGCGCTCGCGTTCGTGGCCATTGTGCTGGATCACCAGGACGATGGGCCGGGGAGCGGCCTCCAGGGTTTCCAGCAACTCGTCCACCCGAGGCGGCCTGCGATCGCCCGGGGTGGTGCTGTCGGCCGTTGCCGTGACCGCGTAGCCGACCATGGGTTCGAGCTGGGGAAACTGGCAGGAGATCCGGTTGGAGGCATAGCCGGTGACCCGGTCCCGCAGGGCCAGCTTTTCGATGGCGTTGGAAACCGTGGCCGTATCGAAGGCCCGCAGGGCTCCGAGCACTTCCGGCGAATGGCGCGAATTGGGGGACATGGGGTCTCCTGGATCTTCAGCCGGGGGGCCGAGCGAGCTCAGACGGCCTTGGCGATTCTCTCCTGCAGGGCCGCCGATTTCTCCATCTGCTTCATGAAGTCGATGGTCCCGGTGAGAGCGGTCCTCCAGTCGGGCTTGCAGGGAACGCTGTCGAGTGAAATGTAGCCCGAGAAGTTCATGGCATTGAGGGTCCGCACCACATCCAGAAAGTCGATGTGACCGGTCCCGGGCGTCTGGCGGTTGTTGTCGGCCAGGTGGATGTGCATGAGCCGGTCGCCGGCCGCCCGCAGGGCGTCGGTCAAGGGACCGTCCTCCATGTTCACGTGGAAGAAATCGGCCAGGACTCCCAGGTTGGGGGCGTCGATCTCGTCCACGATCCCCTTGCCTTCAACCAGGCTGTTGAGGAAACCGGCGTACCCTTCGAAGCGGTTGATGGGCTCGATGGCGATATCGACGTTCCGCTCGGCCGCATACTCGGTGATCTCCCGGGTGGACTCGATGAAGTTGGCCCGCAGCAGGTGGATCGGCGTCTTGGTTACCGGGTATTCGGACTGGGCCGGCGAGGCCACGATCTCGAAGACGGGAGGCTCCTCGAAGGTGGCCGCCAGGTCCACGCTCTTCTTGGCATAGTCCACCCCGTGACGCCGCTCCGATTCGTCGGTGGAGGCCAGGTCCCGGACCTCCCCAGCGTGCCAGGGCGCCCAGGCGCCGATCAGGGCCGGAACTTTCAGGCCCAGCGAGAAGGCCAGTTCCTTTACCTCGTTGAACAGGCCGGCATCGATGCGGTCCGGCTCGGCATCCAGGTCCACCCCGTCATAGCCGGCTTCGGCCACCGCTTCCAGCACCTCCCGGGGCTTCTCCCAGACATTGCCGCCGGTGGACGCCAGTGTGCATAGAATCACCGAGTACTTGTGCCCCATGGCTCAACCTCCGCTCGCTTCAGGTGGGTCCGTGACTTGTCCCCTCGACCTTCGCTCACCGGATCTCCGGCCGCCACGGCAGTCTAATCGAAAGCCCGGCATCCTTCAAGGATTGGACAGGATTGCAGGAGAGCTCCCCGCTACCAAGGCCAGGCGGATCTACCGGCAACTGCGCCTGGTTAGGAAGCGGGAAGGGGCTCATAGGGAAGAGACCCGTTGAGGGTGCGGCGGCGACCCAAGCTACGGATCCTGCTTGCCCTCCAGGGGGATTGCCTGTAGCCTGACTCATTGGAAACGGAGGAAAACATGCTGAGCCCAGAGCAGGTCCGCCAATACCACACCTACGGCTTTACCGTCTGCAACGGGTTCCTGCCGGAAGGGGAGGTCGACCGATTTCGAGAAGAAATCGACGGAATCTGCGCCGGGAACACCCTGGCGAGCCACGACAGCACCCTGATGGAAATGGAACCCGCCCAGACCCCTGAGGGAACCCGCGTGAGGCGGATCTACCAGCCCTGCCACCACTTTCCGGAATTCGGCCGCCTTTCGCATTCGGACAGGCTGCTGGACTGCGTGGAGCAGCTTCTGGGGCCCGATCTGCTGATCCAGTACAGCAAGATCAACATGAAGCCCGCCGACGTGGGCTCGGTGGTGGAGTGGCACCAGGACCTGTCGTACTATCCTCTGACCAACCGGGACTCGCTGGCGGTCCTTTTCTATCTGGACGACGCCAGCCAAAGCAACGGCTGCCTGAAGATCATCCCGGGCCGGCACACCGGTCCCTTGCTGAGCCACACCCGGGACGGCCTCTTCCAGGGGCGGGTTACCGAACCCGTGGACGGCTCCGGGGCGGTGCCCGTGGAGGGCGGAGCCGGAACCGCCATCTTCATGCACTGCATGGCCCCCCATGCCTCGGCCCCCAACACCTCCTCCCACCAGCGGCGAACCCTCATACTCAGCTACCGGGCCGCCGACGCCTTCCGCATTTACGACGGCGAGAACACGGCCACCAGCGAGGTCTTTGTCCGCCTGGTCCGGGGGCGCCACCGCAGCGTGGCCCGTTTCACCATGGACGAGTTTCCCATCCCCACCTATCCGGGAAAGTTCGTCTCCCTCTACGACCTTCAGGACAAGTCCCGCCAATCGGAGGTCCAGCAGGAATCCGTTGGATAGAAAAGAGCTTCAGAGAAACGCTTCCAGATACTTCAGGGGTTGAGGCGACAGCAGCAGTTGATCCAGGTGGTACTGCCAGCAGCACTCGGTGTCGGTGGACTCGAACTCCACCCGGCACCGCGAGCAGTGGACCAGGGCCACCCAGTGGTGGGGGTCGCTGCCGAAAAAGGCTTCGGCGAACTCTTCGGAAAGCAGAATCCGGTCGGGGTGGTTGAACAGCCAGCTCTTTCTGTCCAGCCGGGAGGCGTTGACCCGGACCGTTCCCTGGTGGAGGATCACCCCGTCGTAGCGGTAGCCCATGTCCCGAATGCCCAGCCACCCCTGGGCCACCGCCCGATCGACGGCCTTGATCAGGATCTCTCTTTCGGTCATGACCTGCGTGGGGGATCGCCCGGCGGGGAAAGAGGCAAGCCGGGGTCGGGTTCGGCCGGCCCGGCGGCTCACGCCATGACTTTTTGGGCGACCACGCCGTGGACATCGGTCAGGCGGAAGTCGCGGCCGCCGTGGCGGTAGGTCAGGGCTTCGTGATCCAGGCCGAGCAGGTGGAGGATGGTGGCATGCAGGTCGTGGATGTGCATGCGGTCCTCCACGGCGTGGTAGCCGAATTCGTCGGTGGCCCCGTAGATGGATCCCGGCTTGACCCCGCCGCCGGCCATCCACATGGTGTATCCGTAGGGGTTGTGGTCGCGGCCGTCGTGCTGGGCAAAGGGCGTGCGTCCGAACTCGCCTCCCCACACCACCAGCGTATCCTGCAACAGCCCGCGGGCCTTGAGGTCGGTCAACAGTCCGGCGATGGGCGTGTCCACCTCGCGGGCGTTCTGGGCGTGCAGCCGAGCCAGGTCGCTATGCTGGTCCCACTTGTAGCTGTGCCAGCAGCGCACCACCCGAACACCTTTCTCCACCAGTCTGCGGGCCAGCAGCAACTGCCAGCCGTAGTCATGGGTGCGCTTGTCGTCCAGACCGTAGAGCTTGCGGGTGGCTTCCGTTTCCCCCTTGATATCCAGGATCTCCGGGGCGTCCATCTGCATGCGGAAGGCCAGCTCGAACGATTGAATGCGAGCCTCCAGCTTGGGATCGTATTCGTTGTCCAGGGCGTTGCGCCGGTTGATCTTCTGCAGCATCTCCAGCTCGTAGCGCTGCTGCTCCGAGGTCAGGTTGCCGCTGGTCAGGTGCTCGATGGGGTTGTCCTGGATGTCCGGCACCTTGACGGTGTCGTTGCCGATGGGAGTCCCCTGATAGGCGCCCGGCAGAAAGCCGGAATGCCAGTTCCTGGCCCCGCCGTGGTAGTAGGAGGGCTTGATTTCAATGTAACCGGGCAGGTTCTGGTTCTCGGTTCCCAGGCCGTAGAAGATCCAGGAACCCATGCTGGGCAGGGTGAAGTTGAGCGTTCCGGTGTTGAGCTGGAGCAGGGCTGCCCCATGGTCCACGCCCTCGCCCACCATGGAGCGAATCACGCAGAGCTCGTCGGCGTGGGCTCCCACCTGTCGAAAGAGATCGCTGACCGGAATGCCGCTCTCACCATAGCAGCGGAAGGCGAAGGGCGACTTCATCAGTCCGCCCAGGTCCTCGGTAGAGAACTGGAGCGACAGCTTGAAGGGGATGGGCTTGCCGTGGTCCTTCTCCAGCCGGGGCTTGGGGTCGAAGGTGTCGACCTGGGAAGGGCCGCCGTGCATGAACACGAAGATGACCCGCTTGGCCCGGGGACTGAAGTGGGGAAGCCTGGGAGCGAGCGGATTGTGAGGCGCGGAGCCGGCCAGCAGGCCCGAGTCCTGAGCCAGCAGAGCCTGCAGTCCCAGGGCTCCGAATCCGCAGGCCGTTCGGCGCAGCATCGCCCGCCGCGAAATGGGTCGGGATGGCAGATTCATGGTTCCCTCAGTTGACAAAGTTGAACTCGTTGGAGGTCATCAGAATCCGGCAGAGGCTCTGCCAGGCGTCCAGGCGGGAGTCGCCGTCCTTCCCCGAACCGGCCGGATAGTTCCGCAAGTAGGCGAGGGACTCCTCCACCTCCCGGGGCGTGGGCTGCCGGGTCAGGGTGATGAGATAGGCTCTGCGGACACGCCCGGAGTCCTCCTCATCGGCCGCCGTCAAATGCTTGGCCAGGGAGCGCGAGCGATCGGCCACGTTCTCGCTGTTCATCATGTAGAGCGCCTGGGTGGCGACGTTGCTCTCGGTCCTCCTTGCCGAGCTCGAGGAGCTGTTGGCGAAGTCGAACAGCTTCATCACGCCGGGAATCTTGTTGCGGATGACCGGAACGTAGAGGCTGCGCCGGCGGGTTTCGTTGGGATGAAAGGCCTGTTCCGGACCCTTCTGGGCATAGTCCATCTTCCGGGAGGCCAGCGTGCCGCCCAGGGTCAGGTCCAGGGAACCGTCCAGCGCCAGGAAGGAATCCCGCATTTCTTCCACCGAGAGCCGGCGGCGGCGCGCTCGGGACCATAGCCGATTGTCCAGGTCCGACTCCCTGGTCCCGGGGGAGGCCTGGCTGCTCTGCTGCCAGGTGCTGGACAGCAGCAGCAACCGGTGCATGGCCTTGAGGGACCATCCGCTCTCGACCAATCGGCGCGCCAGGTAATCCATCAACCGCGGATGGGTGGGTCTCTCGCCGGTGGTGCCGTAGTTGTTGGGAGTGCGCACCAGGCCCTCGCCGAAGTGCCACTGCCAGATGCGGTTGACCATCACCCGGCTGGTCAGGGGATGGTCTGCTCGGGTCAGCCATTCGGCCAGCTCCCTGCGCCCGCTGCCCTGAGTGATGGGCGCCTGCCGGCTTCCGGCCAGCACCACCGGGAACTGCTTGGCCACCGGCTCACCCGGAGTCTGGTAGCTGCCGCGGACGAACACCTTCTGATCGACGGGTTCCCCCTCGGCCACGGCGGACGCCAGGGGCGGCTCGGGAGGCGAGGACTCCTCCAGACGCTCGACCTCTTTTCTCAGTTCGGCGATGCGGTCCCGGGTCTCCTTGGGCAGCAGCTCTTCCCTTTCCTCTTCCTGAATCCCGAAGGGGCCGCTGTCCGCCTTGGTCCCCTCGGCCTTGGGAGGAGGACTGATCACCGAGTTGAAAAAGCGACCCTCCACGGTGATGAACTCGTCAAAGAAGTGCGGTTTCTTGCGGGGAGCCTTGCCCTCCCGGACCGCCTGTTCCACCTTCTGATTCCATTGCCGCAGGCGCTGGTGCCACTCTCCGGACAACCTGTCGAACAGATCCTGGTATTCCCCAGCCACCCTGGCGAGCTCGGAGGACTCGGCCCGGTGCCACTTCTCCAGGTAGGGACGAAAGGCGTTGCCCGGTTGGAGGTATTCGATCCAGCGCTGCAGCAGCTTCGGGTCCAGATCCCCCGCGTCCGCCACCTGCTTCAGGGACTCGCCTTGCAGGTAAACACGCCGGGCCGCCAGCATGTATTCGGCCAGCAGGGGATAGAGCTTTTCTTCGAGATTCCCGGCGACTCCTGTCAGCACCAGCGACTCGATCAGCGACTCCCGCCCCTTGATCTTGTCCTGATGGCTCTGGTAGCGCTGATGGACCTCCTTGGGAACCAGCGGCTCGAAGTAGAACTTGGACACGAAGGGCGGCTTCTTGTCGGGCGGTATGAGGACGCCGAAGCTGCGGGTGCTGGCGAAGATGGAAGCCAGGGAGTAGTAGTCCTTGGTCGAAATCGGGTCGAACTTGTGGTCGTGGCAGCGAGCGCAGGCGATGGTCAGTCCCAGAAAGGCCTTGGAGAGGGTGTCGATCTGCTCGTCCACCAGGTCGTAGACCATCTTGGTCTTGTCCTGCTGGGCGATGGCGCGGGGGCCGATCGCCAGAAACCCGGTCCCCAGCAGGGCCCGAACGTTGGGATGCCCCGGCCGGCCGGAGGGATAGAGGTCGCCGGCGATCTGGTCCTTCACGAAGCGATCGTAGGGAAGGTCCCGATTGAAGCTGTCGACCACATAGTCCCGGTAGCGCCAGGCATAGGGCATGGTGATGTCTTCGTCCAGGCCGCTGGAATCGGCATAGCGGGCGACGTCCAGCCAGTGGCGGCCCCAGCGTTCCCCGTAGCGGGGCGAGGCCAGCAGGCGGTCCACCAGGCGGGCAAAGGCCCCGGGAGCCTTGTCGCCGAGAAACTGCTCGATTTCCTCCTCCGTGGGCGGCAGGCCGTGCAGGTCGAACTTGGCCCGGCGGAGCAGCGTCAGCTTGCCGGCGCGGGGAGCCGGATCCAGGCCCTTTTCCTCCAGTTTGCGCAGCACGAAGGCATCCACCGGCGTCCGAACCCAGCCCGGATCGCGCACTTCGGGCGCCTCGGGGTCGCCCAGGGCCTGAAACGACCACCAGGTGGAAATACCGTTGGAACCGTGAGGGTTTTCTTCCCAGTGAGCGCCCGCCTGGATCCATTCTCTCAGGACCTCCACTTCCTCCGCCGAGAGAGCGCCGCCCACCGGCATCTTCAACTCTCCAGTCTGGAGAACGGCCCGGTAGAGCAGGCTCTCTTCCGGATGCCCGGGAACAATTGCGGGACCGCTGTCGCCGCCCTTCAGCAGAGTCTCCCGCTGGCGGAGATCCAGGCCCGAGATGCGCGTCTCCCCGTGGCAGGTCAGGCAATGCTGCTGCAGGACAGACCGCGCTTTTTCAGGCAGCGGGGCCTCGGCCGACAGTCCCTGGACCGGGGCGCCGGACAAAATGAAGACAAGGATGGGAAGGGCTCTCGGATTCAAACCAGGTCCCCGAAATTTTGGTCGGACTCGGGTCTATTTGCACCTAAGCAGGGGTTCATTCTAGCATAAGGGCAGGAAGCGGCCAGCGACCTTCCGATCCCCGGGTGAATTTTCCGATGACTACCGACCAAGAGTCCGAACCCCGGCAATGGGTGATGGTATTCGAGACCACCGACGTCGCTCTTCTGATGGTGGTCAAGTCGGTGCTGCAGGATGCCGGCTTCGACTTTACCGTGCAGGGCGAGGAAGCCTCGACGTTGTTGCCGCTGGGTCCCTTCAGAGGGGGCCTGAACCACCACGGCTTCGGAGCCAGAATCCACGTCCCCGAAGACCAGGCCGCGGATGCCGAAGAAGTACTGGCCGTGCTGGACAACGAGCTGACGGACATTGACGGCAGCGAAACGTGACCCGTAACCGGAATCCAGGGCGCCCGGACCGCTCGCGGCTGTCGGCGCCGACCCGCTCGAGCAGGGTCCCGATGGCCGGTGGAGCCATTGGCGGGGGCCGCTTCCACCGGCGCCCGGGAACCGAGGAGGTGCTCCTTTGATCGATTGGACTCAAATCGGCGAGTTCGCGACTCGCTATGCGGGTGCAGGCGCCAAAATCGCCGGCCTGTTTCTGATGGCCTGGATCGCCTCTCGCATGATTCATCGCTACATCCCCAGGGTGCGCATGCGGCTGGTCAAAGTCATGCAGGCCCGCCGGCACGAGCCCGATCTCGAACTGGACAAACGGGCGGCCACGCTGGGGGGCATTTTCCGCAAGACGGTAGTGGTGTCGATCTGGGTGGTGGTTCTCATGATGGCGCTGGAGGAAGCCGGCTTCAACGTGGGGCCGTTGCTGGCTGGCGCCGGGGTGGCGGGGCTGGCCGTCGGCTTCGGGGCTCAAAACCTGGTGCGGGACGTGATTTCGGGACTGTTCATGCTGCTCGAGAACCAGGTCCGGGTCAACGACGTGGCCATCATCAACGGCACCGGGGGCCTGGTGGAGCAGATCAACCTGAGGACCACCGTGCTGCGAAGCCTGGACGGCACCGTTCACATCTTTCCCAACGGCACCATCAACACCTTGTCCAACATGACGCAAGAATACTCCTACTACGTCTTTAACATCGGCGTGGCCTACAAGGAGGATACCGACCATGTCTCGGCGGTGGTCAAGGAGCTGGCCGACGAAATGATGCAGGAGGAAACCTATCGATCGTTCATTCTGGCCCCGCTGGAAGTGATGGGGGTGGATGAGTTTGCCGACTCGGCCGTCATGATCAAGGCCCGCATCAGGACCGCGCCCATCAAGCAGTGGATGGTGGGCCGGGAGATGAATCGCCGCATCAAGAAGAGGTTCGACGAGCTGGGCATCGAGATTCCCTTCCCCCACCGCTCACTCTACTTCGGCGAGGCCAGCAAGGCCTTCGCCACCCGCTCGGCCGGCGCCGATCCCGGCGAGATCAAGGCCATGATCCGCGAAGTGCTGCAGGAAAAGGGCTTGCAGTCCGGCGAGGTAGAGCCTCCAGCTCCGACAAGGGTGACTCCTGCCGCCCCGAAGCCGAAAGCTCGCCCGCAGCCGGCCAAGCCCGCCGCCGAACGACGCCCGCGCCGGCCGGCTCCCCTGGGAGAAAGCACGGCTGACTCCGAGGGTTACGAATGATGGACGGCCAGCCCACAAACCGGGTAGTAACATTGGCCGACCGACCGAACTCATGCCTGTCCGCTTCAGGACTGCGGAGCCGTATTACCCACTCTTTGCGCAAACAAGGATTCCGGTTCCGATCGGGCGTTCTTGTCCCCCCAGATATCAAGGATAAGAGCAAGCTCAGGGTGCTTCATCGGGAAGCCGTCAAGCACAACGTGAGTCGCAGCCGACGTGGGCTCGAACGGTGCGAAGACCGGCTGCTTTCGTATATCGCGTCTGGAGAAGACGTCATTCCCGACAGAATACGCCCCCGACTCGTCTTGGTACAGCCAGGCTCCGAGGACGAACTGCTGTTCCGGTACGCACGCCTGCACTGGAGCATCCCGGTGTCCGCCGGCTACGGTAGACGCTTGAGATTCGTAGTCTATGACGAATCGAATGGCAAATTGATCGGCATCTTCGGATTGGGAGACCCCATCTTCGGCCTTGGCCCCCGCGACCGATGGATAGGATGGAGTCACAAAGCCAAGAAGAATCGGCTACAGTGCGTCATGGACCTCTTTGTGCTGGGAGCCATACCGCCCTATTCCCATCTTCTTTGCGGTAAGCTCGTCGCTCTGTTGGCGACTAGCCGAACCGTCCGGGAGGCGTTTCGACGCAAATATGGCGGCCGGCCTTCATATATCGGCCGCAAGCCATTGGACGGTCGCCTTGCCCTACTGACCACAACCTCTGCACTTGGTCGATCATCCTTGTACAACCGACTCCGATACAAGGATGATCTTGTCTTTCAAAGTGCGGGCTTCACACGCGGTTCGGGGGATTTTCACTTCAGCAATGGTTTTTTTGGCGACCTACGTCAGTTTGCGCTCAAACATTGCAATGCAACGGCTAAGCATACGCTGTGGGGTAAGGGTTTCCGAAATCGACGGGAGCTTGTGAGAAAGACGTTGCCACTGCTAGGTCTCCCGAAGGAGTTTCTATATCACGGTGTAAAGCGCGAAATATTCTTGGCACCGCTGGCCTCCAACACCGCAGCCTTTCTTTGCGGTGACGACCAACGACTCCAATACCGTGACCTTACCGAGGAAGACGTTTTCAGATGGTTCCGGGACCGATGGCTCCTGCCGCGAGCGGAACGTGACAAGAGCTACTTGGGCTTCGATTCTAAGGATTACCGGCTCTGGAGGTCGGAGTGACTCAGAGGCCTTTGACTCACGATCAAACTCCATTCGCCGATCTCCCTGCAGCACTGGTTGACGAGGTCCTGGGTCAGACCTCCGCCGTCGCACAGGATCTTCTGACCTCTTTCAAAGAGGTCAGGAAGGATCGTGAAACACTTCGTGCCGAGCTTGCGAACTCCGGCTTGGTAGTAGCCGAATCCTCGCTGGGTTACCCGCCTCTGCCAACGACGTGCGGTGCGGACGGTTCGTATGCGATTGAGCGACTTCTGACGACGGATCTCGCTGCCGCAGCAGCGGTTGCAGTCGAGGGACTCACTCCCCCTTCTGAAAAGCGACACTGGGAGCTTCCCCGTCATCGGAGCTTCGTTGCCGCCGAGCCCCACGTCGAAGACACAGCCACCGTCCTTCGCGCGGTAATGCTGGGAGAAGAGTTGCACTTGGTGACGGCTGCCCCGCATGACCTATTGATGCTGGACGGTACGTTCACCCTGCCAATCATTTATTTCAATCAGGCGCTCAACAAAGCCCCTGAAACTACCCAGCTACGCTGCGCCAAGAAGTTCCTCGATAACTGTTCGACCTACCTCGAAGCCTACCGGACCACCTTACAATCGGAACGTTCGGATAAGCACTTCGTGGCGCTTCCGAAGTATTCGACCCGGCGGGAAATCGGCAGTGAATTGGGTTGGCCCGAGAACTAAGACGACCGTGGGATGCTCACCATGCTTCTGAACCCCGGCGAATTGACAAAACCACGACTACTGGAACACCCACGGGACAGCGAGGGGAATACCACTTGGCACCTGAATACGCAGCGACTGCCCGACAAGTCGAAGCGCCAGGCTGCCGAGCTGGCGTCTGAGATTGTCTCGGCACTCGGGGACCTTCGAGTCTTCTACTACAAGCCCCAGGACTGGCTACCTGCACTTAGGATCGAAGTTTCCGCTAGCGTTGCCTCAAATGCTCACCGCTTGGCGACGGTGGTACATGGCATCAAGCACCAGACGGCTACCCCATCGATGCTGGAGCCCTATCCGATCTACCTTGCCGATCGCACCGTAAAGGCACTCGCACGAGCGATTCCTGCTTTCAGGCAGGTGACGACTCAACGAATTTCGGAGCAGTACGAAGGGGACATCGGCGAGGTGTTCTTCGCAATGCACGGTTATCGCAGCGAGATCGGGAGATGACAATGACTGACGATTCAGCAACGAATCTAGACAGGCTCATCGATCAGACTGAGCGGTTGGGTGTCGTCGGCTCACCTTCGTCTACTGCCCAGCTTGCACTCGACATTCTCGGTTCCGCCGTCACCCGCAAGCTGGTCGGGGAACTCGCGCTCTTCCGCTTCTTGCAGGACACGAGTCCACACTATGCGCTCGGTCAGATTACAGAAATTCAACTCCGCAATATCTGGCACGAAGACCCCACCATGCGCAGCCTTATCCGACAGCGCGGCCGGGTCGACGCCGTGAGTGAGCGTCAAGATACCCACCTCGGCCAGATGATTATCAGCGCGGTCTTCCAAGAAGGAGGTTCAGCGGGCTACGAACCGAGCATCCTTGGAACCGTGCCGTCAACTGGAACCCGAATCCATCTCGTGACGGATCCGGTGCTCGATGAACTGCTCCGTCCGTATCGGGAGCAGATCTTTTATCTTGGACACGTGTACGGCTCCAAGCCGAAGCTGCCGCTCTGGTTTAAACACTTCGACAAGGGACCGGACGGCGCCGGCGAAGCCTATCACCTCGGTATCTTCGGCAAGACTGGCTCGGGCAAGTCGGTTCTGGCCAAGATGATCCTTTTGGCCTATGCCCGATATACCAAGATGGCTCTCCTAGTGATTGATCCACAGGGAGAGTTTGCAAAAGATATGAAATCGAACGCACCAAGCGGCGAGTTTCGACTTCCCTTAAAGGATCTCATCCGGTCTCAGGGCAAGAAAGCACACGTTCTAACTGTTCGAAAACTCGTTCTTGATCGATGGGACTTGTTCCGACAGATCCTCGCGGAGTCGAAGTTCTTTCGAGAACTTCAGGTAATGACTCAAGACAAAGTCGAAACTGCATGTGATCAGTTCACTGAAGCAATGCGAAAAACATCGGGAATCAAGCTTGCCACGCTGCATGAATCAGATGTTTTCAAGAAGGCATGGAAACTTCTTACACAGGATAAGCTTCGTAACAAGATTTATGCGCGGGAGGGAGCTGCCGCGGAACGTTTCAGAGATGCTGTAAACGAAGCTAATCCGGATGAAATTTATCAAGGCATCTGGTTGCCTGTAGCGCGGCTGTTTCAAGAGGACCGCGAAGCTGGACGCCGCAAAGTGGAGGATGCCCTCAGGTGGTTGCTGAAATTCAAAGAACATACCAATCGGCCCGTTCTTGTCGTCGATGTTTCCAAGGAGCAAGCACAAGGGCTACTTTGGAATGACACGATTCAGTCGCTGGTCATCAAACGTCTTCTGGAAGGTGTCACCCACATTGCTGAAGATATGTACCGGGAAGGAGAGAGTCTCAACGCCCTGGTCGTCATCGACGAAGCCCACCGCTTGGCCCCGGGGCCTCGTGATCTATCGCGGGACGACGATGCGGCACGCGGCGTGCGCTCAGTGTTGATCGACGCGGCCCGGACGACGCGAAAGTATGGACTGGGCTGGCTCTTCATCAGCCAGACGCTCTCGAGCCTGCACCCGGAGATCCTCCAGCAGCTCCGTATCTTCTTCTTCGGCTTCGGACTTGGACTCGGACAAGAGTTCCAGTCGCTTCGGCAGCTTGTGGGCTCCTCTGGTACGGCACTCGACTTGTATCAATTGTTTCGCGATCCACACTCAGCTTTCGATCCCAGGAGCCGACAATACTCCTTCATGACCATTGGGCCGGTGAGTCCGTTATCATTTTCCGGAAGCCCGCTCTTTCTGAATGCTTTCAACACGGTAGACGCCTTCTTGAATGCGAACGAACTTGGCAGGTGACAAAATGGGTGCAGTCGTTTGTTCCCAGGGACAAAGAAACCGGGGGGACGAGTATAGGACGTTGTTGAATAGCCGGAAAAACATCCTCGACTTCCGGTTTTGGAGGCACTTGGGTTTAGAGGCGACCAATGACCTATAGCGAAGCAGAAATCAGGGTTCAACTCAGCCTCGGCGAGGACAGCCGTTGGGAATTCAAGCAAGTCGAATTCGCCGGCAACTACCCAAGGAATCCGAGGCGGGACGATTTGGCGGATGAGATCGCAGCCTTCGCCAATGCGGATGGCGGTATGCTGCTCTGCGGCGTCACAGACGCAGGCGAGGTGCAGGGCATGTCTCGTGAGCAGATTGTCGAATTGGATTCTGTTCTGGTCGAGGTGAGTTCTGACGCCATCAAACCAGCCGTTCGCATCCGCACCCATCACAGGCACCTCGATGGCAAGCGGTTGCTACTGGTTGAAGTGCCGGCCGGCGAATCGCTGTACGAAAGCCCAGGGGGAAGCTATGTTCGGGTGGGTGGCACAAAGCGAAAGATGAACAGCGACGAGCAGCTTCGCTTGGCCCAACGAAGAGGACAGGCGCGTTTCCGCTCGTTCGACGAGCAACCCCTCCCAAGTACCGGATTCAGAACTCTGGACGAATCGCTCTGGAAGCCGCTGTTAACGGCCGAAGGTGCGGTACATCCCGAGTCGGCGCTCGGGAAGCTGGCGCTCCTGGCGCCCGACCAGGCGGGAATTCCGCGCTCGACGGTAGCCGGCGTGTTGTTGTGCACCCGAAATCCCGAGCAGCACCTCCCCAACGCGTGTATCACGGCGACCCGATACCGGGGAAAGGATCGAGCTTCCGGCCAGATCGATGCACAGGAGATCACCGGCCCGCTAGACCGCCAGATCGCCTCCGCAGTGGCCTTCGCCATAAGGAACATGCACGTTGCTGCACGCAAGGAGCCGGCCCGCGTGGACCTGCCCCAGTACAGCGACAAGGCACTGTTCGAGGCCATCGTCAATGCCGTGGCGCATCGCGACTATTCGATGCATGCCAGCAAGATTCGCCTCTCCATGTTCGAAGACCGCCTGGAAATTCAGTCGCCTGGCTCGCTGCCAAACAACTTGACCGTCGACAGCATGGCAACGCGGCAAGCAACTCGCAACCAGGCCTTGACCTCGGTGCTGGGACGAATGCACGTCGGGGGCGTCCAAGGCTCGGAGGACAGGCAGTATTTCATGGAGCGGCGCGGAGACGGAGTTCCCATTATCCTGCGCGAAACCAAGCAACTCAGCGGCAAACTGCCGGAATATCGCCTGATCGATGCTTCGGAAGTCTGCCTGATCATCCCTGCGGCAGTGCAGGAGCGGAGCCCTGCCCGGACTGTCATCACCGTGCGGTCCGGCGGCCAACCCTTGCCTGGCGCCGACCTGTTGGCTCTTTTTTCGAACAATACCTGGAAGCGCGCGACCACGGACGAGTCCGGGGAGGCGGCCGTCGACCTGCACACGACGCATCTCCCCATGAGGGTGTTCGCTGCCGCTCCCGGCTACGCTGCACACCTGGAACGTGATTGGGTCCCCAGCAGTCGAGCGCTCACGATAGAAGTCAAGGAACTGCAGGACGGTGGCAGTGTCATCTTTCCCGAGGCGACGGGATGCCTTCCAGGCCTCAAGGGCAGGCTCAATCCCATACGCGACACCCATGACCGAACCTATCTCTACGCGTCCAACGTTGCCATCAACGAGGGCGAGCAGCAACCGGTCTACTTCATCCCCGGTGAAGACCTGCGGTTAACCGATGCCGACGGAACCGCGCTGCTCGTGCGCATTGTCGATATCGCAGGCCGCTCGACTCTTTTGGAATATCGTCCATACTCCTGATGTCACGATTGGAAAACATCCTGAAGCAGAAGGTGAGGGAGGGCGAGCTCTGGGAGCGGCTGGATGAGAAACGCATCCGCTGCACCGCCTGCGGGCACTGTTGTCCCATTCCCGAGGGCCGCCCGGGCGTCTGCCGGGTTCGCTTCAACCGGGGCGGCAAGTTGATGGTTCCCTGGGGCTACACCGGAGGGGTGCAGTGCGACCCCATCGAAAAGAAGCCCTTCTTTCATGCCTACCCCGGAGCGCTGGCCTACAGCTTCGGCATGCTGGGCTGCGACCTGCACTGCGCCTACTGTCAGAACTGGGTGACCTCCCAGGCCTTGCGAGACCCGGCGGCAGTGGCGCCCGCTCGCAGGACCACCCCCCAGGCCTTGGCCCGGGCGGCGGTGAGGCAGCGGGCGCGGGTGATCGTGAGCACCTACAACGAGCCGCTGATCACCAGCGAGTGGGCGGTGGCGGTGTTCCGGGAGGCCCGCAAGGAGGGCCTGGTCACCGGGTTCGTCTCCAACGGCAACGGCACTCCGGAGGTGCTGGAATACCTCAACCCCTGGGTGGACCTCTACAAGGTGGATCTGAAGAGTTTCCGCGATCGCCAGTACCGCAGATTGGGGGGACGGCTGCAGCCGATCCTGGAGACCATTCGCAGCCTGTTCCGACAAGGGTTCTGGCTCGAGATCGTGACGCTGCTGATTCCGGGATTCAACGATTCAGAAGATGAAGTCCGGCGGCTGGCGGCCTTCCTGGCGGGCGTGTCTCCCGACATTCCCTGGCACGTGACCGCCTTTCACCAGGACTACAAGATGACCGATCCCGACAATACCAGCGCCGAGATGCTGACGGCGGCGGCCGAGATCGGCCGGCAGGAGGGATTGCGCTACGTCTATGCCGGCAACCGGCCGGGCCGGGTGGGGGACCTGGAGAACACCCGCTGCCCGGATTGCCAAGCCCTGCTGATCGAGCGCTTCGGCTACCTGATTATGGGGTACCACCTGACTCCCCAGGGGGACTGTCCAAGCTGCGGTCTGGCCATTCCCGGGCGCTGGGCCCAATCCTTCCAGGGCCAGGTGGCCGCCCATCCCTTCCTGCCCCGACAGGGGATCAACCCGCCAACGGTTTCTTCCTGAAGCCTCCTTCCGACCCGGATTGCTACTCGAGTTCCAGAGGAACAAATCCCGCCTCGCGGGCCAGTTGGTTGAAGGAGGCCGCCTCGCCTTGGCACAGCTCCCGCAGCCGGGCGATCTCAACGTCGATCTGGGCGCAGATCTCATCGAAGACCTCGTAGGCCTGCCTGGGCGGGGCGGCGTCGGCAATGCCGACCACGGCCACCAGGCCCCCCAGCTTGGCGTTCAGGCGGTTGGGGTGGCGCAGCCGGTCGAAGGGGGTCTTGTCCTTGGTCTGGATCAAGGCTTTTTCGATGGAATCCAGTTGATCCCTCAGGGACTTGGCCTTATCGGAGAGGGGACTCGACCCTTCCGGGTCGCCCTGGCCCGGCTTCTCGGCGCGGCGGGACCACTCGGCCAGTTGCTCTTGCAGGCAGCGGGTGAGGTTGATGGCCCGGTTGGTCTCCGAAAGCTTGTCCCGAATTCTGGTCCACAACTCGAACTGCGCCTGAAAGTCCTCCGGCGTGGCCTCCACCCGGGGGTCCTTGAGGATCTCGAAGCTCTCGGTGCATGTCCGACCGCCCGCGCTCAGACGGACCCCGTAGGCCCCGGGAGGGGCCAACGGACCGTTCCCGCTCTTCTCCCGAGTGCCGAAGAGGGTGGATTGGTCCTTGTCCCGTTCCTCCACTTTCTCGGCGTCGGGGTAGTGCATGTCCCAGACGAAGCGATTCAGCCCGGGACGAGCCGTGACGTAACGGTCCGCCTTGGGGGAGGCTTCCGCGCCCTCGGCTTCTTCCGGCTCCTGCGGCCTGCTGGTGAAGGTCTTGATCTCCCGGCCGCCGGCGTCCAGAAAGGTCAACGAGATGGGCTGGCCGGGCGCCTCGGCCAGCAGGTAGTAGACGATGACTCCCGGGGGCGGGTTCTGGCCGGCGTCCAGAAAGCGGCGCACGGGTTCGCCCTCGGGGGTCTCATCCTGGTAGTAGCAGGCGTTGCCCCCCAGGCCCAACATGTAGTTCTTGCCCTTGTCGGCAAACATGTTGACGCTCCAGTTCAGCCGGGTGCGGTAGGTGGGACGGGGAGGGAACAGGCCGGCGGCGGCCCCGGCGGACTCGGGGTCCAACCGGCGCAAGGGGGTCAGGTCGTCCAGGATCCAGAAGGAACGCCCGTGGGTGCCGGCCACCAGGTCGGAGTCCTTGATCTTGAGGTCGTAGACCGGCACCACCGGGAGATTGCTCCGCAGCGGCTGCCAGTGTTCACCGTCGTCGAAGGTGACGAAGACCCCCGTCTCGGTGCCGACGAAGAGCAGGCCCGGACGGACCGGGTCGGCTCTCACCACCCGGGTGATCTGGTCCTGGGGAAAGTCTCCGGCGATGCCGCGCCAGCTCCGGCCGTAGTCCTCGGTCTTGTAGAGGTAGGGGCGGTAGTCGTCCAGCTTGTAGCGGGTGGCGGAGACATAGGCCGTGGCCGGGTCGTGGGGGGACACCTCCAGGCAACCCACGTAGGACCACTCCGGCAGTTCGGGCGGAGTGATGTTGTCCCAGTGGGCGCCGCCGTCTCGGGAGAGATGGACCAGACCGTCGTCGGTGCCCGCCCAGAAAACGCCGGGCCGGTGCTTCGATTCCACGAAGGTGGAGAGGGTGGCGTACCCTTCGGCGCCGCTGGCGTCCTTGGTGACGGGCCCGCCGGAAGCCTCCAGCTTTCCCGGGTCGTTGCGGGAGAGGTCCGGACTGATGGCTTCCCAACTGCCGCCGCCGTCCAGGCTGCGGAAGAGGATGTTTCCGCCGGCGTAGAGCACCTTGGGGTCGTGGGGCGAAATGGCGATGGGATAGGTCCAGGCGAAGCGGTATTTGAGGTCCTTGGGCGCCCAGCCCGTCGACTCCTCGGGCCAGACGTTGACCAGGCGGATCTGCCCGGTCTTGCGATCGTAACGCTGCAACACGCCGTTGCCCCCCGGCGAGCTCCCTATCGCTCCTAGGTAGACGACGTCCGGGTTGTCGGGCTGGACGGCGATGAATCCGCTCTCTCCCGTGCCGGGGGAGTAGCAGTGACTCCAGGCGATGGCGCCGTACTCGGTGGCGCTGGGAACGCAAATGGAGGCGTTGTCCTGCTGGGTGGCGTAGACCCGGTAGGGGTATTGGTTGTCGATATCGATTCGGTAGAGCTGCGAGGTGAGCTGGTTGTAGATGGTCGACCAGCTCCGTCCGCCGTTGAAGGAGATGCAGGCGCCGCCGTCGTTCCCCTGAACCAGGTGGCGGGGGTCGCGCGGGTCGATCCACAGGTCGTGGTTGTCTCCATGGGGGGTGGTCACCTGCTCGAAGCGGCGGCCGCCGTCGGTGGACTTCCACATCTTGAGGTTGGTGACGTAGACGGTGTCGGCGTGGCAGGGGTCGGCGAAGACGTGGCAGTAGTACCAGGGCCGGTGGATCAGGTCGCGGTTGTCGCTGACCCGCTGCCACTGCTGTCCGCCGTCATCCGACCGGTAGAGGCCCTCCTGCTCCGACTCCACGATGGCCCAGACCCGGTCCGCCTGGGCCGGCGAGACGGCCACGCCGATCTTGCCCTTGATTCCCTTGGGCAACCCCTCGTTGTTGCTGATCTCGGTCCAGGTGTCGCCGCCGTCGGTGGACTTGAAGAGGCCGCTGTCGGGTCCCCCGCTGGAGAGGGACCAGAAATTACGGTAGGTCTCCCAGATGGAAGCGTAGAGCAGGCGGGGGTTGTTGGGATCCATGGCCAGATCCACCGCACCGGCCTTGGGGCTGCGGTAGAGCACCTTCTCCCAGTTGCGGCCGCCGTCCCTGGAGCGGTAGACGCCCCGCTCCGGGTTGGAGCCGAAGGCGTGGCCCAGGGCCGCCACGTAGACCAGGTCGGGATCGTTGGGATGGACGCGGATCTCGCCGATATGGCGGGTCTCCTCCAGTCCCAGGTGGGTCCAGGTCTTGCCGGCGTCGGTGGACTTGTAGACTCCGTCGCCATAGGAAACGTCCAGACGAATGGTGGTTTCTCCGGTGCCGGCGTAGATGACGTTGGGATCCGAGGGAGCCACCGCCAGGGCGCCGATGGAGGACGTGTTCAGGAATCCGTCGGAGACGTTTTCCCAGTAGGTGCCCCCGTCGGTGGTCTTCCACACGCCACCGGCCACGGCTCCGAAATAGGCGGTCATGGGGTCCACCGGGTCGCCCGCCACGGCCACCACCCGGCCGCCGCGCGGAGGGCCGATGCAGCGCCACTGGAGGTCCTGAAAGAAGCTGGGATGGTAGGGGGGGGTGCTCATGAGCGGGGCTCCCTTCTGACGAGGGGCGACCCGCATGCCCGCGGGACCGCCGGATGTATGACGGGAGCCATTATATATCCGCTGCCGCGTCAGTGTTACCAGTACCAGCGGACCTTGGCGGACAAGGTGCGGGGTTGCACCACGCGGGTCCCTACGAAGACGGATTGGAAGTTGTAGAGCGCCGTCCGGTCGGTCAGGTTGGCCGCCTGGAAAACCAGGTCCCAGACGCGGCGGTCGCCGCGAATGTGCTTGTAGCCGACGGTGGCATCCAGGATGGTCCTGGCCTTTACCCGAGGAGGGTCCGAGATCAGGTTCACCAGGGGCAGTTGGTCGAAGTAGTCCGGGTCGCGGGCCACCTCGGCCGGATCGGAAGGATTGGGCACCAGGCCGCTGTCGTAGCGAACCTGCCAGCTCGTCCACCAGTTCCTGCGCGGACGGTAGGTCAGCAGGCCGTTGACCGCCAGCTTCTGATCGTGGTCGATCACGAAGGGCCCCTCGCTCAGGAGGTCCAGCGCGGCGCTCCCCAGGAAGAGCCCGCCGGTAAAGGGCGGGGTGACGACCACGTGATAGTGGGTGGTGCTGACCGACCCGCTGAAACGGTGAATTCCCGGCAGGGTGAGGCGGGTTTCGAATCCGTTGACGTTGGAACGGGCCAGCGAAGTGGGGAAGATGATCCCGGTATTGAGGAAGTTGTCGTTGTCCTGCAGATCGCGGGAATCCTTGTGGAAAAACACGGCGTTCAGGCTGGCCCGGTCGGCCAGCCTCTGCTGCAGCCCCACCTCGTAGACGTTCTGGCGCTGGGGGCCGATCAGGATGACCCCGCCGTTGAGGTTGCGCCTCACGTCCGGCGGGGCCAGACGTCCGGCCGCCTCCGAGTTGGATAGCAGCAGATTTTCGTTGGGTGGAGTCTGGTAGTTCCGATTGTAGGAAGCCCGCAGCACAGTTCCGGTCTCTCTGAGGTGGTAGGCCACACCCAGGCGGGGTTGGAGTTGAGATCCGACCGTCAGGAAACGGTAGCGATCGTAGCGCCCGCCCAGGTTGACCTGGAAGCGCCCCAGCTTGATGCGATCCTGCAGAAAGACCGTCTGCAGTTGGCCGGCCCCCTTGTCGGAAAACCGGAACCAATGGCCGCCTCGGGTGAGGTCGAAGGGAGCCAGGTTGGGGTTGAAGTCCCGCGACCCGGGAGGGTTGAAGCGGGGGTCGGTAATTCCGAAAAAGAAGTTCTCGCTTAGGGGAAAATACTGGTAGTCGAAACCGATTTTCCATTGATGCCGGCCGCGCAGGATGTTGAAGCGGTTGAAGGTGGAGAAAGTCGACAGATGCCGGGCCAGCGAGGCCGTCACCGGGGTGTCTCCCGCGCTGGGGAAGAGTTGGGCCACCGTGGTTCGGTAGGAGGTGGTGGAATCGAAGGTGGTCGAGGGAGAGACCAGGCGGACCCAGCCCAGCGAGACCGCCGCGTCGCGCAGGTGGCGCCTCTGTTGCTGGCCGTTCAGGTGCTGGGACCTCAAGTTGGCCAACTGGAAGGAGGAACGACCGGCCAGCAGGCTCAGCCGAAGATTGTCCTTCGGAGTGGGGTGGTAGTCCAGCCGCAGGAAGCCGCGCTCGGCGTTGCCGCCGTTGTGGAGATTGTCGAGCGAGGGACTGTCGAGGAAGCGGTTGCTCTTCACGGCCGACACCGAGCCGAAGTAAGCCAGCCTTTCCCCGGCCCCGCCCAGTTGCAGCATCGCCGAGCCGGTGTCGAACTGGGCGGCGCCGAGCTCGAGCATCCCGAAGAAATCGCCTCCTCCGTCAAAGCCCGAATGGGTGGTGATGTTGGCCACTCCCGATACCTTGCTGCCGTAGTCCGGCGGAATATCTCCGGTGTAGAGCTCGAGCGATTGCACCATGGATGGATCGATGGAGGTGGCGAAGGAGCCGGTGAATTGATCGCTGATCGGCATCCCGTCGATCACGTAGGTCATCTGGTTGTGGGCTCCCCGCGGATGAACGGCTCCATTGGCGTTGGCGGCGAAGCCGGGAAAGTTGAGCAGGACCCCTTCCAGTCCGCGGGCCCCGGCCTGGACGGGCATCTCCTCGATGGCCTTGCGGTTGAGCTCGGTGCGGGTCCCGGTGGCCTCGGTATCGATCAGGGTGATTCGCTCCACCAGGGAGACATCGATGGCCTCCCGCTGAGTCGCCAGCGAGAGCCGCACAGGAATGAGGACCGGAACGTTGGAGCGAAGCTGGACGGCCTGGGTGTGGGTGGCGAAGCCGGAACGGCTTACCTGCAGCTCATAGGTCTGGAAGGGAACGTTGAGAACCTGGAAGGAGCCATCGGACCGGGTGGCGGTCCGGCGCTCGAACCCGGTCAGCAGGTTGGTCAAACGAACACTGGCTCCGGAGACGGCGGCTCCCAGCGGATCGACCACCGTTCCGCGCAGTTGGGCCGTCGCCTGAGCCCCGGCCTGCCGGGGGACGGTGAGAATCAACAAGATTCCCAGAAGCAACGAATAGACCATCGCCCGGATTTGCGTCAATTCCAGCGGGGGTGGCAGGAAACTCTCCCAGGGAGAGAATCGCAGGGAAGCACCGGTGAAACGTCTGCCTGGGACACTCCGCCGCATCCCCCTGTCCTCCTGGAGCCACCGGGCTGAACCTCTTCCTCGGAAGCATGATTGCCCGCCTGTTCATCCAAGCTTTTGCAAGCCTAAAATACAGTTTAGATAAGGCTAAATATTCTGTCAACGGTAATGTGCGCGGGGGCGGCCCGTGCTGCCGATCGTTACTCCTGGGACGCCGCGTTTCCCCCCACCGGCTCGACTGCGGGCTTTGCACTCTCGCGACGCCGCGTTGGCCCCCCTCCGGCTCGAAGACGGGCTTCGCCCTCTCGCCGACTCCCCCTCAAGGGGGGAGTGATTCTTGAGCCGCGAACCAGCGGTTAGTTCGTAAGAGGGGACAGCAGCCAGCCCAGGAAACCGCCCCCGACCACCACCCAGGCCAGGTTGACTTTCCAGCGGAGGCCGATGAGGGTGGCCGCCACGGCGATGAGCCAGGCCGGCCAGGAAGTGAGTGTTGCCTGCCCCAGCTTCACGGTGACGGCCGCCATCAGCGCCACGGCGCTGACGTTGACGGCGTCCAGAAAGGCAGCCGTCCAGGCGGATTTCCGAAGGCGGGGGATCCAGGGATTGACCAGGGCGACAAAGAGGAAGGAAGGAGCGAAAATGGCGGTGGTCGCCACGGCCGCCCCCCCGGCTCCGGCGATCATGTAGCCGATGAAGGTGGCGGTGGACAGGACGGGTCCGGGGGTGAACTGACCGATGGCAATGGCGTCCAGCAGCTCCCGCTGAGTCAGCCAGCCATACTCGTGGACCAGGCCGCCCTGCAGAAACGCAACCAGTACGTAACCGCTTCCATAGAGGACGGCGCCCACCTTCAGGAAGAAGAGCCCCAGCTTCCACAAGGAGGCCGAAGCTGCTCCCGCCCCGCCGGCACCCGCCGCGACCGCCAGCAGAACTCCGGTCCTCTTGGCAAGCCATTGGCCCAACCAGGCTCCGGCAACCACCGGAAGAATCTTCCCCCGTCGAGAACGAAACGCCTGGGGCAGCCGCAACCAGAGCATGCCGACGAGGCCCCCCAGCAGGAGCGCGGCCACCTCGTTGACCTGCAGCAGGGAAGCTGCCAGCACGGCGGCGCCGATGGCCCCCAGCGACCAGGTCTTGCAGGCCTTGTTCCCCAGCCGCCAGACGGAAACCGCGATGATGGCCACCACGGCCGGCTTGATCCCCAGAAGCCAGGGCGCGACCTGGGGGAGTTGTCCCAAATGGACGTATATCCAGGCCAGGCCGGCCGTCAAGCCCACGGCGGGCAGAATGAAGCAGATCCCCGCAACCGCCAGGCCGCTCCAACCGGCTCTGACATAGCCGAGATGGATGGCCATCTCGGTAGAGTTGGGACCGGGGATCAGGTTGGTGGCTCCCAACAGGTCCAGGAAGCGCTCCCGTGTCAACCAACCGCGCCGCGCCACCACTTCCTCGTCCATCATGGCGATGTGAGCCGCCGGCCCACCGAAGCCCAGAATTCCCAGCTTCAGGAAGACCAGGGACAGCTCCTTGAGTCGGGTGAGGGCGCTTGGGTTCGAGGTTATGGTCAAGAGGGTGTGTTTACATTTGGATGGGGGAGGTTAACCCTTCGGATGGAACCCGAAAAAAGAGTTCGAGTTTGTAGTCTTGGTAGCTGACAGCAAAGTCGCCCTTCATAATGATATCCATCCCAATCAGAACCCGAGTGAATCGCGAGGGTGGCGGGTTTTTCTGTTGACGAATCTCCACATCTACGATCGCTACAGGAAACAGTAGATTGAACAAATATACATTCGCCAGATGAAAGTGTGCAGACCTTGGCCCGTGCGACGTGCTGATCGTGGCTGGACGTTGCGGGGTCAGGCCAAGGTCGGCAACCAGTTTTTTGACAAAAGCCGTATTGGTAGCGCCAGTGTCCCAAACTGCAAAGGTGTCTATCTTGGGTGGTGGAGGCCGCATCCCGTTGTGTTGACGCCACGGGAGGCTGACGCTGACTGGGGTCTTGATCACGGCTCCATCGCGTAAGTCAAGAAACTGCCTAACCACAACAGGGAATTGGGTCATTCGACGTTGGAGTAGAACATCACGGGACGTTCCTCGTGGAGGAAATAGCATGGGTGGATCAAGAAGTTGCCGGGCACAAGATTTTTTTCGTCTACAGCGTTCCAGTAGGCATCGCTATCCGAAGGAAAGGTTCCCAAAATACCGTCTGCGCTGATCAAGACGTACTCTCCGTGGTGCTGCTTTGCAAGGTCTTCTTGGTGGCTGCGAAAGGTCTTCATAAGCTCGTCCATGGATCGCCTCCTGGGAATAGAAGGAAGGGAAGGGACAGGCCAGCCCTTGATCGAGCGCGGGACACACCTCTCCGAGCAGGGAGAAATGTGCTATTTGCGGGAAGGAGATTACCGGCATAGCCGGCCAGGGCTCGACCTCAAAAGCGCGGGGTTTTCGCGCTTGAGGGAGGCCGCCTCGGTGCGATCTGGGCGGCGGGCGTTCACACTGTTGAACAACCGTGATGCTGACAGGGTAACGGCTCCCCTGTCAAGCGCCTTAGCGCCTTTTTGCTTTGGGTCCGTCGATCGGACTCGACTATGATGCCATCGAGGCCGGATGGATCCGGCGGTCCAGGGCATCCAGAAAAGAGACGGGAACCGACGAGGACAAAAGAATGACGCTGGCCAATTGGAAAACTCAAGCTTACAACGGGATTCAAAGCCTGCTATTCAACAATCCCCATCGAGTAATCGAGTTCAGCGTCGCTCAGAGCGACGGCAGCCGGCGCAACCGGGCGGAAATTCCGGCCCCGGTACGAAGGCTCTACGAAACCGAGGCGCCGGAGGAACGGACTTGCCTGCAGACGACCCAGTTCGTCCATCACATGATGATCCCTCCCGGGGGGCGTCACGTGGCTGAACTCCACATCCACCCCGATGCCGAAGAGATCCTGGTGGTGACCAGGGGGAGTGGCCAGGCTCGCATTGCCGGCCGCAGCCAACCGGTGGCAAGGGAAGACGTGCTCTACGTCCCTCCCGGAGCCGAACACGAAATTCGTAACACCGGCGAGGAGTTTTTGGGTATACTGTTCATCAACGTGCCGACGGGAGAAGGTTTGAAGAAGCTGCTGTCGGCCCAGGAGAAGACCAAGAGCCCTTGATCCCCTCGCACCGCCGGCTGAAAATCGGACCGGGGCGGTGCATCGCCGAAGTGATATGGCGATCGACCCGGTCTGGCTGCAATTCGGTTTTCCCACCGACGACGAGTATGAGTTTTTAGAGAGATCCTCCCGGACAGGTTCCGCAGCGCTTACCCACCAGGCAGCCGTTCCTCCCATCAGGAATCATCCTGAGACGATGCAACTTTCCGCACGCGAAAGACATCTGGGTAGGAGGCACGTCGCTGTCTGCGGTTGAAACGGGACAAGCGACGGTGCCCGCCGGCACGATGTGATCGATTGAAGGAGAGTATCGAATGTTTGTAACCTGCCCCAAATGCAACCGGGGACTTACAGTTAAGGAACTGGTTACCGATTCCCACCAGTGCAGCCCGGAGAAGCCTTCAAACCAGGCTTCCAACCAGGCCAAGCGGTTGACCAGGCTTCCCCGCAACCCGAAGTACATCAAGGACAACTTTGATTCCCTGGTTGCGGCCGCCCTGAAGAACTCCTGAAAGTTCTCCTCCCCCAAACCCCGGCGGCCGTCGGTCGTCAATGTTCCGATGCGGACTCGATGGCCACCGCCGGGGTCTCGCCTTCGGGCTCGCGCACCGAATCCACCAGGTTCTTGACTTCGTCGCTGGGTTCCCGGCAGAAGGGCGTCAGTCCGAGCGTCACCAGGAAATTGAGCGCCATGCCGATGGCGCCGATGCCCTGAGGGCTGATTCCCCGCTCGAAGACGCCGAAGGTCCAGGGGGACATTCCTCCGTACACGCTGGCCACAATGTAGAAGCTGGTGAAGGCCAGGCCCACGATCATCCCCGCCACGGCCGGCACCGTTCCCACCCGCTTGTGGAAGATCCCCAGCACGATGGCGGGGAAGAAGGAGGCGGCCGCCAGGCCGAAGGCGAAGGCCACCACCTGGCTGACGAAGCCCGGCGGGAAGATGCCGAAGAGTCCGGCCACCACCACCGCCACCCCGATGACGCTGCGCCCCACCAACAGCCGCTGCTTCTCGCTGGCGGCGGGGTTGATCACCCGGGCGTAGAGGTCGTGAGCCACGGCCGAGGAGATGACCAGCAGCAGCCCCGAGGCGGTGGAAAGGGCCGCCGCCAATCCTCCGGCGGCCACCAGCGCCACGATCCAGGCGAAGAGCTCCGCCATCTCGGGGGTGGCCAGCACGATGATGTCGCGGTCCGGACCGGAGAGCCTGGCCTCCCGAAGCAGGGGACGCCAGTCGCGCCCTTCAGTGCCGCCGGAGGCGACCCACTCCTGATGGCTCCCGGTGATCTGAGCCAGGGACATCGACTCACCCTCGACCACAACCTTGCCTGCCTTGTAGCTGAAGATCTCGTTGTCGTCGCCCCCGGAGTAGCGAAGCCGCCGGTCGCCGTCGTCCAGCCAAAGGATCAATCCGGTCTTCTCCCAACTTCTGAACCAGTCCGGCAATTGCGCGGCCGTCCTTCCCTGAAGCGAGTCGATCATGTAGTAGCGGGCGAAGGCTCCGGTGGCCGGCGCCGTCAGGTAGAGCAGGGCGATGAAGAACAGGGCCCAGAAGGCCGATGTGCGGGCCGCCCGAACGGTCTTCACCGTGTAGAAGCGAACGATGACGTGGGGAAGTCCGGCGGTTCCGGCCATCAAGGCCAGGGTCACCAGGAAGACATTGGCCATGTCCCAGGGCCCGTCGAAGGCTGCCGTGTAGCTGGAGAAGCCGAGGTCGGCATGGATCTTGTCCAGCTTGTCCAGCAGGTAGCCGCCCTCGATCAGCTCCGAACCCAGTCCTATCTGCGGAAAGGCGTGCCCGGTCAGGCGGATGCTGATGGCGATGGCGGGAATGAGGAAGGCCGTGATCAATACCCAGTACTGGGCCACCTGGGTCCAGGTGATCCCCTTCATGCCTCCCAGGGTGGCATAAACGAAGACGATGGCCATGCCGATGGCGACGCCCACGTTGATGTCCACTTCCAGGAAGCGGGAGAAGACCACCCCCACCCCGCGCATCTGTCCGGCCACGTAGGTGAAGCTGACGAAAAGCGCCGAGATCACCGCCACCAGGCGCGCCGTGTTGGAGGCGTAGCGGTCGCCGATGAAGTCGGGGACGGTGAAGTGGCCGAACTTGCGGAGATAGGGCGCCAGCAGGAGCGCCAGCAGCACGTAGCCGCCGGTCCAGCCCATCAGGTACATCCCGCCGGCATAGCCCATGAAGCTGATCAGCCCGGCCATGGAAATGAAGGAGGCCGCGCTCATCCAGTCGGCCGCGGTGGCCATGCCGTTGGCCGCCGCCGGAACGCCCCGTCCGGCCACGTAGAAACCCTGCGTGTCGCGCACCCGGCTGAGCCAGGCGATGAGCAGGTAGAGGCCGAAGCTCAACCCCACAAACACGAAGGTCCAGGCGCTGACGGTCATGGCTGCTCCTCCCGACCGCTTTGCTTCAGCCTTTGAATCTCGGCGTGGTGCCTGGCATCAAGCCGGTTGAGCAGCAGCGAATAGATCAGTATCAGGATCACGAAGACGATGATTGACCCCTGCTGGGCAAACCAGAACCCCAGGGGATAGCCCCCCAGGCTGTAGAGGTTGAGAGCATCGGCGAAGAGGACCCCGCAACCGAGGCCGGCGACCGCCCAGACCGCCAGCAGCACCATCATGATCTTCAGGTTGGAGCGCCAGTAGCGCTTCCGCGACTCCTGAAGAGCCGGGTTCAGGCGGGCGGGCGGGGCGGGGCCGGGTGCGTCCTCCGACGGCATCTGGTGAGACATGTCTTTCCTCTGGTTGAGCTGAAGACTCGGCGCAAAGGCGCCCATGTTACCAGCATTTGTCGGGTTTCGGAACGCCGCATTGCCCCGGTTCGGCTCTACGGCGGGATTCGCCCTGGTGGGAGGTTTTGCGTTGGGGGACGCGGCTCTCCCTTAACCCACGACACTGCCGGCGGACAAGATTTTCAAATGATTATCTCCCGGCGTCTGCCCCCCCAAATGGGCAAGACGTCATTCAAGTACCCAAGTATCACTCCCCCCTTGAGGGGGAGTCGGCGAGAGGGCGAAGCCCGTCTTCGAGCCGGAGGGGGGCCGACGCGGCGTCCCGGGAGTGAGGGTCAGCGTTACGTCGGGGGCAGGGCGCACGCCCCGGGGTTCCACCAGAGCCGCAAGGGCGGCAGCAGCAAATGGCCGTTGGCGTGCGCCTCGAAACAGGTGGGTAAGATCACTCCCCGTGAGGGGAGTCGCAGAAGGGATCCGCCAGGCGAAGGCCGGTGCGGTGGGGGGCAATTACTCCTTGCGTTGGGACGGGGCAGGCGGCAGTATGGGGGCTCTCACATATGGCGGTTGGCTGGAGATTTTCCGGCCGGGAGAACCCGGCAGGCTCGAATGCCGCCTGAAATCCAGAATTGTGCCAATCAAAGGAGCTGAACCGACCATGAAACGCCGAACTTTCCTAAGGACCGTTGGAGCTGCGGCCCCCGGGGCGTTGGCCACACCTCTTGTCACTGCGGCGGCAGCCGGTCCGTCACCCTCCAAGGACTCCCGGCGTTCCGGGGATCCGCGTGTCTTCTTTTTCGACGACGGGCGCCACGCGGCCGACCTGTACTGCTTCGAACCCCCGGTGACCCCGTCCGATCACGCCTTCATCGTGGACCAGCTCGCCAGCAGCGGTGTGGACGCCTTTGTCTATTTCGCAGGCGTCGAAGGAGGCACCATGCTCTACGACAGCAAGGTGGCTCAGATGTGGGGAGCGGAGGTCAAGCAATGGACCCACTATGTCTGGTATCGGGCGGGCCGGATTTTGAAGCAGCTCGTCGAGGACGGCCACGATCCCCTCAAGATCCTGGTGGACCGCTGTCACCAGCAGGGAATGCTGATGATCGCCAGTACCTGGGTGAGCCTGGAGGGAGGGACCCGGGAGAAAAACGAAGGCCTGGGTCGATGGTCGGCCTTCGCCATGGACAACCCGCAGCTCCACGTGGGAGATGATCCCGACCCCCGTGCCAGGGATATCAACAAGAGCCGCTTTAATTTCATGCACGAGGCGGTGCGGGAGGAACGGTTTCCGGTTTTCGAGGAGCTGCTCTCCCGCTATGAGACCGACGGCATCGAGCTGAACCTGACCTCGTCCACGCCCTTCTGCCGCTTCGACCAGGCCGGGGAGATGGCCCCGGTGATGACCCAATGGATCCGGGAACTGCGGAAGGTGGCCGACAAGGCCCAGCAGGCGCAGGGACGGCGAAAGCGCATCTACGCCCGCGTCCCCGCCCACCCGGACGCCTGGAAGCTGGTGGGCTACGAGGTCCCCACCTGGATTTCGGAGAACCTTGTGGACGGCCTCTTCTGCGAGGGCAGCTACACCGAGGACGAAGGAATCGTACAGGACGTGGATTGCACCCAGGTGGTCAAGCTCACCCGGGGGACCGGAACCCGTGCCTACTTTTCCATGCACAACGGGCTGGGCCGGCAGTTTGCCCGATGGGCCACCCCCGAAATGGTCTGGGCCGGCGCCGCCACCGCCTACGATCAGGGGGTCGACGGCGTCGCCATGGCCGACCACCTCTGGACCCCCCAGGGATGGCCCTGGACAGCCCAGGAATACGATACCCTGCGCCTGCTGCCCCACCCGAAACTGCTGGCCACGGCCGACAAGCTCTACATGGTTCGCACCCGCAAGGAACGGGACACCTCCATGGACTGGCTGCCCGACAGAACGATGGGCCTGCCCCAGGAGATTGCCGAAGGGGCGTCGACAGAGGTTTCCTTTCCAATGGCCGATGACCTGGAGCACTGGCGCAAGCTGGGACGGGTCAGGTCGGTGGTCCTGAGGGTGCGCCTCGGAGGCATCGTCCCGACCATCGATCGGATCCGGGTCGAGTTCAACGGCCAGGAACTCCCCGATTCCATCCTGCAGAAGGTGGACATGACCTATCGGCTGGTGGGCCAGGATTCCCTCTCCCATTCCATCGGACCCTACGGATACGGCTACGACTACCACCTGGGTCCGGAGTTCACGCCCAGGAAGGGGCGCAACACCCTGAAGGTCACCGTCCTGAAGCGGGATCGCGACATCAAGGGGAACCTCTCCCTGGACCGCGTCGACTGCAGAGTGGCCTATCGACGCCACCGCCACTTCGAAGAGCGGCCCATCGAGTATTGAGGCTTGGCCGGGGGCGGTCTCAGCCGGCCAGGGTGTGGTAGACCGGTTGGAGTTTCTGCTGGATCTCCCGGTAGTGCTGAAAGAGCGCAGTGTAGGCTCCGGCCCGCTCGGGATCGGGTGTAACGATTTCCAGCTCCTGCCTGGATCCGGCCAGCGCCTGGGAGACATCCGGGTAGAGGCCGATTCCCACCAGGCCCAGCAGCGCCGCGCCGTATGCGGAATCCGTCACCCGCGATACCTGCAGGGGCTTCCCCAGGACGTCGCAGACGATCCGGGTCCACAGCCTGCCCGCCGTTCCGCCTCCCACCACCGTGATGGTCCCCCGCGGACCCCCCAGGTCATCCAGCACCCTCAGCGCGTCCCGCAGGGAGAAGGCCGTACCTTCGTAAGCGGCCCGGACGAAGTGCTCGGGGCGATGGCCGAAGGTGGCTCCGGTAAAGCTGGCCCGCAGCCGGCCGTCCCAGTAGGGGCAGCGCTCGCCCGAAAGGTAGGGGTGGAAGAACAGCCCCTCGGCCCCCTGCGGAACGGTCTCCACATCCGAATCCCACTCCTGGAAGGTTCCCGGCCGGCCGGAGCCGACGCTGCGGAACACCCACTGCAGGGCTGAAGTGCAGGAGTTGGTGCCTGCCTGAGAGTACCAGAGCGGGGACACCGGGTGAGGGTAGGTGATGAGCCCGGGATGAGGGTGCGCCTCTTCCAGGACCAGGTGGATCCCGCCGGCCGTGGCCAGCCGCAGCAGGCAGTCGCCGGGCCGAATCACTCCGGCCCCGTAGGTCTCCGCCGCGCTGTCCAGGGTCCCGTTGATCACCGGCACCCCGGAAGGAATCCCCAGGTCCTCGGCTGCAGCCGCCGCCAGCGAGCCTACCTGGGCCGTGGAAGGGCGTACCTCGGGCAGCACCTCGTCCGCCAGCCCCAGCGGCTCCAGCAAGGGTCCTGACCACCCGCCGGCGTTAGCGTCGAAGAGCATGGAGGAAAGCGCGGTGGCGGGATCGGTCGTCCACCGGCCCGTGAGCCATTTCGACAGGCAGTCCTTGGAAAGGGCCACCCGCAGGACCTTGGACCACGCCTCCGGTTCCTGGCGCCGCACCCACAGGAGCTGGGGCAGGGTCCAGGTGGGAGAGACGCTGTTATGGGACAACCTGAAGATTTCCTCGCCCCGTTGAGACTGCAGTTCCTCCACCTCGTTCAGGGAGCGCTGGTCATACCAGAGGATGGCGTTTCTCAGGGGATTGCCGCCAGCGTCCAGCAGCACCGGAATGTGGGCGGCGCTGGAAAGGCAAATGCCGCCGACCCGATCGGACGGAACCGGGCATTCCGAGAGAAGACAGCGGGTGGCCTCGATGGCCGCGGGCACCCAGTGTCGGGGGTCCTGCTCGGCCCAGCCGGCCCGGGGGGTGAGGGTGGGATAGCCGGCGCTGCGGGCTCCCAGGTGGCGGCCGGAAGCATCCACCGCGCACACCTTGCAGGAGGAGGTGCCCAGATCGATCCCCAGAAGGTAGGGAGGGCGGCTAGCCTGCATTTCTCACCTTGCAAAAGACACAAGAGAAAAAAACATGGATGGACAGGATGAACAGGATAACCAAGATGACAAGCTGTTGCGTGGCACGCCGACTCGCGCGATACGACCCGCTCGGCGCCCGCTATCGGGGCAAGCCGGTTGGTGTTGAAGAATCCTGTGCATCCTGTGCATCCATGTGAATAAAAAAGCCTTTTGCAAAATTGCGAATCGGGCCTCGGTCTTCTGCCCGGAAACCGGCCCATGACCGGAGACAGCGCGACGGGTGGAAGGCTCCGGGACAGACCGGGCTTACCGGTCCGGGTCCGGCCTGTCCACCCGGGTCAGGCCGTGCTGCTCGAGAAATTCACTGATGACGGTGTGTGCCCGCAGCGTCTCTTCCGGACTGAAGGGCCCGTGCGGTCCCTGGGGTATGGTCACCAGGCGATTGGGGACCCCGGCCTCGGTCAAGGCCCGGTGCAACCGAAGCGCCTGAGAGTAGGGCACCAGCGGATCGTTCTCTCCGTGAACCGTCAGGATGGGGGGCAGGTCTGCGCGAACATAGGTCAGCGGAGAAACTCTCTTCGCCAGCGACTCCCTGTCCGGCCGCACTCCCAGCCAACGGAGCGCGTATCCCTGAACGTTGTCTCCCTGGATCAGATCCAGCACGTCGGTGATGCCGTACCAGTTGACGATGGCCGCCACCTTGGGCTCTCCCTTGCCCAAGCAGCGATAGTCCAGTCCGGCTTCACTCGTCAGCATGCCGGTGGTCAGAGCTAGGTGCCCCCCGGCGGAATGGCCGGAGACCACGATGCGGTCGGTATCCAGGTTGTACCGGCCGGCGTGGTCCACAACCCAGCGCAGGGCGCAGCGACAGTCCTCCACCGCGGCCGGCGCCAGGGAAACCCCGCTGCGCCGGTACTCCACGTTCACCACCGCCCACCCCATTTCGAGGTAGGGCAGGAGCCGCAGTATGGGCTCGTCCTTGTCGCCGGTGTACCAGCCTCCGCCGTGAAAGTAGACCAGAGTGGGCGCGGGCTCGCTCAGCCCGACCGGCTGGTACAGATCCAACTCGGCCTGCCAGTTTTCGGCGGTGAGATAGACCATGTCCGGCTGCACCCGGTAGTTCTTGAAGGCAGTGGCCGCCCAGGCGGCCCTGGAGGAGAGCTGCCCCCAGGCCGGCAAGGCCCAGAGAGTGGCCAACAGCACGGCCGTAATGCCCATCCGCAGGAAAATTCTCCGGAACACATCGCCTCCTTCCTCGATACTTTCTCGAAAAAATCGAAAAACAGACCGCTGCCCGGTCCATGTCAACGCCGTTCAACCCTGCATGCGGACGCCGCCATTGCTTCGCTGCCCATACTGCCGACATTCCCCGATGGGACACCGCGTTTGCTCCCCACCGGCTCGACGGCGGGCTATGCACTCTCGCTACGCCGCGTTGGCCCCCCTCCGGCTCGAAGAGGGGCTTCGCCCTCTCGCCGACTCCCCCTCAAGGGGGGAGTGATTACAGTCGCTCCTGACGAGGCTTCAGTGATTCCCCGCAGATCATTCCACCCCTCAATCCCCCCCCAAACGTCCCTTCAAACACTCGAGGATCACTCCCCCCTTGAGGGGGAGTCGCAGAAGCCCGAGCCGAATGGCGAAGGCTTCTGCGGTGGGGGGTTCGCACAAGGCGAGCCAACGGCGAGATCTTGTGCGCCGTCGCGGTCAGGCACCAGCCAAGTTAAAGGCGAGATCTTGTGCGCCCTCGGGTTCGCACCAGCCAAGTTACAGGCGAAGGCCGATGAGGTGGGGGCGGAAAGCAGACCGCCGGCCAGTTTCGCATCGGCCCTCCCCCACCCCACAAGCCACCTATCGGACGTGAGCCCACAAGGAACCTCTACGACAGGATGTCATCTACCACGTTGCCGTAAACATCGGTCAGGCGCATATCGCGGCCGCTGAAACGGTAGGTCAGCCTGGTGTGGTCCAGACCCAGCAGATGTAGGATGGTGGCATGGAGGTCATGGACATGCACCTTGTTCTCGACGGCGTAGTAGCCGTACTCGTCGGTGGCTCCGTAGACGCTCCCGGGCTTGACCCCTCCCCCGGCCAGCCACATGGTGAAGCCGAAGGGATTGTGGTCCCGCCCCACCTGGGACAGGTCGCCGTCATCCGGGATCTGGGCCGTGGGGGTCCTGCCGAATTCGCCGCCCCACACCACCAGGGTCTGATCCAGCAGCCCGCGAGCCTTGAGGTCCTTCAACAGTCCGGCAATGGGCTTGTCGGTGGCCCTGGCGTTGATGCGGTGGCGCTCTTTCAAACGCAGGTGCTGATCCCAGCGGTCGATCCGGCGCTGGGGGCTGAGGCATTCGATGAAGCGGACGCCCCGTTCCACCAGGCGGCGGGCCAGCAGGCACTCCCGGCCGAATTCCTCGGTCTCGGGCTCATCCAGTCCGTAGAGCTTCCGGGTCGCCTCCGACTCGTCGCCCAGTTCCAGCAGTTCCGGAACCGCCGATTGCATGCGGAAGGCCAGCTCGTAGTTGGCGATGGTGGCCTCCAGCTCGCTGACGGGACCGAAGCGGTCCACCACCCCGGCATTCAGCTTGCGGATGAGCCCCAGCTTGTCGAGCTGCAGCTCGGGGGCGGCCTCGCGGGGCCGGATGTCGGCGATGGGGTGGCGTCCCTTGCGGAACAGGGTTCCCTGGTAGGAGGCCGGCAGAAAGCCGCTGCCGAACAGATCCAGTCCTCCGGGAGGGATCATTTCGCTCTCCAGCACAACGAAGCCGGGGAGGTTGTCCGATTCGCTTCCCAGGCCGTAGGTCACCCAGGATCCCAGGCTGGGCCGGCCCTGAAAGCCGGTGCCGGAATGCATGAAATAGTTGGCGGCGGTGTGCTCGGAGTGGTCGGCCACCATCGACCGAACGAAGGTCATGTCATCCACGCAGGTGGCCAGGTGGGGAAAGAGCTCGCTGACCGCGGCTCCCGAGTGGCCATGGCGCTTGAAGCTGAAGGGCGACCCCAGCACCATCCGGCTGATCTGGAAGACGGTGGCGGGCGTCTCCATGCGGATGGGCTGACCGCTCTCCTTCTGCAGCCTGGGCTTGGGGTCGAAGGTATCCATCTGCGACGGCCCCCCGTCCATGAAGAGAAAGATCACCGACCTGGCCTTGGGCGGGTGGTGAGTGGCTCTGGGAGCCAGCGGAGAAGTCGAGGTTCCGGCGGACAGTCCCTGCTTCTCGGCCAGGAGGCAGGACAGCGCCAGGCCGCCGAAGCCGTTGGCGCACCGCCACAGCATCTCCCGGCGGTTGATTGCAGTCGAAGAAGCATTTGGCCAATGCATGTCAGTCCTTCACCTCAGGTAGATGAATTCGGCCGAGTTTATCAAGGCGTGCCCCAGGTCGGCCCACGCCCGCTGTTCCACGCTCTCCGGGTTTTCCTCTTTGTCTCCCAAACCGCGGTACCGGTCCCCGGCTGACTCCGCAAACTGCAGCAGGTCCTTCAACTCCCGCGGCTCCGGGCGCCGGCCGTAGGCCTCCAGCACCATTCGCGCGGCTCGCCGGCCGGGGTCGGTCTCCTCCGCGACCATGCGCCGGGCCCAGGCTCGAGCCTCCCCGGCGATGAACTCATTGTTCATCATCATGAGGGCCTGGGAGGGAACGGTGGAGACCCCCCTGCGCCCGATGGTCGAAATGGGCGGGGGGTAATCGAAAGCCAGGAACAGGGGAGTCAGAAAGTTGCGGCGGACCTGCACGTAGAGGCTGCGCCGGCCGTTCCCGTCCAGCGGCCCCGACTTGGGCTTGCCCCGGCCGTCCTGATAGGGGCTGATGTGGGGCGGCACGCTGGGACCCAACAGTTGGCGATCGAGGTTGCCGCTCACCGCCAGAATGGAGTCGCGGACCGCCTCGGCTTCCAGCCTGCGCACCGAGACGTGATGGAGGAGCCGGTTCTCGGGATCGAGCCGCAGGGCCGGGGCTTCCGGCCGGCCCGACATGCGGTAGGTGCTGCTCAGCAGAATCAGTCGCTGGACGGCCTTGACCGACCACCCCTCCCTCATGAAGCGATGGGCCAGAAAATCCAGCAGGTCGGGATGGCTGGGCCGGTCCCCCGTCTCGCCGAAGTTGTCCACCGAGCGCACCAGGCCTTCGCCGAAGTGGTGCTTCCAGATACGATTGACCATCACCCGGGCCGTCAGCGGGTTCCGGAGGTCGACCAGCCGGTCGGCCAACTGCAGTCGGCCGCTTCCCTCCAGGATGGCGGGCTGATCCTTCCCGGCCAGGATCTGGAGGAAGCGGCGCGGAACCTCCGCGCCCAGGTTCTTGTGATCCCCCCTCAGGTGGACACGCACGTCGCGAGGGTCCCGGTCCTGGCTGCTCATGGCGAATTGGGAGGGCGGAACCCGGTTGTCCAGAGACCTGCGTTGGCCCTGAATCCGCGCCACCTCTTCCCCCTCCTCCTCCCACAGCAGAGCCCCCAGATCTTCCAGGCGCCCGCTCGGACTGAGAGAGGCCAGCAACCAGCGGTCGGCCGCGGTCAACGGGCCCGAGGCTCCCAGGGCCTCCAGGAAAAGATCCCGGTAGGATCGAGCCAGCGCCTCCAGCGACCCCGGGTTCCCCGAGAGGATCCTCTGCTGCAGTTCCCGGTGGGAGGCGTCCAGGTGGAGAGGAGGCTCCTTGGAGTTGGAGAAGACGATCTTGTCCACGGCGATATGCCTGTCGGCGCTTCGGTCCAGGATCTCGAAATGGCAGATTCGTCCCACCTGGATGGTCATCCGCGAGGTCTTCCACTGCAGTCGGCCCGCTTCCGGAACAAAGGTCGAGCTTCTGACCCCGTCCGCAATCAAGTTCAGGCTCAGGAGAGGGAAGGGTTGGTCGCCGGCCGGCTCCCGCGGCTTGTTGCCGGCCAGCCTCACGTGCAGGTAAATGCCGTGCTGCCGGTAGTCGCGGGGAAGCTCGGGCACGGTGAACTTGCGGGAGGTCAGGCTGCCCATGAACCGGTCGGACCCGGCGCCGAAGGAGCTGGCCAAGGGCTGGCCCTGAAAGTTGCGGAGGGCCAGATTGGATGGAATCTCCCGCGCCGGACCGGGCCCGAAGGCCTGTCCCTGCACGGTCCATCCCTCGAAGCCGGGTTTGCTGAAATCCTCGAAGATCACGTCCACTCGCTCCGGCCCGGCGTCTTCCTCACTCCCCTCCGGTTCGCCCCTCCCGGCCAATTGGCCGCGGACGGCCTCCACCCCCTCGGCAAAGGAGCCAAGACGCCTGCTGGCCAGGCCGTCGATCAGGGAGGCCAGCGGGTAGAACAGGTCGTCCGGATCTCCACAAGCCTGCCGGAGGGTTTCGACCCAGGCTTGCAACAGGCCGGCATCCAACAGCCGCCGGCCGGCCAGCTCCGCCACCTCCTCGGGCCCCGCCGAAGCCCGGGGGGAGGCCAGTTCGGCCGCCGCCAGCAGGTAGGGTTCGATCTGCCGGGCCATGCTCCTGCGGGCCGGTTGCAGCAGCCTCCGGATGTCGGAAGTGTGATCCCGGATCCGATGTTGGAGGGAGGCGATCTCCTGCCGCCGGGAGGCCGAATCGATGACCGCCTGGGCAAAATCGGTGCTGTGCAGGATCCCCGCCAGGGCGTAGTAGTCGCTGGTGGGAATGGGGTCGAACTTGTGGTCGTGGCAGCGTGCGCAGGCTACCGTCAGGCCCAGGAAGGCCTTGGACAGAACGTCGATCTGGTTGTCGACCTCGTCGGCCCGAGCCTTGACGGAGTCGATGGCGCCGTTGAGGCGTTCCCCCAGCCAGAAGAAACTGGTGCTGACCGGAGATTCCCAGTGGATCTCCCCGGGGCCCAGGCGTTTTTCCGCCACCAGGTCGCCGGCCACGTGCTCGCGAACGAAGCGGTCATAGGGAAGGTCCTGGTTGAAGGCCCGGATGACGGCGTCGCGGTAGCGCCAGACATCGGGCTTGGCGTGGTCGAACTCGTGGCCGTTGGTTTCGGCAAAACTGACCAGGTCCAGCCAATGGCGTCCCCAGCGCTCGCCGTAGTGCGGAGAGGCCAGCAGTCGTTCCACCACCTTCCGGTAGCTGTCAGGGGAACCATCGGCCGCGAACCGCTCGACCTCGCCCGCCGAGGGTGGCAGTCCGGTCAGACCGAAAGTGACCCGGCGGATCCAGCTTCGCTTGCCGGCGGCCGGGGCCGGCTTCAGTCCCTTGGCTTCCAGCCTGGAGAGCACGAAGCTGTCGATGGGGGAGGAAACCCAGCGGCTGTCTTTCACCTGGGGCAGCCGGGGATCCCGGATCGGGCGAAAAGACCAGAACCGGCGGGCCGCTTCCCAGTCGATGCCACCGCCGGGGTCGGAGGCGGCCGCCCCGGACTCGGGGAAGTGAGCCCCCGACTTCACCCACTGGACCAGGTCGGCGATTTCCCGATCGCTCAGCCGGCCCGTGGGCGGCATCTTGAGTTCGGAGTCTTCGAAAGAGACGGCACGGATCAGCAGGCTCTCCTCCGGCCTGCCGGGTGCAACGGCGGGGCCGCGGCTGCCTCCCGCCCGCATGGCCTTGGCCGAATCCAGCCTCAACCCTCCCATGGGACTGGCGGTTTCCCCGCCGTGACAGGCATGGCAGCGTTCGATCAGCAGCGGACGGACCCGCTTCTCGAAAAACTCCGCCTGGCCGGAGTCCGAGGCTTCCAGCCCGAACGGCGCCGCAAAGACGGCCAGCCAGGCGGCGATAGTGAGCCGATGGAACGACATGCCGAGGGTTCCCCGTGGGAGAAGGCGCTCGCGAGTCCCCGACTCTCCGGCGCCTCATGCATAGTCTAACCAAGCCCCTTCAAGGGCTCAAGGCCACTTTTCGGCCGGTCGCGGGCTGCTTGACTCGCGGGACGGCCGTTCCTAGAATCCCGGGGCTGATGGCCTCAAGCCCGGATTGGAGTTGAGCACTTGGGATTCCTGCACCCCCTGGACTGGACCCTCTTTGGCGGCTACCTGGTGGCGGTGCTGGCCCTGGGCCTGTGGTTCGCCCGCGAGCAGCACTCCAACGAGGACTTTTTCCTGGGGGGGCGGAAGATGTCCTGGCTGCCGGTGGGCCTCTCCATGTTCGCCTCCATCTTCAGCTCCAACTCCTTCGTGGGCCTTCCCACCCAGGCTGCCTTCGGCAACTACCACATCTATTTCGCCATCATCAGCATCCCGCTGCTGGTAGTGCCGGTGGTGGGGTGGGTCTTCGTGCCCCTGTTCCACCGCCTGGGCGTGACCAGCGCCTACGAATACCTGGAGCTGCGCTTCAACCGGCCCATCCGGCTGATCGGCAGCTCGCTGTTCATGATCTACACCTTCGCCTGGATGGGGAACCTGCTCTACGCCGTCAGCCACGTCATCGAACCGGTGCTGGGTCTGAGCACGGACGACCTTGCCACCACGGCCTGGCTGCTGGTGGGCATCGGCGCCTTCGCCACCCTGTATACGGCCCTGGGAGGGTTCAAGGCCGTGATCTGGACCGACATCTTCCAAGCCGTGGCTCTGGGCGGCGGCATGCTGGCCGTACTGCTGCTGGCGCTGGGACGGATCGAGGGAGGCTGGGCCGGAATGATCGAGATGGGGCAGGCCCACGGCAAGTTCGAGATGTTCGACTTTCGCTTCGACATGTCCCCGGGCGTGGACAACGTCTACTCCTCCCTGGCCATCGGCCTGTTCGCCTTCTTCCCCTGGTACGCCGTGACCCTGACGGCGGTGCAGCGCTACGTGTCCATGCCCACGCCAAGAGCGGCCCAGCGCTCCCTGATCGTCAACGGAGTGATGTCGGGGGCCGTATGCCTGATCTTCTTCCTGGTAGGCTCCACCCTCTACGCCTTCTACCACCAGGACGTCCCGGCCGCCGCCGCCGCGGGGTTCCCCCCGCTCCATCAGAACCAGATCCTGCCCAACTTCGTGCTGACCGAGATCGCCCAGGTGGGCTTGCTGGGCCTGTTGCTGTCGGGCTTGTTCGCGGCGGCCATGAGCAGCATCGACAGCGGCATCAACGCCCTGACCGCCACCGTGGTCTGCGACTGGATGTCCAACCGCCAACTCAAGGTGGGGTTCAGCCGGCTGCTCTGCGCTGTGTTCGGCGCCGGCGGAATCCTGGCGGCAGTCTTGATCCTCTACCAGCAGTCCGAGGTCTACCAGCTCATCATCAGCCTCTCGGGGACCTTTCTGGGCCTGCTGCTGGGCATCTTCCTGCTGGGGATGCTCTCCAAGCGGGCCAATGCGCCGGGCGTGCTGATCGGCCTGGCAGCGGGCTCCCTGACCCTGGCATTCGCCTGGACCCACGTCGGCGGCCAGTGGTACGGCGCCTTCACCTGCCTGCCCACGGTGGCGGTGGGCTGGCTGGCCAGCCGCTATTTCGAGGCGCCGCCGCCGGCCAAGTTGAAGGGGCTGGTGGTGGGCCAACACCGGCAAACGGAAGACTCTCTGGATTAATCGTCGGGTTCCCAGGCTACATGCTGATGGCTATTGCCGCCTTCAGCAACGATCCCGGCCAACGACCGGCAGACGAGGGTGGGAGTGATAGAATGAGCAACTGGGAAGAGCCTCGCCACTCCGAGTCAGGACGTCGGTTCAGCCAAAGGGAGTTCAACATCGCCGAAGAACTGCGGCGTTCTCTTGCCGAGGTCGGTGTCGGCGGATAATCGTTGCGCCTGTCAGAGTTTGCCTTCAGAGACGAGTTGGCCGAATGACCTATGACTTCGCACTGACTCCCAAGCGAAGACGAACCACTTATGGACACGGAGAGACACCAAGACGGATGGACCTCCTTTGAAGACTAGCGGTGCCACAATGCTTCTGCGATTTCGTGTTCTTGCTGTGAATTCGTGCCCTCGGTGGGTAACTTCCTCAATCGGTTTCAGATAACTATTCGATGCATGTGAATTGGCCAACTTCCAGATGTATCCTCTAGTACATCGAGAGATTGCACGACTGAAGAGCATTTGATTCCCGCTTGCCTTGGCGGCAAACTCTCTGCGAAGTTCCTCTGCAAAAACTGCAACTCAACGTTGGGGCACCGCGAGGAAAGTCGTGTCCGTAAAGACCCGATGATTGTCGCAGGGATTGAGCGTCTGGCCAGAAAGCGCCTGGACTTGGCCGATGGCTTGCGGAAGCGGTTGTCGTACACCGGCCACAGCCAACGAGGCGAGGTCCGTGGCTTTATGCGAAGTGGAGAGTTCATTGTGAGCGAACAACCTCAGGACGATGGATCGCTTATCGTGCAAGAGGACAAGGCACTGGAGGTTGTAAAAACCATAGCCGTGCGCAAAGGTATGGGGTCATTGATCCATGGCGCTGACGATTTGAGCCACCTATCGCCCGGCGAATCGGTTGAATTCGCCCCCGGAATCTGGATTACGAAGTGGGCTGTGGACTCAGTTGAACCCGATCTCAGCGGACTGGAGATTGATGCGGTTGTTCCAGCAAAGATTGCATTCGAGTTTCTTGCACTACATTGCGGCGATGACATTTACGGGGACTCCCCGCAGATCAAGTCAATTCGGCGCCAGCTTCTTGCCGGTGAACTGTCCGAAAATAATGTCAACGTGGAGCGTCTGATGGCACAGAACAATCGTCTGTTCCATGGTCTGGTCTTTGAGGGAAACAACCCGGGAGCGTGCGTTCAGATTAGGCTCTTCGGACGCCTAGCCTTCCGCGTACAGTTTCGCTGCTTTGCTATTCGTTGCACTCGTGTGAGTTATACTCACGACCTGCTGTCTGGAGATGATGACCTACACGCTGTCTCATAGGACAAAACCTTCGAACAGATCTTCCCCGGTGACCTGTTGAAACGTGCCCCTTACGAGATCGAGTGCGTTGGAATAGGCACTTTCAATACAACGCCGGTTGCCTGGCCAAGAAGAATGGATCCTTAAAACAGCATCGGATGCAGGAGGCAGAAATGGATTCTGAACTCATTCAATCGGACCCCTCAGTCATGATGGGGAAGCCCGTCGTCGCAGGCACACGCATTACCGTCGAGTTGATTCTGGAAAAACTCTCTGCAGGGGAAACAGTCGACCAAATCCTAGAGGCTCATCCCCGTTTGACTCGGGAAGGCATTTTGGCAGCCTTGAATTTTGCCGCTCGAGCTCTGCGCGCCGATGTTGTGTATCCTACCGTTGAGCAAAGTCCATGAACCTGCTGGCAGACGAAAGTGTGGATAAACCCATCGTTGACCGCTTGCGGCAGGATAGCCACACCGTGAAATACATTGCGGAAGTGCACCCCAGTATCGATGACGATACCGTGCTGCATCAAGCGAACCAGAACAACGCCTTGCTGATTACGTCGGATAAAGACTTCGGCGAGCTTATTTTTCGTATGGGACAGATCCACTCGGGCGTTGTGCTCGTGCGTTTAACGGGGCGATCCGCGGAAATAAAAGCACGGGTCGTATCGACTGTAATTGCCGACCGAGGCCACGAACTGCTCTCTTCTTTCACGGTCATTTCACCAGGAAGAGTACGGATTCGCCACCGAGCAAACCAACCTGACTGAGATAAGGGATGAATTCGGTTCGAAAGACCACCAGGAAGCGAAGCAGACGGCCTCAAGCGTGTCAAACCGGAAATTCAGGTTGGGTTGGAATGGAAGGCAACCACAGAGCAGCCGCGCGCCGCTCGGCCTTCAAAGCCCGCGCCTACCGCTTGACGTTGTTTTTACGGGATTGGGGTACGTCTCTTCGTGCGGCTCCAACACTCGAAGCCATTCAGCCTCGTCCCTCTTTTCCCGTGGTCGGGCCAAAAGACAACATTCCAAGGAGGCAGACTCGTGCGCAAGATCTATTTCGATGAAGACGTTGACCTGGCCCCCTTGAAAGGCCGCCTCATCGGCGTGATCGGATACGGCAACCAGGGGAGCGCCCAGGCCCGCAACCTGCGGGACAGCGGGCTGGATGTGATCGTGGGCAACCGACGGGATGCCTACTACCAGGAGGCCCAGCGAGACGGGTTTCCGGTCTTCTCCATCGCTCAGGCGACCTCCAGGGCCGACCTGGTCCTGGTGGGCATTCCGGACGAAATCCAGCAGCAGGTCTACGAGCGGCACATGCAAAAGCACATCCGCGGCGGGCAGGTGCTGGACTTCGCCAGCAGCTACGGCTACCGCTTCAAGTGCATCCAGCCTCCCCCCGACGTCGACGTGGTGATGATGTCTCCCCGCGCCATGGGCGTCACCGTGCGCGAGCTGTTCCTGAAGGGAAAGGGCGTTCCGGCCTTCGTGGCCGTGGGCCACGACGCCTCCGGCCAGGCCCGCCAAATCGCGCTGGCGCTGGCCAAGGGGGTGGGGTGCACCCGCGCCGGGGTTCTGGAGTGCACCTTCCAGGACGAAGCCGACGTGAACCTCTTCGGCGAGCAGGCCCTGTGGCCGCTCTTCAACCAGGCCCTGCTGCTCTCCTACGAGGTGCTGGTGGAGGCGGGAGTGCCTCCCGAGCTGGTCGCCCTGGAGTTTTACGCCTCCGGAGAGGCCGGAGAGATCTTCCACAAGATGGCGGTCGAGGGCATGTTCGAGCAGACCCGCTATCACTCGCCCACCTCCCAGTATGGAACGCTGACCCGGCACGAAAAGCTCCCCGCCGAAGAAGTCAAGCAGCGCATGAAAGACACCCTGAGGGACATCCGCAACGGGCGTTTCGCCCAGGAGTGGGCCCAAGAGCAGGCCGACGGCTACCCCAATCTCAAGAGGCTGCGGCGGCAGGCCTTCCGTCATCCCGTGAATCGGGTCGAGAAGAACATTCGGCCCCTGACGCCGCGCTGACCTGCCAATGATGCATGCGACCGGGCGCAGAACCTTGCGGGCCCTGCTGATGCTGCTGGGTCTGGGCCTGGCGGCCTACCTCGTCTATCGGCTCGGTCCCGGCCGGATTCTCTCCCTGCTGCTCCAGATCGGTTGGCACCTGGCGGCCCTGGCGGGCATTCACGCCCTCTACCAGGGCGTGCGCGCGGCAGCTCTCTCCCGTTGTCTGCTCGGAATCCAGGTGTCCTATCGTGATGTCCTTTGGATTCGAATCACGGGCGAAGCCGTGCGGGTCCTGACCTCCACCGGGCCATTGCTGGCGGAGCCTGCCAAGGCCTGGCTGCTCAAGCGGAGAGGGTTGGCCCTCCACCAGGCCTTCGCCTCCACCCTGTCCGAAATCCTCTTCTACAATCTCAGCGCGGCGGCCATTGCCGCCGCAGGGTTTGCCGCCCTGGCCCTCCAGGTTCCCCTGGAGCCCTCCCTGCGGGCGTCGGTCTGGACCGCCGTGCTCCTCCTCGGCGGCATCCTGCTGGTGGCTGTAGTCGCTTTCGCCCGCCGGTCCTATCTCTTTCATTCCATTCTCAAGCGGCTCAGTCGGCGACCCTGGCTCTCAAGCCGGATTACGCCCCACCTGGAACGGGTTAGGCAGATGGAGGAGGTCCTCTTCAGGGTGGTCTATGACCGGCCGGGCCGGTTCCTGATGGTTGTGGCGCTGGAAACAGCCGCCCACCTGCTGCTGATACTGGAGGTGTACTGGGTGCTGGCGGTGCTGGGGGATCCCCCGCCCCTGCTCCATCCCCTGTTGATCGAAACCGCCAGCAAGTTCATCAGCCTCCTCTTTCTGTTCGTTCCCATGCAGTTGGGGGTGGCCGAGGGAGCCTACGCCCTGGTGCTCGCCCTACTGGGTCTTCCCGCCGCCGTGGGCGTGACCCTCTCCCTGGTCCGCCGCCTGCGCAGCCTGCTGGTTGCCGGAGTGGGCCTGCTCTGCTGGTGGGTCCTGAGCCGGAGGGAGCCCCGGGCGTGACCGCAGGGGCGGGTGGGCCCCGCGTTGCCGCGGCCGCGTTGGTAGAGAATCAATGGCTGCGTGTCCGGAGTAATCAGAAAGAATTGCAAAGCAGCAGCACACACTCAGTTGCGGATAACGTAGAATTTGGGCGCGAAGGTGACCCATCTGTCTTCTTGTCTATTTGTGTTTATTCGTGTCTATTCGTGGTTCGTCTTTAGTTAACGATCGGCTGTACTTCCTCGAATGCTCCGCACCGCAGGGCGGGGACCCAGCTAACCTGGAGAACAATCATCCATGGATTTCGATAATGCCCGGCAACGCTTGTCCGGCTGCTACGTTACCGTCCCCACGCTGTTCCACGACGACGCCGAGCTGTCGTTGAACCTTGAAGGAATCCGCCAGCACGTGGCTTTCCTGCTGGGGGGAGGGCTGGAAAGCGGCAACGCCGTCTTCCTGGCAGGCGGCGCTGCCGGCGACTTCTCGACCATGACCTTCGAGGAGCGGGTGGCCGTGGCCGGAGCCGTGGTGGAGGCGGTGGGGGGGCGCGCCCCGGTGGCCATGGGCGCCCAGACCACCAGCACGGCCGAGCTTTGCCGCCTGGCCAGGGCCGCCCGGGACCTGGGGGCCCACTACATCCAGGTCTCCTGTCCCTATTACTTTCGCCATTCCGAAGAAGACTTCTACGAGTACGTGGTGGCGGCCGCCGAAGCCAGCGATATCGGCATCATCGTCTACAACACCTTCTGGACCAGCACCGGGGTGACTCTGGGCCTGGTCGGCCGCCTGGCCGAAATACCCAACGTGGTGGGCCTCAAGTGGGCTACGCCCTTCCCCGGCTGGATGACCTTCGAGCAAGTGGTGGAAGCCTACGGACGGCGGTTTTCGGTGATCGACAACCAGATGCATTTCGTGACCAGCCACATGCTGGGGGCCCGGGGCTTCGAGGTCCACGTCTGCAACTACTGGCCCGAGTGGGGAGTCCAACTGGTCGAACAACTGAACCGGAAGGACTACCCGCGGGTTCAGGCCATGTTGACCCGGACGGCGCAACCCTTCATGAAGCTCTGGTCGCAGATCGAGCAGGAGTACACCTCGGGCGACGGCTACCTGGACAAGCTGTGCATGGAGCTGGTGGGCCTGCCCTCCAGCCGCTGCCGCCCTCCCACCCGGGACGTCCGGGAGCGCTACCGGGAGGACGCGCGCGGCATGCTCCTCCAGGCCGGAGTTCCCCGCGTGCAGGGATCCGCCTGAACGCCGGCAGGCATGCCGCCCGGGAGAGAAGCCTTCCGGCAGCTTCCTTTGCGGAAGCCATTCAGGAACAAAAACTGCTAGGATTGGCCCCGAAACAAAGAACTGCGCCAAGGAGAGGAAACGATGGGGGAAGCCTGGACTCGCAGCCAAAACGAGGTGCTGGCCACGCTGCAGGACGTGGTGGCCATTGATAGCGTCAATCCCGGATTGCCCGGCGGCCAGCGGGGCGAATCGGGGATGGTGGAATACCTCTCCGATTTTTTCCGCGCGGCCGGCATGGGGCACGAAACCCGGGAGGTCCTGCCGGGGCGCAGCAACTTTATCGGCACCCTGGAGGGCCGGGACCCCCAGCGAGTGCTCCTGTTCGAGTGCCACATGGACACCGCCTCGGTGGGAGTCATGACCATCCCCCCCTTCGAACCCCACATCCGGGACGGCCTCCTCTACGGGCGGGGCTCCTGCGACACCAAGGCCGGCGGCGTGGCCATGATCCACGCCATGAAACGCCTCAAGGAATCGGGCAGGGTTCCCCCCTGCACCATTCAGTTTGCCGGCGCGGTGGACGAGGAACATCTCTTCCGAGGCGCCTTGAGCCTGGCAGCCACCGTGAAATCGGAGGCGGTGGTGGTGGCGGAGCCCACCGACCTGGCGGTGATTCGCGCCCACAAGGGATTGGCCCGCTTTCGCATCCGGGTCGAGGGAGTGGCGGCCCACAGTTCCAAGCCCTACCTGGGGATCAACGCCATCGTCAAGATGGCACGGCTGATCACCGGCATCGAGAGAGAGATCCTTCCCGGCCTGCAGCGGAAAGACCACCCCCTGACCGGAGGCCCCACGCTCAATATCGGAGTGATCCACGGGGGCGCCCAGGTGAATTTCGTGCCTCACGAGTGCGTGGTGGAGGTGGACCGCCGCACCATTCCGGGGGAGTCCCCCCAGGAAACGCTGGCGGAGTTCGAAGAAGCACTGGAGCGGGCCCGGGCCGCCGACCCCGAGTTGAAGGTGAGCCTGGAGGAGCCTTTCCTGCTGGACAACGCCATGGAGACTCCCGAGGATTCCCCCGTCGTTCAAGCCGCCTGCGCGGCCAGCGGGGCGGTCCTGGGCAACTCCACCATTGCCGGGGTCCCCTACGGCACCGACGCCAGCAAGTTCACCTCGGTGGGAACTCCGGCCATTGTGCTTGGACCGGGCAGCATCGACCAGGCTCACGGGGCCGTGGAGTGGGTGGAGTGCAAGCAGGTCCTGCAGGCCACCGAGATCTATCAGTCCATGATGATGAACTTCAGCTAGCATCCCCGAATCGGCGGCGGATTCCGCCCCAGGGGAGACCGTCGGCCTCCGGCTGAACCCGGGGCCGCCTCTTCCGCCACCCACTCGACCCTCTTCTCATGACCCTGCTGGACTGGTTCATCGTGGTCGCCGCCAACGGCGCCATCGTCGGCTACGGGCTGCTGATCTCGGGCCGCACCCGGCGCTCCTCCGACTGGATGCTGGCCGCCAAGAGCCTCCCCTGGTGGATGGTGGGACTGTCGATGTTCGCCACCGCCGTGGACAGCGGGGACTACGTGGCCGTGGTCGGCGGGGCCTACACCTTCGGGCTCTCCAACCTGGCCACCTGGTGGCTGGGGCTGCCCATCGGTTGGCTGGTGGCCTCCTACTTCGTGATCCTGCCGCTCTACCGCGGGGGCATGTTCACCAACGCCGAGTACCTGGAATACCGCTTCGGTCCGGCCGCCCGCCTGTTGAGCGCCTTCATTCAGATTCAGAACCGCACCAACGTTCTGGGCAACATCGCCTTCTCCCTCTACCTCACCTTTTCGATCCTGACCCATTGGGGAAGCTCCGCCTGGTGGCTGGTAGTGGCCATCTCCATGGCGGCCGCCCTCTACACGGCCACCGGCGGACTCAGATCGGTGGCCGCCACCGACGCGCTGCAGTCCATCGTGATGTTGATGGCATCGGTCATCCTCTGGTGGGTGCTGTGGAGTGCGGTCGGGGGGTGGTCGGGCCTGGAAAGCCGTTTCCAGCAGATCGATCCCCAACTGGCCGACAGCATGTTGCACATCGGACGGGACGAGCCGGGCGTGCCGGCTCCCTTGATCATCTTCAGTTGGGTCATCGTCCTGACGGCCTATTGCCTGGTAAACCACTCCCAGTCCATGCGCCTGCTGGCCGCCCGCTCGGAGTGGGACCTCAAGACCGCCGCCCTGACCGCCAGCGTGGTGACCGTGGGAGTGATGTGGTTCAACATCACTCTGGGGATTCTCGGGAGAGCGGTCATGCCGGAGCTGGCGGCCCCGGATCGGATCTACCCGCTGCTGGTGCAGGAGTACCTGACCCCGGGCCTGGTGGGCCTGGTGGTGGCCGGGGTGCTGGCGGGAGGGATTTCCACCTACGACTCCATCGGCTCCTCGCTGGCCGCCGTCTTCACCCGCGACGTCTACGCCCGTTTCCTGGTGAAAGGGCGGAACGATGCCCACTACCTCAGCGTATCCCGCTGGGCGACACCTTTCATCATCGCCGCCTCCTTCCTCTACATTCCCTTTCTGCAGGACGGCATGGTCCGCTTCTACCTGCGCATCACCAGCGTGACCGTGATGCCCCTGTTCACCATGTATGTGATGGGAACCCTGACTCCGGTCCATCGCCGCGCCGGGCTGGCGGGCCTGCTGGCCGGAATCGGCTACGGCCTGAGCTCCCTGCTGGGAGAAGCCATGCAATGGCCCCTGCCCCTTTGGTGGACCAATACCTGGTGGGCCTATCTCTGGAGCCCGCTGGTTACCGCCGGGACCATGCTGGGGCTCAGTTGGCGATGGGGGTGGATGTCGGGCCGGGAACTGCGGGGGCTCACCGTCCGCTTTGGCCATCGGGAACCCTCCGAGCGCCGGGACCGGACCCCGGAACCCCTGGCAGCAACCCGGGGGAGCTGGCTGGAGCAATCCCGCCAGGAGCTGTCGGCTGCGCCCGAGTATCCCTTCGACGTCCCGCCGGGGGGGTTACCCTGGTACGGTCAACCCTCGACCTGGTACGGCTTGTTCCTGGCACTGGTCGCCTATCTGGCACTGGTGGTGCTCTGGTGATGGCGGCCGGAGCCGGGAACTGCGCAGGCCAGATTGGCAAGAACGGGCCCGGACGATCGCCGGGCCCAAGGGGAGGAAGTCAAACAGAGGTGCGGTTTCATTGGGTCGCTTTGGCTTCGCAGACCACCTGGGACTTGAGCCGCTCGAAAGTCTTGTTGCCGATGCCCTTCACCCGCTTCAGCCCCTGAATCGACTTGAAGGGCCGGGCCTCGATAATCCGCTTGGCCATTTGGGGCCCGATCCCGGGCAGCGAAGTCAGTTGCTTTTCGGTGGCCGTGTTGATGTCGACGGCCTTGGAAGGCATTTTCCCGGCCCCGTTCTTCTGAGGCGGGTTGGCTTGACTCTTGATCGGCTCCGCTTGAGCGGTGCCGGCGATGCGCGCCAGCGCAAGCAGCAAGGTCAAACAGACGATTGTCAAAGTGTGCTTTCTCATGCAGATCCCCCTTTTGCTTCAGTTGGCAGGAAAGCATCGGCCCGCGGACGCACTCAGGCGCAAACCGGGTGACCGGCCTGAAGTGCAGGCCGCAAAGACGAACCTCACTGCCGAGTGATGGAAGGTGTATGGTTTTTGAGGGAGGAGCGCTAGGCTATATGCGGTCTGGCGGGATGTCAACAGAAAAGGCCGGTCGGAGTTAACCCATGGCACCTATCGACTGGATGGTGGTCGCAGCCTACCTGGCAGTGGTCGCCTGGCTGGGAACCCGCCTGGCCCGGCGGCAGACCGACACCGAGGCCTACTTCATCGGCGGGCGGGCCATCCCCTGGTGGGCCGTCGGCTGCTCCTTCTTCGGAACCTCCATCAGCACCGCCACCTTCATTGCTCTTCCGGGACAGGCCTACGGCGGGGACTGGCGGCCCCATCTCGCCAACCTGATGCTGCCGCTGGCCGCCATCTTCATCGCCCTGGTGGTGATCCCCTTCTACCGGCAGCGCGTCCGCATGAGCGCCTACGAGTTCCTGGAGGAGCGCTTCGGCTACGGCGCCCGCTGCTACACCTCCTGCTTCTATCTGATCAGCCGCCTTTTCCGCTCCGGCCTGGTCCTCTTCCTGATGGCCAAGGCCATCAGCGCCATGACCGGATGGAGCCCCTTCACCATTGTCCTGGTCAGCGGCGTCATCGCCCTGGTCTACACCATTCTGGGGGGGCTGGAGGCCGTGATCTGGACTGACGTGATCCAGTCGGTGACCCTGTTCGGAGGGGGACTCTTCTGTCTGGCTCTCCTGTGGTTCGGAGAGAACGGGAGCGCCCAGCTCCTGAGCGTCGCCCAGGAGTCGGACAAGTTCAGGATGGTGGACTGGTCGCTGGATCTGAGCCAGATGACCGTCCTGGTCACCATCGCCTACGGGGCCTTCGGCTTCCTCAGCAACTACACCGTCCAGCAGGACGCCGCCCAGCGATACCTGGCCTCGCCCTCGACTCGGGAAGCCCAAAAGGCCATCTGGTTCGGGGCCATCGGCTGCGTGGTGACCTGGAACCTCTTCATGCTGATCGGCAGCCTGCTCTATTCCTACTACAGCCTGCACCCTGCGGAGCTGCCGGCCCACATTGCGGCCAGCGAAACCGAAGTGTTCCCCTGGTTCGTGGTGACGCGGATTCCGGCGGGGATGACCGGGGTCATCCTGGCCGGGATGTGCGCCGCCGCCATGTCCAGCCTGGACACCATGATCAACAGCATGGCCATGGTGACGGTCCGGGACTTCTACCTCCACTTCCGGCCCAAGGCCAGCGACCGCTTCCAGTTGCTCCTGGGCAGAGTCGCCTCGGCGTTTTGGGGGCTGCTTGGTCTGGGCGTGGGACTGGTGCTGCTGCTGGGCGTGGAGCAGGCGCTGCAGTTCAGCTTTACCGTCTTCTCGATTCTGGGCGGAGGGTTGTTCGGACTGTTCCTGCTGGCCTTCTTCGTAAGGCGGGCCCATGCCCTGGGGGTGTATGTCGGCTTGGCCTGCGGGGTGCTGATCTCGGCCTGGACCCTGATCGACCAGGCCCTTGCCTGGGCGGGCGTCGAGCTGGGACTGGCCTGGGCGGCCCTCCTGGCCGAGACCCTGCACTACCCCTTCCATCCCTGGTTGACCCTCTTCCTGGCCAACATGGTCTCCTTTACCGTCGGCTGGGCCGCCAGCCTCATCCTCCCGGACATCCGAAAGCCGCGGCATCCCGAGTGAGTGCGGTCAGACCCGCCTGAATCGCCAGCCGTACAGGGTTTGGCCGTAGAAGTTGAACCACTTCCTGGCTTCGAAATCTTCGAAGGGATAGCCGGCGCCCAACTGCCTGGCCGCGGCGAGACCTGTCACGAAACAGGTCTCCTGACTGTTGACCAGGGTGTGGGCTCCGCAGTGCCAGGATCTCCGCTTCCCCTGAATGAACCGGAACAGGAACACCAGCAGGGCAATATGCCGGACATCGTGAACGATGTGCTGGAACCAGCGCTTGCGAATGATTTTTGACTCATCCACCGGCTTGACGGGATTGTAGGTCACCAGGCAGGGCTTGTCCGAGTTGAGCGCCCAGGGCTGCTGGTTGTGCATGATGTAGGTGATTTCGTAGTTGTCCGGACGGGCCCCGTATTGCTCGATGTGGTTGCTGCGGGTTTCCAGCGGTTGGGCCTCGTTCTCCGGCAGAACCGACGCATCCGAGTGAACGATCGTATGGTTATGCAGTTCGCTCTCATAACGTATGGTCGAGAGAAGAAAGGCTTCGAACCGTGTCGGCTTGTCCAGCATCATCAAGGTTTGATTGGCATTGCAGGCAAAAACCACTTCATCAAAGGTTGTGGTGCGGCCTTGCGCGTCCTCGACCCTTACCCCCGTCTCCCCTCGATACACTTTCCGCACCGCGCAGTTCAGCAGTATCTTCTCCCTGAAATCGGCTGACATGGCCTGATAGATGCGACGGGTGCCCTGATCCCAGGTCTTCATGGGGGTGGCGCGCTCGATATCGAAGAACTCCAGGTAGTAGGAAAACAGGGCTGCCGGCATATCGAACACGTTGGTCGCCATCAGGAAGTTCACGAACATGGGCTTCAGGACCTTGTACCTGAAGTCCCCGGAATACTCTCCCCAGTTGAGAACGGTCCCCATGCTCAGGTAGTTGAACGGATTGAGCATGGCCAGAAGCGTCGACCTGGAACGATTGAGCCAATTGAACCTCTTCAGGAACCTCAGCACCTTCTGAAATTTGACGATCTCCGGCTGCAGCCTCCGGCGAATGGTCGAGTCCAGATCGTGGGCGTAGATTTCGTCGTGATACTTCACGCTGTAGCTGAACCTGGTGTCGATGAGCTCGATCTCGTGCTGCTTCATGAATTGAACGATGTGGTGGTACACACTCGGGATGCAGGCGGTCACCGATATGTCGAACGGGATGGAAGTCCCGTCGGCCTGAGGCATGTCGACCGTTACGGCATTGCCACCGATGCGGTCATTGGCTTCGTAGAGCCGGAAGTCGAATCGGTCCGGATGCCTGTTCAGCGCCCAGGCGACCCCCAGACCGGAGATCCCGGCCCCTATGATGGCGATTCTCTTGGGCATGGAAAAGAGAGATCCCCCTCAGGGCTTGACCAGGGAGCCGTCCATTCCCCGGACCGTGGTCCAATCGGCGTTGCGGTGGTCGTCCACCAGGGGGTAGCGGCCGGCCATGGCTTCGTCGATATCGATGCCCAGGCCCGGACCGTCGCTGCCGTAGAGGTAGCCGCCGCGAATGCGGGCCGTTCCGGGCATCAGCTCGTGAACTTCTTCCGGGAAGACGTTGTCCTCCTGGATGCCGAAGCTGGGAATGGTCAAGTCGACGTGGTAGGCCGCCAACTGGTTCACCGGATCGTTTTCGCCGCCCTCCTGCCAGGCCGTCCGGACCCCGAACTGCTCGCAGAGGGCTGCAATCTTCCTGGCCTGGGTGATCCCTCCGATGGCGCAGACGCGACAACGGATGAAGTCGATGAGGCGCTCGGCAATCAGGGGCCGCCACTCGTGGGGGTGGGTGAACAGCTCTCCCATGGCCATGGGAGTGGTGGTGAGGGCTCGGATCTGGCGAAAGTAGTCGATCTGTTCGGGCGGGAGGATGTCTTCCACAAAGAACATGCGAATGGGCTGCATGCGCCTGGCGAACTCCAGGGCCAGCGCCGGCGTCAGGTGCTCGTGGACGTCGTGAAGGAGCTTGACTTCCCAACCCAGCGTTTCGCGCACCTTCTCAAACATCCTGGGGACCGCCTCCAGGTAACGTTCCTCGTCGAAGGCCGGGCCCCGGAAGCCGCTCTCGGGCCGGCTCCCCTCTCCCGGCGGCACGAAGCCGCCTCCACCGTAGCCTCCTCCCATCTGAACCCGGATGTGCCGAAAACCCTGCTCCTGGTAGGCCTGCACGTTTTCCACGCAGGCTTCGGGGGTCTCGCCGCTGGCGTGGGCGTAGAGGGGCACCGCGTCCCTGACCTTTCCGCCCAGAAGCTGATAGAGGGGCATGTTGGCCCGCTTGCCCTTGATGTCCCACAAGGCCATATCCAGAGCCGCCTGGGCAACGTTGGTGATGCTCCCGTTGCGCCAGTAGGAACGCACATGGGTCCACTGCCACAGATCCTCGATGCGCTCCGGATCCTTGCCCACCCAGAAAGGTCCCAGGTGCGTTTCGATGGCGGCCTTGACGGCCCAGGACTGGTAAGCATTGTTGGCCGACCCCAGCCCGTAGAGTCCGGGCTCGCTGGTGATCACCTTGACGAAGACCCAGGAATAGTGCGGCCGCGGGCTGGTGGCGATGACCTTGACCTCCCGGATGGTCAGAGGAGGCAATCCGCGAGTGGCCCGGGCGTAGGGTTCGCCGGCCCACCAGGGGTTCACCAGGGCCGTCTTGAGGATCTGCCTGCGGTTCAGCATGACGCTCGCCTCCTTCGGAAAGGACCGGTAGCGGTCAGCGGCTACGGTTCCGCCAGCACCTTTTCCATGACGGCCCGGACCCGCCGCAGCCAGACTTCCCCGTGCCCGTTCAGGCTCTGTACCGACCGCCGGCCCTTGGGATCGACGAGCCAGTTCTGTGGGACCTCGCTGACGGGATGAATCTTCTCGGCCAGCTCGAAGGAGCGGATCACGGGAAAGGTGTAACCGCCGGCTTGCATGTATCCCGGGACCGGATTGGGGTCCTCATCCAGGTTGAGAGTCAGCACCTGCAACCCGGGGACATTCTCGAAAGCCCGATGGAGCCTCTGCACATAGGGGAGCTCCACCCGGCAGGGGGCGCACCAGGTAGCCCATACGTTGATCAGGGTCACCTTCCCCTTCAGGTCGGACAAGGTCCAGGTCCGTCCCTCGAGGTCCTTCAGCTTGAACTCGGGCAGCGACCGTTCGAATCTCAGCCTCTTCGAGCGGTCGGGCCTTCGGCTCTCGGCAGTTCCGGAGGAAAGAGCTGCAGGGAGCAGGAGCAACAGCGCCAGGGCCGCCGCCGTCAGAAAGCGGAAGGTGGGGCGAGGGTGCCGGAAAGTCATGATCGCAGTCGACCCGGGACTGGGATGGAGAGGTGTCGCACCTCGGAATCGGCTACCAAGAAACTCCTAGCATATGGCTTTATGCGCGGCTGTTCCAGCCAGAAATCGCCGGGAGAGAAGCGAGCGGGGGTGACCTCGTTCAACCCTTTCATCTGCTCTGGGCCAAGGCCGGGAGACACCGGAAGCAGCTCAAAAAGGTGATTGTCCCTCTCGGAGACTATGCGATGGACAGGCCGGGTGATACTCTCCCATGAGAAAAAACCCGTGGAGCCGGGGATCAAATGAGGGGCAGTTGTGATGGCATCGAAGCTGCGAGACCTGCGGATTTCGCCGGGGCGCCTGCTGCCGGCCCGGTTGCTGCGTATAGCATTCTCCCGATCGGGAGGACCCGGCGGCCAGAACGTCAACAAGGTGGAGACCCGGGTGGACCTGAGGCTGGACCTGGAACGCGCCGCCGAGGTGATCGGCGCGCCCTCGGTGGAACGCATCCGAACCAAGCTGGCGACCCGCCTGGATCGGCACGGCAATCTGCGGGTGGTGAGCAGCCAGCACCGCCAGCAGGGGCAGAACCTGGAAGCGGCCCTGGCCCGGATGGAAACCTTGATCCGGGAGGCCCTGGCCCGGCCCCGCAAGCGCCTCCCCACAAAGCCCCCCGGAGAGAGCCGCGAACGGCGACTTGCCGACAAGAAGCGCAGGGGGCGGCTGAAGCAGGACCGCACGGAAACGCCGCCGGAGGACTAGGGCCTGTTAACACTAAATAGCAAAACCATGTTATCCTTTACGGATGGAACTCACCGAAGCGCAGTACCAGCGCATTGCCTCTGTTCTGCCGGTG
>JAJECY010000199.1 GCA_022821775.1 Acidobacteriota bacterium
GTTGACCAGGAAGACCCCCTTGTCGATGGCATTGACGGCCACCTCGGCCCCCAGGCCGCCGGCCCGAAACGTCTCTCCGCGGGTGGAGGCGTGGCTGGCTTTCCCCTCTACGGTCACGCTGACCCACCACAAGCCGGGAGAGACCGGCACCACCGCCAGGGGGTGGGGCGGCGCCGAGGGTTCCGAGACCACGGCGGCGTCGGCCCGATAGCCCCTCTTGGGCAGATCGCCGGCGCCAATGGTGGCGCTGTCCATATTCTCCTCGCCCGCGGTGGCGGAGAGAGTCAGGTCGCCCTTGAGCGTGAGCCCCGCCGACTGGATCGCCTTGATGGCCATCATCTGCGAGACCAGAGGTCCCTTCATGTCGCAGGAGCCCCGGCCGTAGACCCGGCCTCCCTCGACCTTGCCGCTCAGGGGGTCTCCGGACTTCCAGGTCTCGGGCAGGCCGGTAGGTACGGTATCGATATGGCCATTGAAGAGCAGCGTCTTGCCTCCCCCGGCGCCCTTCCAGACACCGGCCAGATTGGCCCGCTTCGGCTCGACCTCCCAGAGGTCGACTTCCAGTCCGAGCTGTCGGTAGTGTCCGGCAAGGTACTGATTGGCTTTGGTTTCGCCCCCGACCTCCGCCTCGTAATCGGTCCCGGGGTAACCCGGATTGATGCTGCGAATCCGCACCAGCTCACTGACGGCTGTCACGATTTCCTCCTGCATGCCGTCAATGACGTCCAGAACCCTGCGCTTCTCAGCCTTGGTAGCCACTCCGCCCTCCTGTTTCAGGGAATCTTGTTGGGTCCCGGTAGTCTACCACCGTTTGTCGTGGTTAGTGGATAGTGATCAGTGACCAGCGGTCAGTGGATAGGGGAGCCCCCGACCCACACGCCATCCACATATGTGAAACAAACCGGTTTCGCGCTGCATGCGGCGGGGCAAAAGGAGCTATCCACGAAGGTACACGAAGGACCACGAAGGGCAGCCAAGCGTGACGGCTCTGCCCCATCGACAGGATTGCAGCCCGGCAAGCCGGCGCCTGCCCCCCCTTGAGGAGAATGAGTGATGGGAGGAGGTCCCCCCCGGGAGCGCGGGCGTCCCGCCCGCATGCTATCCCGTTGCAACCGACTGGCGGTCACCGTCGGATGCACAGGGGCGAGTTGGGATATCATAGACTGCATCCAGCACCTGGGACGCCCGACAAACGGCCCCTGCACTCCTCGGCCGAGGGTGTAAAGGATTCAAGATGAGACCTCCAGAGGGACTGTTTGCCAGCCTTCCTTCCGCCTCCAGGATCCTGTTCATCCGGCTTCGCTCTCTGGGCGACACCATTCTGTCCACCCCTCTCTACGCCGCACTCAAGGCCTGGAGGCCGGACCTGCGACTCTCCGTCCTGGTGGAAGAACCCTTCGATGGAGCTCTGCATCGAAATCCCGACCTGGAATCGGTGTTCCCTCTGCAGGTCCGCGGGTCCAAGCAGCGGTCCACCACCATGGCTCGCTGGCAGACGCTGCGGCAGATCCGGCGAAAGCGCTTCGACTGCTGCATGGATCTGCACGGCGGCACCACCAGCGCATGGCTCACGGGGATGAGCGGGGCTCGCTATCGAATCGGCCTGCACGGCTATCGCAATTCCTTCTGCTACAATGTTCGGACGAAGCTGCCGTCGCCGCCCCCCGGAGCCCGATGGCACTCGGCCAGGTTTCAATTGGAGTGGCTCTATCGACTGGGCCTGGAGGAAGGTCCCGATCCTCCGGCTCGCATCTTCCCCGACCCGGGCCTGCGGTCCGTCCTGGAGGCTCGTCTGCGGGACGCCGGTCTCCAACCCTCCCGGCCCCTGTGCGTCATTCAGCCCAGTTCCCGATTCCATACCAAGGAGTGGACGGCTTCGGGATTTGCCGAGATCTCCGATTCCCTGCAGGAGTACGGCTATGCCACTTTACTGGTCGGTACCGGGGAGGAGGAGCCCAGGATCAGGAGGGTGGCCGGCCTCTGCCGCACCCGGCCGGCTTCGATCTCGGGCCTGACGATCTCCGAATTGACCTGGGTGTTGAGCCAGGCCCGTCTGTTCGTGGGAAACGACAGCGGCCCCACCCACATGGCGGCCGCCCTGGGAGTCCCCGTATTGGTGCTCTTCGGGTCCTCCGATTCAAACCTGTGGCGCCCCTGGCAAGCGATCCATGAGATCGTGCAGAATCCCTTCGACTGCAATCCCTGCCCCGGCTACCGCTGTCATGTGTACGGCGAACCCCAATGTATCCTTAGCATTACCCCAGATCAGGTGAAGGAGGCCTTGCAGCGATTACTGAAACGGGTGCACCGAGCTCATTAAACCGGGAACATAGGTTACATCAAGCCTGGAAATCGGGCACGACGCCTGATTCAACGCTCAAGTATCACTCCCCCCTTGAGGGGGAGTCGCAGAAGCCCGAGCCGAATGGCGAAGGCTTCTGCGGTGGGGGGTTCGCACAAGGCGAGCCAAAGGCGAGATCTTGTGCGCCGTCGCGGGTACGCACGATCCAAGCTAAAGGCAAAGGCTTGTGAGGCGGGTGGCGATGGCGACCGCTTGGGCAACGACTTTGGGAGGATGTGGCTGGGTTGGCGAACCGTTCACGTGCCCCCTTTGCGACGCTGAGTCTCACTTACGGTGCGCCGCGTTGGCCCCCCTCCGGCTCGAAGACGGGCTTCGCCCTCTCGCCGACTCCCCCTCAAGGGGGGAGTGATACTTGAGGCCAGCACAAGGCGCCTTGCCCGATTCCCGGGCAGGATGTAAACCATGTTCCCGGTTTATGGTGTGGAGGATGCCCGTGCAGATCCGAATTTTGCAATAGGCTCAACAATCTATCAATCGGTCCGGAATCCTACCGTGGCCGCAACGACCTTGTTCTCACCGTAACCTGCTCGATGCGCTCCAGGTCGGGCCGGAAGCCGATGCCCGCGTCCGGCAGGACATGGATCCTTCCATGCGGGTCTACTTCCACTTCCGGCTCGATCAGGTCCTTCCGAAAATAGCGCTTGCTGGCGGAAACATCGCCCGGCAACCTGAAGTTCGCCAGGGTGGAGAGGGCCACGTTGTGGGCTCGGCCGATCCCCGTTTCCAGCATTCCACCGCACCAGACGGGTATCTCGCGATCCTGGCAGACGTCGTGAACCCGGAGGGCTTCGGTGTAGCCGCCCACTCTCCCCAGCTTGATATTGATGATCCGGCAGGCCCCCGCGTCGATGGCCTTGCGGGCGTCTTCGCCGTCCAGGATGGATTCGTCCAGGCAGATGGGCGTGCGCAGCGCCTTCTGGAGCCGGACGTGGTCCAGGATGTCGTTCCAGGCCAGCGGCTGCTCGATCATCAACAGGTCTAAATCGTCCAGAGCCTTCAGATGTTCCAGGTCGGCCAGGCGGTAGGCCGAGTTGGCATCGCACATCAGCAGGATCTCGGGAAAGCGCCGTCGGACTTCCCGCACCACGTCCACGTCCCACCCCGGCTTGATCTTCATCTTGATTCGCTGGTAGCCCGCCGACAGCTCCGTCTCGATCTTGTCGAGCAGCTTGCCGGGGCTCTCCTGAATGCCGATGGAGACCCCGCAATCCAGTGTCTTGCGCTGCCCCCCAAGCAATTGGTGCAGCGGCTTCCCCTGCAGGCGGGCGTAGAGGTCCCAGATGGCCGTCTCCACGGCAGCCTTGGCCATATTGTGGCCTCGGATGGGTCTGAGGAGGGGAGCCACCTCCCGCGGATGGGAGATCTCCGCGGCAAAGACCCTGGGGACCACGAAGTCCTCGATCACGTGCCAGGCGGTAGCGGTGGATTCGTGATTGTAGAAAGGGCCCTCGGGAGCGGTGGATTCTCCGTAGCCGACCCCGCCCTCCCCGAAGACTCGAACCAGAATCACCCTCCGCAGGGTCGTCCGGCCGAAGCTGGTCTCGAAAAAGGAGATCAACGGCATCTGTACTTCGCGGAGCTCAATCTGTTCGAGCTTCATAGATTCAAGACCAGGTGGGTCAGCAAGGCGGCCCTGGGAGCCAGGCTTTCCACCAGCACGTGTTCGTGCAAGGCGTGAGGACCGGCGCCGTCAGGTCCCATGCCGTCCAGGGTCGGGATCCCCAGGGCCGCGGTGAAGCAACCGTCGCTGCCTCCACCGGTCGAACCCTCCTGCAGGTCGATGCCCAGCTCCGCGGCAAGCCGCCGTGCCTGTTGGTACAGTCCAATCACCTTGGCATTGCGTTCCAGCGGCGGCCGGTTCATGTTTCCCTGAACGGCAAGCCGGCTGCCCTCTACCCGAGGCCGGAGCCCGTGGATGCAGGCCGTGATTCGCTCTCCCTCGGCCTGGGTGGCCACCCGCACGTCCACTTCCAGCTCGGCCCGGTCGGCGATCACGTTGGAGCGGGAACCCCCGCGGATGACGCCCGGATTCAGCGTGGTCCCCATATCCAGGTCGTTCAACTTGTAGAGCTCCAGCACCTGGTAGGCCAATTCCTGAATGGCGCTCACTCCCTTCTGGTAGTCCACGCCGGAATGGGCGGCCACGCCGCCGGCTGAAATCACAAAGGTGCCGACCCCCTTGCGGGCGGTCTTGACGGCGCCCCCCGGCAGGCAGGGCTCCAGCACCAGAACGGCCCGGCAGTCCCGGGCCTCCTTTTCGATCAAGGCCCGAGCCGTACGCGTACCTACCTCCTCGTCGGAGTCGAGCAGGATGGTCAGGGGTCGCTTCAACTTCCCCCGGCCGCTCGCCAGATAGTGGGCCAGCGCCAGCATCAAGGTGGTGCCTCCGCGCATGTCGAAGGAGGCAGGTCCGAAGATCTTTCCGTCCTCCAGCCGGGCCGGCCGGCGCCCGGCCTCTCCCATACCCCAGACCGTATCCAGGTGTCCCAGCAACAGCAGGGGTTTTCCTTGGGCATCCGGACCGGAAAACCTGGCCAGCAGGTGGTCTCCCGCCTCCGGGTTGGGGACCAGCTCCACCGTGGCGCCGTAGCTGCCGAACCGCTCGCCCATCCGGCGGGCCAGCCGATCGAGAGCCGGCTTGTTGTCGGAAGGCGAATCGGTGTTGATCAGGTCCATCAGCCACTGGACCATCTGCGGTTCGAGATCTCGAAAGTAGGAGAGGAGTGTGCTCATGGAAAGAATGCCGCGGCTCGCGGGTTCTGACCCGCTTCGCGGCTCGGCGGGACATGCCCGTCCCACAGGGAGTTGGGGAGGCCTCAAAGGATGAGGGTCAACGGACTTGCCGTCACGCCGTCTCCATCCTTTGCCGCCGCATGACCGGAAATTGCCGCTCGGGCCCCGCTGGAGGCGGCCTCTGCGCAAATGCCGCCCCAAAATACCACAGTTGCCGAGTGTCCCTTTACCATAAATTTACGCGAGTGACGCGGCGGTTCTTGCTAAGATACATCCGACTCGGAAATTACAAGGAGATCCGGCTGAAGCTCTGTCGAACGCGGATTTTGAAACCGCAGTTCCGATGGAGGGCAGTCAAGCCGCTCCCAAGAAAGGTAGACCGACATGGATTCCTCACGACGATCTTTTCTGAAAGCCTCCGGGGCCTGCACCATGGGCTTTCTGGGGCTACGCTCTCTGACCGGTGACGGGCTTTCAAGGCCCGCCCCCACACCCAATGCCCCCGCGGGCTATGGAGACCTGCAACCGGACCCGGAAGGAGTGATTGAACTCCCCGCGGGCTTCACCTATCGGACCTTGTCCCAGGTGGGAGAGTTGATGGATGACGGGTACAGGGTTCCAGGGCTGCATGACGGGATGGCTGCCTTCCCGGGTCCGGCCGGAAGCACCATTCTGGTCCGCAATCACGAGTTGGGCATCGATCACCAGACCATCGGAGCCTTCGGCCCCATCAACCAGTTGCTCAAGACCGCAGACCGGGAGAAATTGTACGACGCCGGCCGGAAGCGCAGGCCCTGCCTGGGAGGAACCACCAACGTGGTCTACAACACCCGCGAGATGCGCCTGGAAAAGCACTTCCTGAGCCTGGGCGGGACGGTTCGCAACTGCGCCGGAGGACTCACTCCCTGGGGAAGCTGGATCACCTGCGAGGAGACGGTGCAGAAGGAGGAGGGACTCTACGCCCGGGAACATGGCTACAACTTTGAAGTGCCGGCCAGCAGTGAGGTCGGGCTCACTCCGGCGGTTCCCCTGAAGGCCATGGGGCGCTTCGTGCATGAAGCCGTCGCCGTCGACCCCAAGTCCGGGATCGTCTACGAAACAGAAGACCGGGGCGACGGACTCCTCTATCGATTCATCCCCGACAAGCCCGGAGAACTGGCCGCGGGCGGACGGCTGCAGGTCTTGATAGTGAAGGGGAAGCCCGGTCTGGACACTCGAAACTGGAACGCACGCAAAGTGCTGCCGGGGCATGTTTTCGAGGTGGAATGGGCCGAAATCGATGAAGTGGAGTCCCCCAACGACGACCTGCGCTATCGGGGTTTCGAAGATCTGGGCGCAGCCCGCTTCGCTCGGGGAGAAGGCATGTGGTGGGACAAGGGATGGATTTATTTTGTCTGCACCAACGGCGGTCTGAACAAGAAGGGCCAGGTGTGGCGCTACGCCCCCAGCTCCGAGGAAGGAAAGGCCGGCGAGAAGTACAGGCCGGGAAAGCTGGAACTCTTCATTGAGCCCAACGACGGCAACCTGGTCGAGAACGCCGACAACCTCACGGTGGCGCCCTGGGGGGACCTGATCCTTTGCGAGGATGGACCGGAGGAGCAATTCGTGGTCGGGGTCACGCCTCGAGGCGATCTCTACAAGCTGGGCCGGAACGTATTCAACAACTCCGAGTTTGCCGGCTCCACCTTCTCACCCGACGGCACCACCCTCTTCGTCAACATCCAGAACCCGGGCATCACCCTGGCCATCAAGGGGCCCTGGCAGGAAAAGAGGAGTTAGCCGGCATCCCTTTGAAGCACCCCCTCCCCGCTAGCTGAGAGGGGGATAGCGGATAAGCAAGCGTGTCTCCCTCTCCACGCCTGCCCATCCACACCTTTGAGAGCCGGGAGAAGCATTGCCTGACTCGGCACTGTGACAGGCCTTTCGCCTCTCCCGACCTCGCGATTCCGGTTCCTCCATGCCGGCATTCGGGCGGCTACGACCCTGAACGTTGCCCAAACGCCTCCTTTGCACTAGAATTCCAGCCAAATGGCTCGATACCGCAGCCTGTTGCGATCAACCGCTCCGGCGGCCCAAAGCCAACTTTGAGAGCACCGTTTTTCTGAACGCCTCGTTCTCTTGGACTCCTCAGCCAAGGTGACAACCTTCAGGAGGCTTCCCCGCTCAGGTGGCCGCGTGCAAGGAAGAGTAACATATTACTACCGCATGTCAAGACGTTTTTTACCGCATTAGCAAAATTATTCGAGTCCTTGAGCACGGAGTTCTGCTACTGAAGGTCACTTCGCTGAAGGCAAATACACTAGACTTACCGACAGGCAACAGGTTTCACCGACTCGACCGTTCTCTGCGGGTACAGGCGAAAGCAAAATCTCCGAGCCGGCCCCACAACGGGTTGAGTCCGCAATCGGCACCGGCCTTCGAGTTGCCTGCCGGCGAACCTTGCCGGAGAGGAGTGTCCGCCCCCACTCCAAACCGTATCCACATCTTCATCCATGCCTTCACCTGTCTCAGGTAAATCCCCTGTAGAACAATGGGTTGGTTCCATTCTTAATCGGCTCTCCCTGGAGGCCAGGCTCGGCCAGCTCATCATGCCGGCCGTCCGTGGGAATCACCTCAACGAGGCCGGCGCCGAATACCGGCAGCTTCAGCACCAGGTGCGGCAGCTCGGGGTGGGCGGATTCATTCTGTTCGAGGGAGACATCTACGGGTCAGCCGTCCTCATCGACCGGCTGCAGTCGCAGGCCTCGGTTCCCCTGCTGATCGGATCCGACTTCGAGCGTGGGGCTGCCTTTCGCATTCGCAATACCCTTCCCCTCCCCTGGAACATGGCCGTCGGCGCCACCCGCTCGGAGCGGTGGGCCTACCGGCAGGGACGAATCACCGCCCGGGAAGCCCGTGCCCTGGGGGTCAACTGGATTTTTGCGCCGGTGGTGGATGTCAACAACAACCCGGCAAACCCGGTCATCAACATTCGCTCCTACGGTGAGGACCCTGAAACGGTGGCCCGTATGGGCGCAGCCTTCGTGGCCGGAGCCCAGCAGGCCGGTGTGCTGGCGACCGCCAAGCATTTTCCGGGTCATGGCGATACCGAGGTGGACTCCCACCTGTCCCTGCCGGTGATTCCCGTTCAGCGTCCACGGTTGGAACGCATCGAGTGGGTTCCCTTCCGGGAGCTGATCCGGGGCGGCGTCATGACGGTCATGACGGCTCACGTGGCCATCCCGGCCCTGGAGAGTGACCCCGGCCGGCCGGCCACGCTTTCGACGGCGGTACTGGAGCAGGTCTTGAGAAATGAACTTGGGTTTCGGGGACTGATCGTAACGGACTCCATGAGGATGAAGGGGCTGACCCGAGGATACTGGAGCGGCGAAGCCGCCGTTCAGGCCGTTCAGGCCGGCGCTGACGTGCTGCTGGACCCCCCCGACGCCCAGGTCGTCTTCGGAGCGCTGCTGGAGGCAGTCAGGTCCGGCCGCCTCTCGGAGGCCCGTGTGGACCGGTCGGTCGAGCGAATCCTGCACGCCAAGGCCTGGCTGGGACTGAAGCGACGAAAGCGGCTCGACTTCCGGCAACTGGCCCGGACAATGAATGCTCCGGCTTGGCGCGACCAGGCGCAACACCTGGCCGATGCTTCCATTACCCTGGTGAAGGACGATCCCTCTCAAGTGCCGCTCGATGTCCGTCGAATCCGCTCGGCGCACCTGGTCATCGTCTCCCCCAAGCCGTCTCCCAACGCCGCCGCCGAACTGGAGGGTTCCCTCGACAGCCGGCTGGATTCCCTGGAAGTGGATCGTCTCTCCCCCGAGGCGGCTCCGTCGCTGCTGAACCGGGCCAAAAGCCGGGCAGCCAACGCCGACCTCTGCGTGGTGGCCCTCCACGTGCCGCTGGTGACCGGAACCGGCCGTCTGGGACTGCCGCTCCCTCTGGCGGATTGGTTGAAAGAGCTGGTCCGGGTCAGTCCGTCAGCCCTGTTGATTTCCCTGGGCGACCCCTATCTGATCCGGCAGCTCTCCTTCTTCCCTACCTACCTCTGCGCCTACAGCCACGTATCCACCTCCCAGCGGGCGGCTGCCAAGGCGGTCTTCGGAGAGATCCCCCTGGCCGGCAAGCTGCCGGTGTCGATCCCGGGCGTGGCCGCCGCGGGCGCCGGACTCCCTCGGGGAGCCTTGCCGATGGTCCTGGAAAGGGTCCGTCCGGATGCGTCCAACCCGTCCCCAAAGGACATCCGCACCTTGCGCAACCGGCTGCAAGGGATCATCCGGCGCTTTATCGACCTGCAGGCCTTTCCGGGAGCCTCGCTGGCCGCGGGCTGCCGCGGAAAGCTGCTGGTTTGCCGAGGATACGGCAAACTGGACTACACTTCGACCAGCCCCCCGGCAAACCCGCGTTCCGTTTACGACTTGGCCTCGCTCACCAAGGTGGTGTGCACCACCACCCTGGCCATGCAGGCTTGCGAACGCGGGATGATCGACCTGGAGGACCGGCTCGGACGCTACTTTCCGGAGTTTCAGGCGGACGGCAAGCAGCAGGTCAGCCTCAAGCACCTGCTGGCCCATTCCTCCGGCCTTCCCGCCCACATCCCTCTCTACCGGCAAGCCAACGGAAAGGCGTGCATCCTGCAGCGGATTCTGCAACTTCCCCTGGAATACCGGCCCGGCAGTCGGAGCGTCTACAGCGACCTGGGCTTCATGCTGCTGGGGGCCGTCGTCGAGAAAACACTGGGAGACAGCCTCGACAACCTGGCTCGAGAACGGATCTTCCGGCCCCTGGGAATGCGCCGGACCTGCTTCCGACCCCCTTCCGACTGGATGCCCCGCATCGCGCCCACTGAAACGGACCCGTGGAGACAGCGGCTGCTCAGGGGCGAGGTTCACGACGAAAACGCCTACGCCATGGGTGGCGTGGCCGCCCACGCGGGCCTGTTCGGCACGGCGGCGGACCTGGCGGTCTTCTGCCAGGCTCTCCTCAACGGCGGAGTCTACGATCATGGCCGCATCGTGAAGCGGAGCACCCTGGAAACCTTCACCCGACGACAGGCGCAACCCTCCGAGAGCAGTCGGGCCCTTGGCTGGGACACTCCTGCGCCCGACTGCTCGGCGGGCAGCAGGCTGTCGCCGCAGTCCTATGGCCATACGGGATTTACCGGAACCTCGTTGTGGATCGATCCCCGGCGGCGGCTCTTCATCGTTTTCCTGACCAACCGGGTGCATCCCTCCCGGGAAAACAGCGCCATCCAGTCAGCCCGCCGTCAAATCGCCGACACCGTGGCCGAGGCGGTGGACCAATGGGAGATAATGCACACGGATATCGCAGGGAGTGAGGGGACATGAAGCGACTGGCCGTGACTGCCGGCAGGGTCATGACTCCCGATCGGGTCATTCTGGACGGGGTGGTTCTGGTCGAGGACTCCAAGATCCTGGAAGTCGGGAGCCGGACGGCGGTGCGCTTCTCCCAAGACGAATTCGAAGTTGTGGGCCATTCCCGGCTAACGCTGGCTCCAGGTTTCATCGATATTCACATCCACGGCGCACTGGGGCGCGACGTGATGGAGGGGACGGACGAGGCTCTCGAGGCGATTTCACGCTTCCTGGCCACTCACGGCACCACTTCCTTTCTGGCCACCACGCTCACGGCTTCCCCCATCGCCACCCTGAAAGCCGTCGAAGCACTGGGTGGTTACGTGGACCGACCGCTGCCGGGAGCCCGCGTGCTGGGTCTCCACCTGGAGGGGCCCTTCATCAATCCCGAAAAGCGGGGAGCCCATTCCGACAGGCACATCCGCCGCCCATCCACCCTCATCTTCGACCAGTTGCTTGCCCGCTCCGGCCAGCGGATCAAGCTGATGACGGTGGCACCGGAAATGGAGGGCGGCCTGGAACTGATTCGGTTTGCCCTTTCCAAGGAAGTCATCGTTTCCCTGGGCCATTCCAACGCAACCCTGGATGAAGCCCTGGCGGCCATCGGTCTGGGGGCCGGCAATGCCACCCATGTTTTCAATGCCATGAGGGGCTTCAGCCATCGAGACCCGGGCATCCTCGGCGCCGTCCTGAACGCTCCACGGATCTGGACCGAACTGATTGCCGACGGGGTGCACGTCTCGCCCGCCGCCGTCGAACTTTGCCTCCGGTGCAAGGGAGCCGAACGGATCGTCCTGATCAGTGACGCCGTCTGCCCCACCGGCATGCCCGAGGGACAGTACCGGCTGGCCGATACCGAAATCACGCTTTCGGAAGGTATCTGTCGAACGGCGGACGGCACCTTGGCCGGCAGCGTTCTGACCCAGGACCAGGCTCTGCGGAACATGGTCGGGTGGACCCGCCTGCCTGTGCAAACCGTGCTGGGCATGCTGACCCGCAATCCGGCCCAATCCCTGGGGATCGCCCCCTGCAAGGGAACCCTGGCAGCAGGCAGCGATGCCGACCTAGTGCTTCTGGACCGGAACCTCCAGGTGCAAGCCACCATCGTTCAAGGGGAGGTGATCCACACCGTTGGATAAGATCCTGGTCCAAGGGGGTAGCGTGCTGCGCGGCAGAGTCAGGGTCAGCGGGGCCAAGAACGCGGCTCTGCCGGCCATGGCGGCCTCCCTGCTGACGGACGAACCCGTCAGGCTGCGTAATTTGCCAAGAGTCCGCGATATTCAAACCACCGGCCGACTCCTGCAGGAAATGGGCTGCCGGGTCGGTCTGGATGACCTGCAGACGAGCCACGGCTGTGAACTGGTCACCGGGCAACCCACCTCCTGCGTCGCTCCCTACGAGTTGGTCAAGACCATGCGTTCCTCGGTGCTGGTCCTGGGGCCGCTGCTGGCCCGCTTCGGACGGGCCCGGGTGTCCCTGCCCGGAGGATGCGCCATTGGAGCCCGCCCCATCGACCTCCACATCAAGGGGCTGAAGAAACTCGGCGCCAGCCTGACCATCGAGCATGGGTACGTCGAGGCCAAGGCCCCCCGCCTCACCGGTGAAACGGTGGCCTTCGACCGGATCACCGTCACCGGAACCGAAAACCTGATGATGGCGGCTTGCCTGGCGAGAGGCGAGACCATCCTGCACAACGCCGCCCGTGAGCCCGAAGTGACCGACCTGGCCGATCTGCTGCGCTCGATGGGGGCCCGAATCGAGGGAGACGGCAGCAGCACCATTCGAATTCAGGGGAGGCCGGAGCTGGGCGGAGCCGACCATACCATCATTCCCGACCGCATCGAGGCGGGCACCTTCATGGTGGCCGGAGCCATTACCGGCGGCGCCGTCGAACTGGTCAATTGTCGCCCCGAGCACCTGACGGCCGTTATGGAGAAACTGGAGGAAACCGGCATCGCCATCGAACGCTGCGGTCCCAACGCCTGTCGGGTGACGGCGCCCCGCCGACTACAGGCCAGGGATGTCACCACCATGGAGTATCCGGGCTTCGCGACCGACATGCAGGCGCAGTACATGGCGCTGATGACCCAGGCCCACGGGCCTTCCATCATCACCGAGACCATATTCGAGAGCCGCTTCCTGCACGCCAGCGAGCTGGTGCGGATGGGAGCCGACATCAGGATCGAGGGCAACCGGGCCGTCATCTCGGGACGCAGGAACCTGACGGGGGCCAAGGTGCTGGCCTCCGATCTGAGAGCCAGCGCCTCCCTGATCCTGGCGGGCCTGGTTGCCGGGGGAGAAACACTGATTCACCGGGTGTACCACCTGGACCGCGGCTACGAAGCCATTGAAAAGAAATTGAAGGCTCTGGGGGCAAGCATTCAGCGAATCGCCGATTGAGGCTCAATTGGCCCATACGGGTTGCCGGGGTGGGTTATAATCCGAGGGTTTCTTCGGTGACTCGATTGAAAAGGGGCTTGAAACCATGCCAGATCGCGGAGATGGAATATTGTCGGCGATGTCGGACTTCGTCAAGGAATACCAGTGCCCGGCCTGCAGCTCGGCAATGAAGGTGGCGCCGGTCTGGGATTTCGTTCTGGGCAAGGGGTGGTCGGCCTGCGGGCACTGCTGGAAGACCTACCGGCTCAAGGAAGGCGCTCAACTGGACGGCTACAGCGTCAAGGCCGAGGACCTCGAACCCATCTCCGGGGAAACCGACGCCAACAGCGCCAGCGGCTATGTCTGGAACGCCGTCAAGCTGGAGAGCAGCCGGGTGGCGGCCGTGGACTTCTTCGTGAGCGTTGCCTTTACCGCATTTTTTGACGGCCTGGAGCGGAACTACCCGGTCCTCAGCCAGCAGGACTTCGACGTCACCTGGCGCTATCTCTCCCAGGCGGGGGCCTTTGCCGTCGACAGTCTCGACACCCGCATCATCGCCGACGCCTTCGAAAAGGTGGAACGCTACAAGCCGACGAGCTGATCTGCGAACGGCGGGCATCCGTTCGCGCACGCCACTGAGAGGCAAGCGAGCGCTTTGCCGTCTGACCCCCAATACCTGCCCTGGACATGAGTGGACCCGGTTGGAAGAAGGTGGCGGTGGTTGTGGCCCTGGTCTCGTTGGGTCCAGGCACGTTACCCGTTCATTGGCTCTTGCAGCCGGGAACGGGGCCAGGCATTGCCGCCTCGGCCTCCCGCCCCGCCCAGTGCGCCATGGGACAGAGACGTTGCTGCTGCGCCGAGAAGCGCCGGCAGCATCGGCCGGCCCGGATAGAATCGTGCCACCGATCCTCCTCCGTAACGATGGAATTCCCGGGAAAGTCCTGTGCCTGGTCGGCAGGATGTCAACGGCCGGGGGCCGCCTTCCTGACGGCTCGTGAACAAAGCGGCTGGCCGGCCAGGTAAGAGGCCGTGTTCTCGGCTCTCACCAGTACCGCCGGCAACCGCGTTCCTCTGAAAACACCCGCACTCCCCCAAGGGCACCACCCATCCCTGTTTCACCCGCCGCGATTCTCCTAGCTCACCCTGCGTCAGCGGTCGTTGCCTGATTTCTGCTCCTGTCCAGCTCCCCGTCCGTCCGTTTTCGGCCTTGGACGGTGATGGACCATGCCTCGCCTCGCCAGGCGCATTCCGGCACCGGACCACCCCATGCCGAACCTTCCGGCACTTGCTTCGTCCACCGCGGAGGATCCGATGAAGACGAGTCCACCCTGCCTGTCCCTGTTGGGTGTCCTTATGCTGTTGTGCGGAAACCTGTATTCTCAGGCGGAATCGATCACGGTTCAGGTGCGGGACCCCTCCGGCCTGCCCGTCTCCGGCGCCGCCGTCTCGCTGGCACTGCCCTCCGGCCGACAGATAGCCACCGGGCACACCCAAGCCGGCGGTAGCACGACCTTCAGTGTTTCCAGAGGTTTCTATCTCCTCTCCGTAACCGCTTCCGGGTTCGCTCCCTACCGGAGAGAACTGACGTTGCATGCGAGCGAGACGGCGGAGCTGGCGGTTGAGCTGCAGTTGGTTTCCCTGGCCACCGAAATCGAGGTGACGGCCAGTCCCCCGGCTCAGATCGCCATTGAGGACGTGCCGGCCGCCCGACTGCAGTCAGGCCCGCCTCGAGATCTGGCCGAACGACTCAAGGAAGTGCCTGGCGTCCTGGCCGTTAGAAGAGGCGGAACCAACCTGGAACCGGTGGTCCAGGGACTTCGGGAACACCAGGTGGCCATGGTGGTCGACGGGTCCCGGGCCTTTGCCGCCGGACCGGCCAGGATGGATTCCGAAATCAGCCATGTGGACCCCGCCCGCGTCAGCAACCTGGAGGTGATCAAGGGTCCCTACGCCCTGAGCGAATGCGCCGGCGGACTGGCCGCCGTCCTGGTGAAGACCGATCCCCTGCCCGTACACGACAAGATGACCTTCGGCGGCTCCGTTTCCACCGGATACGCCTTCAACAGCGCCAATCGGTGGGGCAATACCCGGTACTTTGCCTCGGGGCGGCGGGCCGGCATCAGTGTGAGAGCTTCCGGAGGCAAGGGCGATGACTATCGAGCCGGAACCGGCAGCGCCCCTGGTCCGACCGTTCCCGGCCGGTTCGGAGAATACCAGGTGGGCGGGAAACTGCGGTTGAACCTGACCTCCAATCAGGAACTCAGCTTCGATTCCGGACTCGATACCCAACAGAACCTCGACTATCCCGGGCGACTGCTCGACGCCAACCATTTCATCACTCGATCCTGGAACGGCGCCTACTATCTGAAGGAACCCGCCCCCGCCGTTCAGAGCGTTACCTTCAGGCTCTACTTGAGCAAGAAGAGCCATCGCATGAACAACGACGGGAAACCCACCGCCATGGACATGCCCGGGCGAGTCCCTCCCTTCGGGCTGGCCGTCTCGCTTCCGACGGAATCGGATACCCTGGGAGGGGCCGGGCGGATCAGCTTTCAGCCCCGTTCGGGATGGGCCGTTCAAACCGGCTTCGACTTTTACGATCTGTCGCAGCAGGCAACCCGATTCATTTCACGGCGCAGCAACAACCGGCTGCTCTTCCGGGACAATGTCTGGCCGGACGCCCGCATCCGCGACCAGGGGCTCTATCTCAACGCCGCCAAGGCGGGCGAGAACTGGGGAATGGCGGCGGCCGTTCGATTCGATACCGTCCAGGCCGAGGCCGGCCGGCCGTCGGATTTTTTCCGAGCCAACACCTCAGAGCCCATGAACCGGAAGGAGTTCAACACCAGTTGGAGTCTGACCGCCCGGAGGAACCTGACCGAAGCAGTGACGGTTTCAGGAGGACTGGGCCGGGCGGTACGCACTGCCAATGTGCTGGAGCGCTACTCCGACCGTTTCCCCGGCACCAAGTTTCAGGTCGCGGCCGAATTCATGGGGACTCCCGGCATTGAACCGGAAACCAGCCACCAGGCAGACCTGGGACTGGAGTTCCGTTGGGCGGGAATGCGCCTGCGAGCCGGAGGATACTATCGTCGCATTCAGGACTTCATCACGGTGGCCCCGGCACCAGGCATCCGCAAGCGACTGCCCCTGAGCCCGCCGCAGGTCTTTCGCTATCTCAGTGGCGACCACGCCAACTTCAGGGGCCTGGACTTTTCCGTTCGCGCCCCGATCACGGAGGGGTTGGAGCTCGGAATACAAGGCGCCTACACCCTGGCCGACGACATCGAGCAAGCCCTGGCAGCCATTGGCGTCAATGAGCCCGTCCTCGGCATTCCTCCCCTTGAAGTCCGCTCCCGGCTGCGGTACACGGGCGATTCGGTTCCTTTCTACGGAGAATTCGAAATGCGCAATGTCGGGCCTCAAGACCGGGTGGCCGCCTCCCGGCTGGAGGCGCCATCGCCCGGATTCACCACCCTCAGCCTGAGAGGGGGGTTGCAACTCCCCAAGCGCCTTTCCCTGGAAGCGGGGGTGGAGAACCTTGGCGACAAGTTCTACTTCGAACACCTGAATTCCCTGAATCCCTTCACCCGTGAGAGAATTCCGGAGATGGGACGCTTTGTCTTCGTGGGCGTAACCAAAAAGTGGTAAGTCTCTGAGTTGTTTCAGTCAAGTTCCGCCCCCGCCCCCCCGAAGGGCGGATCATCCGAGAGAGAAACAGGGGACCCGGATGGCCTATCGGGAGCACGGAAAGGTCCCGGTTCCCTCGGGGTCCCACTTCGTGTGTCTTGGTCGTCCTTCGTGTGTCTTGGTGGATAACTCTTTTCACGCCGTCGCATGCAGCGCGAAACCGGGTTGTTTCACGCAAGCGTTTCCTGGGTTCCTGGCGGTTCTGATGAGACTCCTCTCCGGTTCGGCATTGCTTGTTCTCCTCACCCTGAGTCAATCCCTGGGTGCGCAGATCCGGGTCGGCACGGTACGGGGAACGGTTCTTGACCCGACCGGAGCAGCCGTCTCCGGGGCCCTGGTCCGTCTCAGCAACCGCACCACCGGGTTTCAACGCCAGACCTCCTCCGGCCCCGGCGGCGCCTTTCGCTTCAACAACCTCCCCTTCGACCCCTATCTGCTGCGGGTCGAGGCCGCCGGGTTTCAGCCCTGGAACGGCCCCCTGCGTGTCCGCTCCAATCTCCCCGTGCAGGTTGAGGTTTCGCTCAGCCTGACCTCCCCGACCGAGACCATCCGGGTGGAGGCGCTGGTGGAAGCCGACTCGCAAGGCCTGGAAACCGACCTGGACCAATCCTTCATCGAGCGGCAGCCGGGCGCCCAGCCCTCCGCGGGCCTGCAGGAGGCGATCGCCACGGTCGCGGGCTGGAGCAGCGAGGACAACGGTCTGCTGCACGTGAGGGGGGTGGACGACGGATTCCTGTTTCTGATCGACGGGATCCCCTTGACCGACCGCACCGACCGCCTGTTTGCGGGCTCGCCCCAGACGGAGATGATCCAGTCCCTGCAGGTCATCAACGGCCACTTGCCGGTGGAGTACGGCAATGCCTCCGGGGCCGTGGTCCACCTCACCCCCAAGTCCGGGATCGACCGGCCGCTGGGCGGTTCGGTCAGCCTGGCCGGCGGCAACTTTCAGAGCGGCCAGGCCGGCTACACGCTGACGGGAGGCCTTGGCGGCCGACTGGGCTTCTTCCTGGCCCACTCTCTGACGGGGTCCGGTCAGCGCTACCTCGATCCGGTCGACCCGGGCAATTTCAACAACCGGGGGTGGGCGCAGCGGTTCGACTCCAGGATGGACTGGCATCCCTCGGCCCGCGACATATTGGTCTTGAACCTGTCCGGCCACGGAAGTCGCTTTCGGGTCACCAATACCCTTGCACAGGAACAGGCCGGGCAGCGCCAGCGCCAGCGGCTGGACGACAACCACCAGTCGTTGGCCTGGCAGCGAAACTGGTCGCCCAATACGACCAGCAACCTGGGGGGATATCGCCGTTTCTTCCGCTCCGAGCTGATCCCGAGCGCCAACGACCTGCCGGTCTCGGCCTCTCAGCTTCGCCGCCACGTGCGTTCGGGGTTTCTGGTGAATCTGACTCACTGGGCCGGGGGTCACACTCTCAAGGCGGGGGCCGACGCCCAACGGGTCACCCCCCGCGAATTCTTCTCCTTCTTTGTGACCGACGAGGAATTTGGCGAAGAAGTGGACTTGAGCGACCTGGCGCTGGAGTTTGACCGGGAGAATCCCTTTGTCTTCCAGGAACAGGCGGCGCGGGGACAGGGGTCCGTTTTTCTGCAGGACACTTTTTCACTGGGCACGAACCTGACCGTCAACGCGGGCGTCCGCTTCGACCACACCGCCGTCATGGTATCCGCCAATCAGGTCAGCCCACGGGCGGGCGCCGCCCTCTTGGTGCCATACAGCCAAACCGTCCTGCGAGCTTCCTACAACCGTTTGTTCATGCCGCCTCAGATCGAGAATCTCCTGCTCTCCTCCTCCGAACAGGCCAGGCGACTCTCCCCCTTTGCAACGCCGGAGGGCATGGGCGGCGCACGGGTCGCTCCGGAGAGCCAGCATGCCTTCGAGGTGGGATTCGGCCAGCCCTTCGGCGACTGGTTTCAACTCAATGCCGCTTACTGGTGGAGACTGGTGAGAAACTACGCCGATCCCAACGTGTTTCTGGGCACGACCGTGATCTTTCCCAACTCGGTGGCTGAGGGCAAGGCTCAGGGAGTGGAGGCCCGCATCGATTTTCCGGAGCGAAGGGGCTGGTCCGGATACCTGAGCTATTCCAACTCGCGGGTCTACCAGGTAGGTCCCATCAACGGAGGCCTGTTTCTGGAGGAAGAAGTGATCGAGATCGGACCGGGGACCCGGTTCAATCCCGACCACGATCAAAGAAACACCGGTGGGTTCGGGATCGTTTACGAGCACCCCTCCCGATTCTGGTTCGGTTTGTCGGGGCGCTACGAAAGCGGCCCCCCCCTGGAAGTGGAACTGGAAGAGCTGGATGAGCTGCGGGAGCGGCCGGGAGCCGATCTGGTCAACTTCGAACGCGGGCGCATCAGGCCCAGGGCCCTTTTCGATTTTTCTCTGGGCAAGGATTTCCTTTCGGACCGGCGCGTCACCCTCCGGACCCAGTTCAATATCCGCAACCTGACCAACCGGCGTTTCGCCTATAATTTCGGCAACCCCTTCAGCGGAACCCACTTCGGCCACCCGCGGATGTGGAGCGGCCGCATCCGGATCGGATTCTGAGCCGCCCGCCCGATTTCAAACGCTGGTTTTCCGGCAGTTCATCCGGTA
>JAJECY010000252.1 GCA_022821775.1 Acidobacteriota bacterium
CGGAGAACGCCCCCCTCATTGCCCATCAACCCCCTGGGAGGTATGCTAAGCCCCACTTAACCCACACCAACCGTGTAAACCATGTTTGCGGTTTATTGTGTAAACCATGTATGGATTGCACAGGAGCCCGAGCCGAATGGCGAAGGCTTCTGCGGTGGGGGGGGCGCACAAGGCGAGCCAAAGGTGAGATCTTGTGCGCCGTCACGGGGTCGCACCGGCCAAGCTACTGGCGAAGACTGATGCGGTGGGGGGACACACAAGTCGAGCCTCGGCGAAGGCTGCGCATGCAGGTCGCTGCGGCAGCAGGACGCCGGGCAACGGATGGCCGCTGAGGAAACGCCGCCTGCCGGAGTATTGACAGGCGGCTGGAGATTTACCGTAACACTAGAAGGGAGTTGGCGGAATCGCGGGGAGCTTGAAGTAAAGCATAAAGGCGATCAGCAGCGTGTAGAGGACCAGCGACTCGATGAGCACCAATCCCAGCAACAGGGCGAATCGGATGGAGGCCGCCGCCCCCGGGTTTCTGGCCAGGCTTTCGCAGGCTGCCGAGACGGCCCGCCCCTGGGCAAGGCCGCAAATGGCCGCGGCGAAGGCCATGGCGAAACCGATGCTGATGTAATGCCAGTGGCTCCCGGTACCTTCCGTAGAGAACGGCCACCAGTTGGTGGCATCGGTTTGGGCATAGACTGGCGACGCCGCCAGCAGAACGACGATGCCGATGAAGACTGCCGGGTAAAATCGTTTCACGATGGACTCTCCTTTCGGTTGGGGTTCGCTGCGGAAATCCGATCTTGGGGAGGTCCGCATGAACCGATGAAGCGCCACTTGGAGGTGGTTCCCGGGAACCCCTCGTGCATCCCGGGCTCACACAAGTGGCAGGGATGGTCGGATTCGACCCTGCCGGCGCCGTGACCTCCGAGGCTCAATGCTCCTCCGAGACGGCCCCCGCAATGTAAATCATGGTCAGGACCATGAAGATGAAAGCCTGCAGAAAACTGGCAAACACTCCCAGCGCCATGATGGGGAGTGGCACAATGAAGGGGATAAGGCCAAAGAACACGGCCGCTACCTGGTGCTCTCCGAAGATGTTGGCGAAAAGACGGACCGACAGGGAAAAGGGCCGGGCCAGGTGGCTGATGATCTCAATCGGAACCATCAACGGCGCCATCAAGGGCACCGGACCGGCAAAGTGCTTGAGATAGGAGACCAACCCCTGCTTTCGAATTCCCAGGTAGTTGTAGTAGAGGAACACCACCAGGGCGCAGCCGACGGTCACGTTGATGCTGCTGGTCGGGGAGGCGAATCCCGGAATCTGCCCGCAAAGGTTCATCAGCAGGATGAAGATCCCGATGGTAGCCACCATGGGAAGGTACTTTTTGGCCCCATGACCGATGATCTCCTCCAACTGACCGTTGAGGAACTCAACCACCAGCTCCAGAATCTGTTGTATCCTGCCCGGCTTATCCAGGGAAAAAGACCGCCCGGCGACGGGGAAAAATACCGCGCAGAAGAGAAAAACCAGGACGGCGAAGGTAACGTGCTCGGGAATGACCATATGCCCGGGGACGTATTCAAGGCCCAGCAACCCATAGAGACTGCCGAGCAGGGCCGCCACCAGCGGACCCAGCGTGCTGTTGACCCACTCGGCGATCCAGGTGCTATGGTGTTCCATGGCACGGGTCCTCGTTCCAACCTTTGATTACCTGCAACACGCACTCGACCAGCACGGCTGCGACCACCAGCAGGAGGCCGGAGAAAAGCCCGAAGACCTCCAGAATATCGAAACGGAATGTAGCATAGAGCAACAGCCCAATCAAGGCGTATCTTAAGAAATACTTGAAGATAGCAGCACGCATCGCCCTCTCGGGGGCCCGCCGGGCCGAGCGGGCGCCGTCCAGCAGATGGTCAATCCCTTGCTTGAGCCACCGGAAGTTGATCCAGGAGAGCACCGCCCCTGTCAGGAAGCCCAGTCCCGAGTCGAGTCCACCGAGAATCAGTGCCGCCAGGCAGGCCGGAATTCCCAGGCCAAGGCTGATCTTCCACAGCCGGCGGTCGAGACCCTCGTCTGTCAAAGCCGCGATGGAGAGACTCATTGGATGGAAATCACTCCTTCTCATTGACCTTCTTGACCACTCGAAAGAGATTGACGAAGGCCGCTGCGATCCCGAACAGAATCCCGATAAAGCTGAAGGTGTTCCGGTTGCCCGTCCACCCATCCACCAGCCAACCCAGAGCGTAACCGATGGCGATGCAAGCCGGAAACATGATCCCCAGCGTCAGCAGGTCTCCGTACTGTCTGAACCTGGTTACCACCCTGTTTGCGCTCCCGCCGGCGGATGCATTATCATCCGGTTTCGGTCAACGTCGGACGCCCGAGTTCGCTTGGAGGACACCATGCCTGGAAAACACACTCTTGGGGTTGCATTCGTCGTCGCTTCAGTTCTTGTTGCCGGCTGTAGTCAGGCTCCCGAGTCCCCCCCGGCAGCCGATTCCAAGGCGGACGATCCCAAAACGGAAGAGGCGGCTGCAGCACCGGAGGAGGTCAAGGTCTACGATCTGGCCAAGGAAGATATCACCCGGATTCCGGACCTGACCAGCCGCAACCTGTCGGTGATGGGCGTCAAGCTCGGCGATCGGACGGCAGAGGTCAACCGGAACAAGCAGTTGGGGAAACCCCTGGCAACCACCCCCGTGGGCGGATTGTACCGTTCCGCCTATCAGGGACGAGGCATCTACCTGGATATCGACAAGCAGTCCGGCAAGGTCATCGCCATCTACGTCAACACCACTCTGGCCAGAAAGGTGAAGGGACAATTCCGTTCGATACTGCGGCGGGGCAACCTGGAACTGTTCAAGAAGATGTTCGGCCCGGAGCCTCGCCGTCTCCGGCCGGACCTCCAGACCACAACCTGGCGCTATCCCAGAAAAGGGGTGGAGCTGATCCAGACCAGGAGCGGCGATCAGAGGACCTATACCTTCAAGCTGGTGAGACCCCGAAGAGGCTGAATCCCCCTCACCGTTTCCAGGACGGCCGCCGAAAGCCGAACCTGGAATCGAGGCAGCCTTCCCTTTCCACCGATCAAGTCCCCTCTGAGGGAACCATCCACGGCACCGCCGTCCTGGCCGGTTGTTACTTCTTCCTTGTCTCCTGGACGGGAAGCTTGGCCAGCAGGGCTTCCGAACGATCAAAGAAGCCCGGCTGCACCTTCTGCACGATTTTCTCAACCGGCTTTTCGATGTACTTGAAGAAGGGCTTGGGATAGATGCCGATCCAGAAACACATGATGACCAGTGGCAACAGCGTGGCGTACTCTCTGATGCTGAGGTCCTTCAAGTCCTTGTTCTTGGGATTGGTGACGGGCCCGAACATCATCCGCTGATAGAGCCAGAGCATGTAGGCCGCTCCCAGAACAATTCCCGCGCAGCCCCAGGCTCCCCAGCTCCAGTGGCGCTGGAAGGCCCCCGCCAGGATGGTAAATTCCCCGATGAATCCGTTGAGCAGCGGGAGCCCGATGGAAGCCATGGTGATGATCAGGAAGATGATGGCATAACCCGGCATGACGCGGGAGAGCCCTCCATATTCCGAGATCTCCCGGGTATGTCTCCGTTCATAGACGATGCCTACGATCAGGAAGAGAGCCCCGGTCGATATCCCGTGGTTGATCTGCTGCAGGATACTGCCGTTGATTCCGTTGGGATTCAGGGCAAACAATCCCAGCATGCAGAATCCCAGGTGGCTGACGGAAGAGTAGGCCACCAGCTTCTTGGCATCCCGCTGCATCATGGCCACCAGGGCTCCATAGATGATCCCTACGATCGACAGGAAGATCATCAGGTGGAGCAGGCCGAATTGCTGATCCAACCAGCCGAAGGTCAGATAGGCAAAGTTCAGCGATGTGGTGTCCTGCACCGCATCCGGGAACATGGGCAGGCTGAAGCGAATGAAGCCGTAGGTGCCCATCTTCAGCAGGACGCCGGCCAGAATCACCGAACCGGCCGTGGGCGCCTCCACGTGGGCATCGGGGAGCCAGGTGTGGAACGGGAACATGGGGACCTTGATGGCAAACCCGATGAAGAAGGCCAGGAACACCCAGAACTGATACTCCCACGGATAATCGAGCTCCAGCAGCGCCGGAATGCTGAAGGTATAGACGCCGGTCACCTCGTGGTTGTAGAAGTAGAGCGCCAGGATGCCCAGCAACAGCAACACCGATCCCAGCAGCGTATACAGGAAGAATTTAATGGCCGCATACAGCCTTCTTGGCCCTCCCCACACGCCGATCAGGAAATACATGGGGACGAGCATGACCTCCCAGAAGACGTAGAAGAGAAAGAGGTCCATGGCCATGAAGACGCCCAGCATGCCGGTCTGGAGCATCAACATGAAAATGTAATATTCCTTGACCCTCTCCTGAATCGCATTCCAGGAAGAAAGAATGGACAGGAACCCCAGACCCGTGGTCAAAACGATCAACAGCAGGCTGATGCCGTCGATGCCGAAGTGATACTCCACGCCGATGGAGGGGATCCAGGAAGCCCGCTCCACGAATTGCAGTCCTTCAGCCTCGGTGTCGAACCCGGTGATCAGGGGGATGGACACCAAGAATCCGATGGCGGCCACGATGTTGGCAAACCAGCGAATGACCTGGGTCTTTTCCTTGTTCACCAGCAGCAGCAGCAGGGCGCCCATCAGCGGCGTGTAGGCGACAATGGACAAGAGATGGTTTTGAAACATGTATCAAGCTCCCGATGGTGTGTCTGCGATGACCCTGCCGGCCGGGCTCGCCAACCCGGTCCCGATTCCCGTCAATTCCCTGGATTCAGGTCAGAATGAAATAGCCGACGATCACAAGGATGCCGCCGATAGTCAGCGCTGCATAGGTCTGGATGACGCCGGTCTGAATTCGACGCAGGGGGAAACTGAGGTAGTAGATGAGGTCGGAGCGCCGAACGGCCAAATCTACAATCCAGTAGTCGAAGAAGCCGGAAACCGAGGCTGTCAGCCGGGTCAACCAGGCCGAGCCGTTCACTGCCCCGTCGACCACCCTGTTGTCAAACCCCGCCAACCGGTTGGCGAGGTCCTTGGTCCGATTGACGATGAGAAGGTCGTAGACTTCGTCCACCCAGTACTTGTTGAGCAAAGTGGTATAGGTGTGCTTGAAGCGGGATACCAGGTGCTCCGGCAGCGCCGGGTGGGTCAGATAGAAGCGTCGCGCAAGCCACAGCCCCAACAGGGCGATGGCCACTGACAGCGCCATCAGTCCCCACTCCAGGCCTTCGGAGGCGTGTCCCCCCTCTACCGCGGCCGGATGAGCCAGGGCCGGAGACAGAAAATGCTCGAAGTACTGGGGCAGGTGGTGGAGATACTGACCGATCAGGTGCGGAATGCCGACCCAGCCCGAGACGACCGCGCCGACTGCCAGCAGCCCCAACGGCACCGTCATGACCTTGGGAGACTCATGAACGTGGGAGTCCACCTCCCGGGACATCCGGGACTTGCCCAGAAAGGTCAGGAATATCATTCGGAACATGTAGAAGGAGGTCATACCGGCCGCCAACACTCCGACCGCCCACAACAGCACGTGCCCCTGTGAACTGGAGAAGGCGCGCCACAGAATTTCGTCCTTGCTGAAAAAGCCCGCCAGGGGTGGGAAGCCCGCGATGGCCACCGTTCCCACCATCATGGTCCAGAATGTGGCTGGGATGCGTGTCCTGAGACCGCCCATCCGGCGCATGTCCTGTTCCCCGCTCAAGGCGTGAATCACGCTTCCCGCCCCCAGGAACAGCAGAGCCTTGAAGAACGCATGCGTCATCAGGTGGAAGACGCCGGCGCCGAAGGCCCCGACACCGCAGGCCAGAAACATGTAGCCGAGTTGACTCACGGTGGAGTAGGCCAGGACGCGCTTGATATCGTTTTGAACCAGCCCGATCGAGGCCGCAAAAATGGCAGTGAACGCTCCCACCACGGCTACCAGCAACATGGCGTCCGGAGACAAGACAAAAAGCGCGCTGCAGCGGGCCACCATGTAGACGCCGGCGGTGACCATGGTTGCGGCGTGAATCAGGGCGCTGACGGGGGTGGGACCCTCCATGGCGTCCGGAAGCCAGACGTAGAGAGGAACCTGGGCCGACTTGCCCATGGCGCCCACAAACAGCAGGATGCAGATCGCGGTGATGGTGGCGTCGCCGCTGGCAAGCACTCCGGCCTGAGCCTGGGTTTCTACCAGCCCGAATACCCCGGTGAAGTCCAGGGTGCCAAAGGCGGTGAAGATCAGGAACATTCCCAGCATGAAGCCGAAATCGCCGATTCGATTGACGATAAAGGCCTTCTTGCCGGCGTCGGCGGCGCTCTTCCTTTCATAATAGAAGCCGATCAGCAAGTATGAACAAAGACCGACTCCCTCCCAACCCACGAACATGACCACGAAGTTGTTGGCCAGAACCAGCGTCAACATCGAAAACATGAAGAGGTTCATGTAGGTGAAGAAGCGGGCGTAGCCTCCTTCGTGGGCCATGTATCCGATGGAATAGATGTGGATCAGGAATCCCACGCCGGTGACGACCAGGATCATCACCGCCGACAACGGATCCAATTGATAGCCCCACTGCACCAGAAACTGGGAGATGGCTCCCGAGCTCAGTTCTCCAGCGCCGGCAGGTATCCAGGTGAACAGCTCCTGCTCCACCAGGCGCTGCCCTTCAGGTCTGCCGAGCAGTTGGTAAAAAGCGCCCAGGGACAGCAGAAAGGAGACCCCCACCGTCCCACAGGCCACCGTGCTGATGCACGCCCTGGAGCATCGCCTCCCCAGGAGCCCGTTAATGAGCGCTCCGGCCGCGGGAAACAACGGGATCAGCGCAAGCATCTCCAGAAAATTCATGAAATGACCTTGGTGGTGTTGCAAGAGCCCCGAATCAAGAAGACCTCATGGGGATCCATGGAGTAAGGACACGGAATGGCCGCTGGCCGGGTTAGGCGTGTTAGGGTGGATACGGCTACCGTCGATTGCGGGCTGCTCGAGAACCTCGAGGAACGCCCGTTTGTCGGACCCTGTAGGTAAGCCGGAGGATTTTTAGCACAAGTCCATTTTTGAAGTCAATAGAGCCTTTTGCAAAATTCGGAATCGAGCATCTCCACGAAACACGGAGACCGGTCAAAGACTCGGATACCGAGGGAGGACATCGCTCCGTCGTTCCTGTATCTGAGGCAGGACACCAGTGCGGCTCATGACAGGCGGGTTGCTTGACGACCGATCAGCCAGGCAATAGACTTGCTATAGAGATCCCTCGAAAGACGATTTCCGAAAGGAGGCATCATGAGGCGCATCGATTTGCGCACAGCCGTGATCGTGCTGATTCTGGCCAACCTCCCGACCTGGACGATTATTTTCTTCACGGTCGACCGGGCGAAGACAGCTATCGATGAGGAAGTGGCAGCCAACTTCAGAGCCATTTCCGGGAACAATGCAGCCACCATGAACTATGCCATCAACAACCTGGTAAGAGAGGTGCAGACCCTGGCCGCGACCTCTCCGGTTCGAGACGCCATCGTGGCCGCAAACGCCTCCTATCCGAGATCTCCGGAGGCGGTGCGGCGAAGAATTGCAGCCATCGAGCGAACCTGGCTGGAGCCACAGGGGGAGGCTACGGTTCAACGGGTTCTCTCCAACCCCGCATCCCGATTCTTGAGAAGGTTCGTGAACATCAATCCGGACTTTCGGCGCATCACCGTCACGGACGGATACGGTGGAACGGTGGCGGCCAACGTCAAGCCCATCGACTTTGAGCAGGGCGACGAACCCTGGTGGCGCCAAAGTTTCAAAGACGGCGTCACCGGCCAGGTGGTCATCGAGGACGTCCGATTCGATCCCCTGACCCGGATCAACGTGCTCCACATCGTCGTCCCGGTGGTGAACGACGCGCCCGAGGAAGTCATTGGCGTGATCGGTGTGGCCGTTGACATCAGCGACCTGTTCCTTCTGGTAACCGGAACTCGAATCGGAGCCACCGGAAACATGTCGCTGGCTCGGGAAGACGGCACCATCATCGGCGGTGAGGTGGTGGATTTCCCGCCGGCCCGGACTGGCGATTCCACCGAGGCGGAGAGCGAGACTTCCGGCCACCTGGTGGATCCGCAATTGATGGAGATTCCCTATTTCGACGATATTCTCAGCGCCCTGCGGCAGCCGGGTCAACCCGATTTCATTGAAGCCACGGCTCTTGGCGGGGCCAGGAAGATGGTGGGTTTCCGGCAGCTTGGATTGTCGTCCCAATACCCCCAGCTCCGCTGGATCTCCATCGTGGAACAGGACCACACCGAGACCCACATCGCCGTCGATACCATGAACCGACACTTACTGCTGGCGGCTCTGGGGATATTGGTCGTCACCATCGGATTGGCCATCTATCTGTCCATCCATGGGAAGATGGAAGTCACCGACATTGCGGAAGCGAAGGAACGCTGACGCCAAGCCCCATCACTCGTCGCCGAAACCAAAGCTGTACACGAAAGCAATCAGGAAAACACTCTGGCTGGTGACCAGTTCATCGGCTCCCCTGACGAAGAAGGGCTGGTCGGACCAGTCATAGCGGTATTCGAACTTGGTGCTGAAATTCGGGCGCGCGCGATAGTCGGCCGTCAGGGTGATTTCCTTCAAGTCCTGGACAATCCCGGTAGCGAAGGCGTCCTTGTCCGCGAAGTACTCGAAGCGGGGTGAAAAAGCCCACTTCTTGCCGGAAGTGCTGAAACGCACGGCCCCGGCTATGCCCTGCCAGGCCGTTCGGTCGAAATCGGGCTGGACCTCGGCATCGTATCCGTAGTCATAGTTGATCAATACCTCGACCTGGTCGTTGACGCTGGCGCTGATCACGGTGTCGAAGAGATGCCGCCAGGGACTGTTGATGCCGTCCAGCTCCGGCCCCCCCAGATATCCTTGACTGATGCTGAAATTGTCGTTCGGCGAAACGGCGATCGACCAGCCGACGCTCTTTCCCGTATTGTTGTCGGTGGAGTTGTTCCAACCGTTCACAAGATAGAAACCCACGTCCACCGTGTCCGAAGCCGAGTAACTGGTGCGGACTCCCGTGTGGTAATAGGGCTGGGCGAAGCCGAAGAGAATCGATTGCTGATATTGAAAGTTGTCGATGGTATCCAGAACTTCCGCACCCACAAAGGTCCCGAACTTCCCGACATCGACGGTCAAGCCGTCTCCCACGGGGGCGACGTAGCTCACGTAAGCCTGCTGAATGTTCTTGATGATTTCTTGCTGGCCGCCAACGGGTTCGAAGGAGTGGTAGGTATCGGCAGCGGGACCGTAGACCAGATCGATGCGGTAGCCCAGGCTGTTGGTCTCACCGGCAGGCCGGTCGAAAACGATTTTTGCCAGATCGAACTGAAAGCTGTTGTGCCTGGTGTCCAGCCCGCGGAAATCGACAATGCCGCTGTCGGGATCGTTTGTGTTATAGCCGTAGTAGGCATCGACGTAGCCGCTGATCTTGGTCGCCTTGAAGAAATCCAATATAGGCGCCGTGTCGCTCGATTCCGCCTCAGGGGCAGCCGTTTCGGCGGGTGCAGTCTCGCCGGAGGGTTCGGCTTCCCTGGAGGTGGCTTTGCTCGTCCCTTCCAGCTCAGCGATCCGCTCCTCCAGTTTCTTGATTCGCTCCAGCAACTCCTCCTGACTACCGTCCTGCGCAAGCAACACCCCGTTCGACAAGCCCGAGGTCAGCAGTCCAGCCAAAAGCAACATGGCCCAATTCGTTTTCATTGATCTCCTCATCCTTTCAGGTCCCATTAGTTCCTATTTGCGGAGCCTATAGCGGCTCAAAATAAAAAAAGACGTCCATCGGCACGAGTCCCCGCTCGGATCCAATGGACGTCTCTGTCCAAATCACCACCACCGGGCCACTCCCGTCGGCGGTGGGCGATCTATCCCCCTCGATACGGCTCTGTATCGAAGAAGTGATCTCATTGTAAAGTTACCGCACCAATGGTCAAATCATTTTTGTTTATGCCAACCATCAAAACAGATTATGGATTGAGCCTTTTGCAAAATTCAGATCTGCACGGGCATCGGGCGAGAAGCGGGGTTCAGCGCTCGAGTATCACTCCCCTCTTGAGGGGGAGTCGGCGAGAGGGCGGAGCCCGTCTTCGAGCCGGAGGGGGGCCAACGCCACCTCCCGGGGATCACAACCCTTCCCGTAAACAAGTCCCGCTGACTGAAGAAATTTGCAAAAGGCTCGACTGCTTGTGCGCTTGACCGGCTCGCTGGTGGATTATCTGCACCGTTCCCTCACTGGTTCAATTCGTGGCAGAAGTGGCAGTCCAGGGAGGCTCCTTGGGCCTCGTGGCAATCCATGCAGTGTTCCATTGAAGTCGGGACCTCTTGCCTGAGCCTGTCCCGCAGCTCCACTGGACCGTGGCAGGTAGCGCAAGTGGCTCCCGAGGCCAGGTGCTCCTTGTGGCTGAAAAAGACGAAATCGGGGATCTTGTAGACGCGGGTCCAGGGGATGGATTCGCCCCGTTGCTCGTAACCTTCCAGCAGGACTGCAACAGCAGAGTGCTCTCCCTTGCCGCCACGATGACAGGACAGGCAAAGTGACAGGGCAGGAAAGCCGGCACTGCCGCCTTTACCCTGCATGGTGTGGCAGGTAGCGCAAGTCAGCCCCAATTGAGCATGGCTGCGATGGCTGAAAGGGAGCGGTTGAGTGATGGGCTGCGTATCGTTCCGGCCCAGCGACGAGACTTCGTGAACACCGGAACTCCAGAGAATCGCCACCGGCAGGGCCAGGCAGAGCGCCTGAATCAACGTCCTGGAACCTGGCTGAAGTAAACCCTCCAGGAGTTTGGGCATGAAGGCAACCGGTCAGTCGATGGTTCAAGGCAAGGCGAAGGCCACCAGCGCATCGCCATAGCCTTCGTTGTATTTGTTGCCGCCGCCGGCGGCGATGACCACCAGTTGTTTCTTCAAACGCCTCGACCAGAAGGTCATGGGAGTGGCGTGACCACTGAACTCCAGCCGGGTTTCCCATAGCTGCCGGCCCGTTTCGGAGTGGAAGCCTCGAAAGCGGCGGTCATTGGTGGCGGCAATAAACACCAGGCCGCCGGCAGTTGCGATGGAGCCTCCCAGGTTGGGGGAGCCTGTTCCGGTGATCCCGCGGGCGGCCAGCCTCTCCACCAGTCCGAGCGGCACCTGCCAGCGCAGACTTCCGCGGTTCAGATCGATTGCCGTCAGCGTTCCCCAGGGAGGCATCTGACAGGGTATCCGCCTGGAATCCCAAAAGCGTCCCTGGCGAATCCCCCGGGCCATGTAGGGCAGCCGACTCCCTGCCCTCCCTTCCACCATCTTCACCACCTGGCCCACATCCATGGAGTTGACGAACAACAGGTTCAAGGTGGGATCGTAGGATGCCCCACCCCAATTGAGCCCGCCATTGGTGCCCGGGAACAGCACCGTGTACTCCAGGCCGGGCGGCTGATACATCTTGCCCAGGGTTGCATTCTCCAGGATGGTCCGGCACTCGGCCTCCGTTTCGGGGTCCAGGCGGTTGATCTCCTCGGGTGTCATGCCCTGACGGGCGACGGCCGGAGGCTTGATCGGCACCGGCTGAGTCGGCCAGGCTTCCTCCCCCGGAACCGGGCTGGGGGGAACGGGCCGCTCTTCAATCGGAAACAGGGGTTTCCCCGTCACCCGATCGAACACGAACACGTACCCCATCTTGGTGATTTGGGCTACGGCGGGGACGGTTTTTCCCTGCCGGCGCACGTCCACCAGATTGGGTTGCGCGGGCAGGTCCCAGTCCCAGAGGTCATGATGAGTGATCTGGTAGTGCCACAGACGCTTGCCGGTGCGAACGTCCAGGGCCACCAGGCAATCCCCGAACCAGTTCTTCCCCTTGCGCCCGCCTCCGTATCGGTCCGGCGAAGGAGAACTCACAGGAAGATAGAGGATGCCTCGCTCGGCATCGCAACTCATGGGAGCCCAGACATTGGTCCCTCCCCGGCCCTTCCAGGACTCCCCTTCCCAGGTGTCATTCCCTGCCTCGCCCGGTCCGGGCACGGTATTGAAGCGCCACACCAATCGGCCGGTATCGGCATCGAAGGCACGCACGTCCCCGTCGGGCCCCTCGGGCAGACCATCCGACACCACCGAGCCCACGATCACCAGGTTCTCGAAGATCAATGGAGGCGAGCTCACCCCGTAGATGCGCTTCGGGAAACGGTCGGCCATGCCTGCTCGAAGATTCAGGACACCGCCGCTGCCGAAACTCCCAACCGGCCGCCCGGTGCGGGCATTCAAGGCAAACAGCCGGCCGTCCAATGTTCCCCAATAGAGCCGCTTCTGCTGGCCTCGGCGCCAATAGGCCGGACCGCGATTGATGAACAGGTTGTAGGGCCGATGCTTGTCGAGCTTGGGATCGAAGGCCCAAAGCTCCTCACCCGTCGCCGAGTCGAGTGCGATCGCCCGGCCAAAGGGGGTCGTCAGGTAAAGGACGCCGTCAACCTCCAGGGGTGTGCATTCAAAGGCCGACCGCACCGGATACTTCGATCCATCGCTGACGTCACCGGTATGGTAGGTCCAGAGGGCCTTCAGTTGTGCGACATTGTCCCGGTTGACCTGGTCCAGAGGCGAATATTTCCGTGCGGCCAGGTCCCCGCCGTAGTGGGGCCATTGCTGGGCGAGGATATTCCCGGGGGGCGCCGCCAAGCCGAGCATCAAGACAGGCAAGCCCCAGCCTGGCCACGGAACGAGGCGCAGTAGTCTCAAGGGAAGCTTCATGAGCAAGGGACCGGGCACTCGAGAATCAACGGAACGGCGGCCGGAATCAGCGACGATATTATAGGAAACCTATGCCGTTTTTCGAACCGGCTGGGAAGAGGAATTTCGCGGGAGGCCCGCGGCATCCCGGGAGGGAACCTCAAGCGGCAGGTAGTTCCTTTCGGCTTTGCGGAAGGCCTGGTAGCGCTCATAGACTCGCCGAGGCGACTCCAGGCCCAACGCCGATTTCCAGGTACTGCCCCTGAAGGTGTGGGCCAACATCCTGTGCCCGTGGCGAAGCACGAATCCGGGACTATGCCACAGCGCCGTCGGGAAATGCCGTGTCTTGATCCAGCGCTCGGCCTGCCAGCGAAGAAACTCGATCTCCCGAGCCGAAAGGTGCTCGGTTTTCACCACTGCGGTGGTGCCGTCGTATTCCTCCAGGGCTTCATTGATGATCAGATTGCGGGCACGGAAATCGAGTGTCATGGGAGTGCCCGGGTAGGGCGTGGGGTGTTGGATGTAGGGCCAGTCGATGTATTTCCTGGCGAACTCCAGGTTGGTCAGAATGGATTCCCGGGTATCGTCCGGATTTCCGACAATGAGTCCGCCGACCACGTAGATCCCGTTCTGATGGAGGTACTCGATCGCCCGAATGGAGGCATTGCCCACCGAGCGTCCATTCTGGCGCTCCTGGTTCTTGGAGCTGGCCCGCAGGAATTTCAGGTCTTCTTCCAGGATGTTTTCTATCCCCAGGAACACGTAGCGGAAGCCGGCCCGGCGCATGAGCGGGGCCAAGCGTTTCCCGTGGTTGGCCAAGGCCGAGGTCATGCCTTGAAGAATGTAGTCGACGTCGTTCAGGCCGGCGTCGACGATTGCCCGACAAAAGGCTTCAAAACGGTGCACGTTCAGCGTGATGTTGTCGTCCACCAGGAAGATGGCCCGGGCCCCACGCCGGTAGGCGTCGCGGATATCCTCGATGACCCGCTCGATAGAGTAGGTGTGAAAATTCCGGCCCCGCATTTCGATGATCGAGCAAAAGCTGCAGTCATACGTGCAGCCGCGCGAGGTCTCTACAACGTCAACCGGCCGTCCCAGCAAGGTGTACCCCTGGAGAACACGGGAGTCTCTGCGGGGCAGCTTGAGTTCCTCGCCGCCCAGTGAGCTTACCGGGCGCTCCGGGTTGTGGAAAAATTGGTCCCCCTGGCGATAGGACAGGCCGGCGATGGCAGAGTAGTCCCTGCCGTTCTCCAGGGCTCTCAGCAGTTCCCGAAAGGTCTGCTCCCCCTCCCCGCGTACGATAAAGTCGGGTCTCCCGGGCGAAGGACGGGTGTAGGCAACCCGATCCAGGCTGGGGTCATAGCCACCCACGACGATATGGGCATCGGGCTTGAGTCGGCGCACCAGGCTGACAATCTTTTGGGCGGTATGGCGCTGGAAAGTCATCACCGAGAGCCCGACCACATCCGGCTGATACTCCTGAACCAGGCGAATCACGGTTTGACGAACCTGGGATTGCACCAGGATCAGGTCGGCCACAGACACTCGATGATGAGGATCAATGTTGCCCGCCAGCGAGGTGAGGGCGCCATTGGGCATGCGAATGGCGACGGTGGGCATGTGCTCGAACGAGTCCGGCATCGAAAAAAGCAGAATGTTCATCGGTGCCCTCCGTTAGTGCCCAGTGATCAGTGGCTAGTGGTCAGTGGAGAAATCCGCAAGCGGACAAGTGCCTTGTGACGTGGTTGCACTTCAATGGCTTGCGCCAAGATCAACAAGATGCTTGACTTATCGATTCCATCACTGACCACTATTCACTGATCACTGACCACTATTCACTGATCACTAGCCACTGCCCACTGATCACTAAATCACTGATTCAATAAATGAAGTCTGCCTCGAAGCCGTGGGCCGAACTGGCTTGGTGTGTCTGTTCCGGGGGAGGTGCGATTGCGGCCAACTGTTGCTGCCACTTCAGCTTGACTTGCCGAAACGCACTCCGGTATTCGGGCTTCAGCGGCTTCGACGGCTTCATCTTGAGAGTGAGCGGATTCACAAAGACACCGTTTCGTCGCACACGGTAGTCCAGGTGGGGGCCGGTGGACAGTCCTGTCGACCCCACGTAGCCGATCACCTGGCCTTGGACAACTTTCGAACCCCTTCGCAATCCTCTGGCAAAGCGGGACAAGTGGGCGTAGTAGGTCGTAAACCCGTTGCCGTGCCTGATTTCAACCTGGTTGCCGTACCCACCCTTCCATCCACGAAACCGTACGCGGCCGTTGCCGGCAGCCACAACCCGAGTACCTGTTGGCGCCGCGTAGTCCACTCCCAGGTGCGGCCGTCGCTTTCTCAGGACGGGATGAAGCCTTCTATAGGAAAATCGCGAACTGATGCGGGAGAATTTCACCGGAGATCTTAGAAAGTCCCGCTTGAGCGATCGCCCGCGATCGTCAAAGTAGCCCACCTCGCCCTCAGGATCTTCGAAACGGTATCCGGTATAGAGTTTCCCCGCGTTATTGAACTCCACGGCCAGGATGCTGCCGTATCGGACCATCCGATCTTCCAGGTAGAGCTTTTCGACCATCAGCCGAAAGTGGTCCCCTCGCTGGATCTCGGTGTTGAAATCGATGTCCCAGGAAAAGATCTCGGCCATGTCCAGAGCCAACTGATCCTTCTCCTGCAGGTCGGAAAGGGTGCCGAACAAGGAAGAGTCAATAGTTCCAACCACCGGTAGTTCGCGCTTTTCATACTCGATGGCAATCAATTCAGCCCGATAGTCATCCCCGCTGCAATCCACCTTCAGATATTTGAAGGAATCCACCTGGTAGCGGAATGAGTTCAGCCTGCCGTCCGCGAGCCATTCCAGCTCGAACCGATTCCCTGCCCTGAGTCTGGCCAGGTTGTAGACCGGCCGACTGGCCCGCACCAACTGGTACACGGTCTCGGGAGAAAACCCGTGGGAACTCATCAATTGGGCGAAGGTGGCGTTTCTTGGGACTTTCCCCTCGACCACCCTCAATTGGGGCGGCGATGGGAGGTTGTCGGAGACAGAAGGGCTCTGGGGGCTCGAGGGCTGGGTGGGTGCTGCCGGCGGCTTCACGGGTGCCGCCGAGGGACCGTCAGGAAGCAACCACAGCCAGATCAGGGACATCCCCAAGATGGCGCTGACCATGACAACGGACTCGAGTCGTTCGTTCAGCCTGGAAGCGAGACCCTGAGGTCGTTGCTGCGCCATGCGCCACCCAAGGGAGGAATTCGGACCTGATTGAGTCTTCTTGAAACGCCTGGAAAGCACCCTAACCTAACAGATCGTCCCGATGCGTTCAAGCAAAAGGGATGTACTTGCCATGTTCAAGCAAACAGGCTAGATGTACTTGCTGTGCTCCTTGAGCAGGCAACGATCCATGACCACCGTCAATCCGGCGCTCTCGGCTTTCCGGGCGGCCGTGGCATCAACGACACCCTCCTGCATCCAAATGGCTCGGACTCCAATCTGCATGGTCTGCTCCACCACCAGGGAGACGGCATCCGGACGGCGGAACACATTGACCAGATCGATGGAAGTGGAAGAAGGAATTTCGAGCAGGCTGGGGTAGCAGAATTCCCCAAGTACCGCCTGGTGGTTCGGGTTTACGGGGACGATTCGATAGCCCTGGGTCTGCATGTAGCGAGTCACGGCATTGCTGGGCCTGCTTGGATTGGCTGAAAGACCGACCACGGCAATGGTCTTGCAACATTCGAGCAGGCGCTTGATTTCCGTGGGATCATTCATCGAGAAAGCGCATCACTTCCTGGCGGCTCAAGTGGCGGTACTCTCCCGGTTTGAGCCGGGCGTCCTTCAAAAAGCCTATCTGGACTCGTCGTAACTTGATCACAGTGTGTCCGACACGGTCAAACATTTTCCGGATCTGGTTGTTCCTGCCCTCGATCAACGTTATTCTCAGCCAACAGTTGTCGGACTGCTTCACCACGGCGACTTTGCAGGGAGCCAGCTTTCTTCCGTCCAGCGAGATTCCCTTGGAAACCCTTGCCAGAATCGCCCGGCTGGGAACGCCTCTCACCTTGGCCACGTAGGTCTTGGGACAATGCGGTCCGGCTGAGGCGATCCGGTTGGCAAAATCGCCGTCATTGGTTAAAAGGAGCAGTCCTTCAGTATTGAAATCCAGACGGCCGACGGGACTCACTCCCGGTGGGCACCCCCGAATCAACTGATTCACCAGTGGCCTTCCGGCCCGGTCCGAAAGGGTGCACAAATACCCTCGCGGCTTGTTCAGGAGCAGATAGGTCTGTCGTCCGGGGGGCCGAATGCGTTTCCCGTCAACCCGAATATGGTCACGGGAGGCATCCACCTTCGCACCCAGCCTATTGACCGGCTTGCCGTTGACGGAAACCCTTCCCTCCAGAATCATGACCTCGGCCTGGCGCCGGGAACATACGCCGGCGTTGGCGATGACTTTCTGCAGCCGCTCCGTCACGATGCCTGCGAGTCCCCGCCGGCCGAGACCCGATCGGATTCCCCGGCGGCGTCCGGTTTCTGTTCGGCATCCGAAATCGTCCGGGGCTCGGCCGCCATACGACCTCCGGTCGACTCTTTGCCAATGTCCGAGGCGGCGGTGCCCGTCTCCCGGCGGCCCACTGCGTCTCCCGCTCCCGGTTCCGATTCGGCTTCACCCACAACCGCCACTCCCTCCAGGGATGCCTGTGCCAGTTCCTGATATTCATCCAGGCTGGGGAGTTCCCCCAGGTTCCTGAGCCCGAATTGAAGCAAAAAGTCCCGAGTGGTCTTGTAGAGAATGGGTCGGCCCACAACGTTCTTGCGCCCGCCGGTGGTTACCAGCTTCTTGTCGACCAGAGTCTTCATGACGGCCGCTGCATTGACTCCCCGGATTTCCTGGATTTCCGGGAGAGTGACCGGCTGCCGGTAGGCGATCACCGCCAGGGTCTCCAGGGCCGGCAGAGAGAGCCTGATCGGTGGGGTGTGGTGTTTCAGAAATTTCTGAACCCAAGCGTGATGTTCGGGCTTGGTGGCCATCTTGTAGCCGTCGGCGATTTCCTTGATCTCGATTCCGTGCTCGGGCGAGGCATAGCGGCGGCGGAGATGAGACAGCGCTTGGCGAACGGCAGCTTCGTTCTCCTCTCCCAACAACTCAATCATGGAAGCCAGGGTGACGGGCTCATCCGCCAGGTAGATGAGCGCCTCCACGATCGGTCGCAGCTTGTCTTCATTCATGCGGCATTCCGATGTTTCACCTGTAGAAACCGTACCGTCGTGTGGGCGGTGGCGCGGATAGGCGAACAGTGATCAGTGACTAGTGGCTAGTTACTTGATCGATCGGTTGAGCTTATTGCCTGGAACTCCCCTGATTCACACCACATGATCCACCCATCATATGGGCGGCGCGCTAACCACTGACCACTAACCACTGACCACTAGCCACTGATCACTCTCTTTTCAGGGTCTGCCGGCCACTGCCAGTTCTATCCTGCCCGTCCATTGTTCAAGGTCACCCATCACCTCGGTAAACTTGTCCTTGCGCCTGGCTACAATCTCTCCGAAACGCTGCTTTTGAACCAGGACAATGGCCTGAAGACAGGACATCTCCAAAAGGGCGACAAACACCACCACCAGGGCCTTTCGGCCCCGGTAGAGGGCAAACAACCGGTCGACGGAGACCTCTCCCCGAGAATCCTCGAAAATCGTCTTCAAGTCCTGCAGAACCTTCCCGATGGTCACCTCTTCCTGCTCTATTTCCATGGCTCGGGCGGCTCTGCGCCGCTCCTGGATTCCGTGGAGACAGTTGATCAGGTCGAAAGCGCTGGCAGTCTGCTCGGGTTCCACGGATGCTTCCTGAAAATCCCTCACTCCCGGCAGGGTCCAACTGGCCCTCTCCAGCAATTCCTTCTGGTGGAGCATTTGAGCGGCATTCTTGAACTTCTCGTGCTCCAGCAGCCGATGCACCAGCTCGGCCCGGGGATCATCCTGCCCGCTCTCCGGCTCAAGCGGATCGGCAGGCAGGAGCATCCTGGACTTGATATGGATGAGGGTTGCCGCCATGAACAGGAACTCGCCGGCAAGCTTGATGTCGAGTTCCTGCATGGCCTGGATCGTGTCCAGGTACTGCCGTGTAATCCTGGCGATGGGAATATCGTAGATGTCGATCTGCTGCTTGCGAATCAGCTCCAGCAACAGGTCCAGGGGGCCCTCATAGGCCGGCAACCGAATCCTGTAAGGATCGTCCATGGGCGCGGTTCTTAGCTCATCTTCATGGCCTGTCGAACGGCCTGCATGGTTTCCACGGCCTCCCGGGAGGCCCGTCGATTCCCGTCCTGGATGATCTCACCGATCTCTCCACGGCGTCCCGCGTAATCCTGCCGGCGCTCCAGCAGGGGGGACAGCTCCCGGATCAAGCCGTCGCTCATCCACTTCTTGCAGTCGACGCAACCGATTCCGGCCGTTCGGCATTCCTTATCGACAGTCGCCTGGGTCTCCCGGGATGAATAGATCTTGTGGTAGGAAAAAACCGGACAGATTGCAGGATTCCCCGGATCGTGGCGGCGCTTTCGGGCCGGATCGGTCATCATTGTCCTGACCTTGGTGCGAATGGTCTCGGGGGAGTCGGAGAGGGAGATATCGTTGCCGTAACTCTTGCTCATCTTTCGCCCATCCAGTCCGGGAAGCCTGGGGACGGGGGTCAACAGGGCCTGAGGCTCCGGGAAAACCGGCCCGTAGAGGGAGTTGAATCGCCGGCCGATCTCCCGAGTGAGCTCCACGTGGGGAACCTGGTCTTCGCCTACCGGCACAGCGTCGGCCCGGTACATCAGGATATCCGCGGCCTGCAGCACCGGATACCCCAGGAAGCCGTAGTTGCCCAGGTCCTTGTCGGTGACGTTGTCTCGCTGTTCCTTGTAGGTCGGAACCCTTTCCAGCCATCCCAGCGGCGTGATCATGGAGAAAAGGAGGTGCAGTTCGGCGTGCTCGGGAACGGCCGACTGCACGAAGAGCACAGACTTTTGCGGATCAAGACCGGCCGCCAGCCAGTCGATCATGATCTCGGTGCGGAAGCGGTCGATTTCCGAAGTGTCGGCGAAATCGGAGGTCAGCGCGTGCCAGTCGGCAATGAAATGGAAGCTCCGGTATCGCTCCTGCAGTTCCACCCAATTCTTCAGGGCGCCCACCACGTGGCCGAGATGGAGCTTGCCGGTGGGACGCATCCCACTGGAAATTCGAGGTTTGACTGGCTCTGAGGGCACCATGCGATAACGATTGTCCGGCAACGGGAACGCGTTAGAGGTTGATGATCCAGCGGACCATTCTCATGAAGGGGCTCAGGACTTCGCCCAGCACCCCGACATAAAGACACACGAACAGGATGATAAATCCATAGGGTCGTATCCGTTGGTAGGCATCGGCCAGATCACGCGGCAGAAAGTGCGGCAAGATCCAACTTCCGTCCAAAGGCGGAATGGGAATCATGTTGAACACGGCCAGGGCGGTATTGAGGACCGCTCCCAGCAGACACATCCGCCAGAGCGGCTCCAAGGCCGTCCCATCGATGTCCCCGCCGGCAGTATGGTAGCTCTGGAGGACCTTGATGACCATCAGAAACAGCGCCAGCAGCAGAAGGTTGCTGATGGGCCCAGCCGCTGAAATCCAGATGTCCGCCTTGCGGCGATCTTTCACGTGGAGGGGATTCCAGGGAACCGGCTTGGCCCATCCGAACAGCAGCGCCCCCGAAAAAAAAGCCAGGGTGGGGAAAATCAGGGTCCCGATCAGATCGATATGGGGGATGGGATTCAAGGTAACCCTTCCAAGATATCGCGCCGTGGAATCCCCAAACCATTCTGCAGTCTTGGCATGGGCCGCTTCATGCACGCTGAGCGAAAACAGAAAGACGATCATGAAAAAAAGATACTGGACCAACTGGGCGCTGTCGATCACGGAAGATCCCGCAGGAGAAGGCTGCACGGTCCAGCGGCCACCGGACCCAATGACCGCTCGGGGAGATTCGGCCTCTTGATCGAAGCAGCTTAGCATAGGTGAATCGAGAAACTCTAGCCGGGCAGGCAGCGTGGATTGGCCCTCCCGCGGGGCTCCTTGTTGGATCGAAGTGCCGATAGTATAATGGCTTGCGGTCGTTCGCCCCGATCGGCGACGGCTGTCGAAATCGTCTCAGAGACCCTCATGAGCCTGCTGCTGCTGCGTTTGACCATCGCATTCTACTCGGTAGGCCTGCTCCACTCGTTCCTGACCATCATTACCCGCAAGAAGACACTGTTTCGGGTTGCGCTGGCCGGCATTTCGGTGGGATTTCTGTGCCACCTGCTGGCCATTTCCACGGCCTGGTTCGAAACCCGGCACCCACCCATCAGCGAACTGCAAGGCGTGCTCTCCTTCTTCGCCCTGGTGATCGTGCTGGCATTCCTGCTGGCCTATGCCCGCTATCGGCTGGATTCATTGAGCGTGTTCGTTTTCCCGCTGGCATTCATTCTGACCCTGGCCGCCAACCTCACGTCGGAGCCCAGCCAGCCCTTTCCCGAGATGTTGGGAAGCCTTTGGCTGTACCTGCATGTGCCCTTCATCTTCCTTGCCTACGCCGCCTTCTTTGTGGCCTTCGCTTCCGGATTGATGTACCTCATCCAGGAAAACGAGTTGAAACGTCGAAGGCCCCAGGCGTTCTACTATCGCCTGCCCTCCCTTGAAGTGTGCGACGAGCTGGGGTATCGGGCTCTCAGCATCGGCTTTCCCCTGTTGACTCTGGGATTGGTGGCGGGGGTCCTCTGGCAGGCGCCCTGGGAGCTGGACAGGAAGATCATCGCCTCCTTCAGCACCTGGATCGTCTATGCCGTGGTTATCGCCTATCGGCTTTCTGAAGGTCTGCGCGGCAGGCGCGCGGCCTGGATGTCCATCCTGGGCTTCATTCTCATCCTGGCGACCTTTTTCGGGACCCGCTCCCAGGGCAGCGCCCATCCCTTCATCCAATGAGTCTGCTACTGGTAGGACTTAGCCACAGGACAGCTCCGATCGAGGTCCGTGAGAGGCTTCACTTTCCGGATTCAAGGCTGCAGGAGGCGCTGCAGCGCCTCACCTCCCAGTCGGCCATTGCCGAGAGCCTGATCCTGTCGACCTGCAATCGCACCGAGGTGCTGGCCCATTCGGCGGACGCTCAACGCGGGCTGCTGCTGGTCAGAAACTTCATCTCCGATTTTCACCGCCAGCCGGAACAGTCGTTGCACCCCTACCTGTATGACCTGACCCATTCCGAGGTGGTGCGCCATGTGTTCCGCGTGGCCAGCAGTCTGGATTCGATGGTCTTGGGAGAACCTCAGATACTGGGTCAGTTCAAGACTGCCTTCAGTCTGGCCCGCAGGATCGGATCGGTTGGGGATGCCTTGAGTCCCCTGATTCATCGAGCCTTTTTTGTGGCCAAACGGGTGCGGTCGGAGACCGCCATCTCCAGCGCTGCAGTTTCGGTCAGCTTTGCCGCCGTGGAATTGGCCAGGAAAATTTTCGACCACTTGAGCGGACGCACGGTGTTGCTGCTGGGCGCCGGGAAAATGAGCGAGCTGGCGGCCAGGCACCTGATTTCCCAGGGGACCACCCAACTGCTGGTCTGGAACCGGACCTACCGGCGGGCCGTGGAAATGGCCGGTCACCTCAATGGAGAGGCCATCCCTCCGGAAGAGCTCTTTCGCCATGTCGAAAGGGCGGATATTGTCATCTGCTCCACCGGATCTCCCGGGTTCATCCTCACCAGGTCCGACGGGCAGCGGTTGATCCAGTTGCGCAAGAACCGGCCGGTCTTCATCATCGATATTGCGGTGCCCAGAGATGTGGACCCCGAGGTGAACAACCTGGACAACATTTTTCTCTATGACATCGACGACCTTCAGCACGTGGTGGACGCCAACCTCAAGCAGCGCCGCAGGGAAGCTCAATTTGCGGAGGCCATCGTCCAGGAGGAAGTCCAGTCTTTCATCAAGCAAGCCCGAGGATTGGACGTGGCTCCGGCCATCGTTTCGTTGCGGAAGCACTGGGACGCCATTCGTAGAGAAGAGCTCGCCAGGAACCGCAAGAAGCTGGGGGACCTGAATGAACAGCAGGAGGCTGCGCTGGAGCAACTGACACGAGGGCTGTTGAACAAGATCCTGCACGGCCCCATCTCGGAAATCAAATCGTTGGGGCAGGACCCTGCCGCGGAACAGAAAATCGCCACCATCAAGAGGATGCTGGGACTGAAGCATTGACCCTCGGGGGTGGGAACCCCATCATGGCTGAAACACCCCTCGTCATCGGTTCGCGTGGCAGCCCTCTGGCCCTGAGGCAGGCAGACCTGGTAAGGGACCGGCTGAGCCGGGCCCAGCCCCTTCTGCCCATCACCGTCCGACGCATCCTCACCACCGGGGATCGCCGCGCCGGACCGCCCTTGCACCAGATCGGCGGCAAGGGGGTCTTCACCAAGGAGATCGAGGAAGCCCTGCTTCGCCGGGAGATCGACCTGGCTGTCCACAGTCTCAAGGACCTTCCCACCCAACTGCCCGACGGCCTCTGCCTGGGCGCCATCACCCCAAGAGAAGATGCTCGGGACGCTTTCCTTTCCAATCGTTTCGGCTGCCTGGCGGACCTTCCCCCCCGGTCCACCGTCGGGACCAGCAGCTTGAGACGGCAATGCCAGTTGTTGCACCTGCGTCCGGACCTGCAAGTGAAGAACCTGCGGGGGAATCTGGATACCCGCCTTCGCAAACTGGATGCGGGAGATTACGACGCCATTATCCTGGCTTGCGCCGGCCTGATTCGACTGGGACTGGATCATCGCATTCGGGAATGGGTATCCGTCGACACCATCTGTCCGGCCATCGGACAAGGGGCGCTGGCGGTAGAGGCTCGTTGCGACGACCGGCTGACCCTCGATCGTATCCAAGGGCTCGAAGACGGGGACTCCAGAAGAGCTGCCGAGGCGGAACGGAGTCTGCTGAGCCGCCTGGGCGGGGGATGCCAGGTTCCCATTGCCGGGTTTGCCGTGGTCCACGAGGCGCAGTTGCACCTGACCGGACTGGTCGGGGCTGCCGACGGAAGCCGCCTGATCCGGGAGCGCGGCCAGGCAACCCTGGAGGAACCTGCACGGTTGGGCCGCTCGGTCGCCCGCAGACTCCTCGACCGCGGCGCCGGCGAGTTGCTGCAAATGCCGGGAGCAGGAGTATTATGGTAACATAATAGTTACTTTTATTGGCGATGGAGATCCTGGAGTACATTGACGCTGAAGGGCGCAGTCCTTATGCCCGATGGTTTAATCGACTTGACGCCCGAGCTGCAGCCAAGGTGGCAACAGCGCTGGTCCGCATAGAGCAGGGGAATCTCTCAAACGCCAAGAGTGTCGGTGGCGGCGTTCTGGAATGTCGAATAGATTTTGGCCCCGGTTACCGGGTCTATTTCGGCAGGGATGGCGATATCGTGATCATTCTCCTGGGCGGTGGAACCAAGAAGCGTCAGCAGAAGGATATAGGGAGTGCACGGGACCTCTGGAAAGAATACCGCCACCGCAAGCAAGGGGAGACTTGAGAATCATGGCCCTGACAAGAAGCTTCAAGGAAACCATTCAAGCACGGATCAAAACAGATCCTTCCTTTCGCGCGGAACTCCTCAGGGAAGGGGTCGAATGCTTGCTTTCCGGTGACGTGGATGCCGGCAAGGCGGTACTGCGCGATTACATTAACGCCACTATCGGCTTTCGGGAACTTGGGGGCATGACCTCCAAGTCGCCCAAGAGCCTGATGCGTATGTTCAGCCCCAACGGCAACCCGCAGGCCCGTAACTTGTTTGCGGTAATTGGCTGCCTCCAGGAACGCGAGGGGCTGCAATTGAAGATCCAAAACGTACGCTGACAAGACTTCTACGTAATCCCGCCAGCGGCAGCTTGGCAGAGCCCTTCGTCTGTGCAGCGACCCGGGCGATTACGACCGCGTGCAACTGGACGCAGTTGCACGCGGGGGCATCGACAACATCCATGAAGACAGCCGTATATTTGATCGGGGCCGGGCCGGGCGATCCAGAGCTGATCACCTTGAAAGGGCGTCGCTGCCTGGAGGCGGCCGACTGCGTCATCTACGACCACCTGGTGAACCGCGAACTGCTGCAGTACGCTCCCGGCCAGGCGGAGCGAGTTTACGCCGGCAAGCAGGGAGGGCAGAACCATATTTCCCAGAGCGAGATCAATTCCCTGCTGGTGGATCGTGCTCGCAAAGGGAAAACGGTGGCCCGCCTCAAGGGAGGCGACCCCTTCATCTTCGGACGCGGCGGCGAGGAGGCGGAAGTTCTGGCTCGAGCCGGCATTCCGTTCGAGGTGGTGCCCGGAGTCTCGGCAGGATCGGCCGCGCCGGCCTACGCGGGAATTCCCCTGACCCATCGGGACTACGGCCCTACGGTGGCCTTTGTGGCAGCCCAGCAGGATCCGACCCGGGAAGATCCCGCGCTGGACTGGAAGAAAATTTCCGCCGCCGCCGATACCCTGGTCTTTTTCATGGGGGCCAGGAGCTTGCGGCAGGTGGTGGAGCAGCTCACTCGCCACGGTCGCAGCCCTTCCACCCCTATTGCCCTGATCCGCTGGGGCACCTGCCCCTCGCAAGAAGTCGTCACCGGCACCCTGGGGTCCATTCTGGACCAAGCCGGCCCAACGGACCCTCCCACCCTGATTGTTGTCGGCGAAGTGGTCAGGCTGAGGGAGCGGCTGCGATGGTTCGACAATCGTCCTCTTTTCGGAAAGCGCATCCTGATCACCCGTCCCCGCCACCAGTCCCGGGACTTTCGCAGAGCCCTGGAGCTGCTGGGGGCCGCGCCCATTTCCCTTCCCACCGTGGAGGTGCGTGAGCCGGACTCCTGGCAGACACTGGATCGAGCCCTCGAGATCATCGATCGATACGACTGGCTCATCTTCACCAGCGTCAATGGGGTCAGGTACTTCTTCCAAAGATACTTTCGACGCCATCCTGATATTCGCCAGCTCAAGGGGGTCCGCATCGCCGCCATCGGACCGGCCACCCGACGGGCCGTTCTTGACTTCAAGCTGGCGGTGGACACCCTTCCCAGTGACTACCAGGCCGAGGGGTTGGTGGAAAGCCTGCGCGGCAAGGTGGTCAAGGGCATGCGGGTGCTGATCCCCAGGGCCCGCGTGGCCCGCGAGGTGCTGCCCCGGCAACTGCGACGCCAGGGCGCCCGCGTGGAGGTGGTCGAAGCCTATCGAACCGGCCCACCGGACAACGCACAATCCCAATGGGCGCAAGTCCTGGATGACGCGCCTCCCCACATGGTGGTCTTCACCAGTTCCTCGACCGTCGCCAACCTGGCCGGTCTCACCCGCCCCAAGCCCCTGGCCGAGAGCCTGCAGGGGGTCGCCGTGGCCTGTATCGGACCCATCACCGCCGGCACTGCCCGGGAGTTGGGCCTCCAGGTGGACCTTGTGCCCGAAAAGTACACCACGGCCTCGCTCATCGAGGCCATGGAGGGCTATTTCGCCGACGAGGGTTGAGGAATGCGGGCAATGGGCGTGTAGAGGGCGCCCGAGGGGTGAAGGCGGCTGGCCATCACTACGACTTCCGCCACTTCGAACCGTAGCGGATCCAGCCGTTCCGATTGCATTGCCGCCAGCAGCTTACGGATGTTTCGTCCCGATCGGACCCTCCCCAAGGTGAAATGCGGGGAGAATGGGCGTGATTCGGCAGGAAAACCTGTTGCGACCAGTTCCTTTTCGACTCTCTTCTGCAGCTTCTTCAGTTCTTCGGGACATTGTTTCAATCCGGCCCATACGACCCTGGGCGCCCGCCTGTTGGGGAAGCAGCCCAGCATGCTCAATTCCAATGGGATGGACGAAGCTGGAACGACCGCCCGTTGCACTGCCTCCACGACGTCCTGCAGGCGGTCTGCCGGGACCGACCCCAGAAACTTGAGGGTCAGGTGAACGTTTTGCAGCCTGACCCAACTGACTTGGGCTCCGCTCTCTCGCAAGCGTTGTTGGGTGGAGGCAAGCCGATCCCTGGCGAACGCGGGAAGCTGGAGACAGATGAAGGTTCTGACGGCTTCCATGGGAAAAGACATGCCGGAGGTGACCCGGGATGGCTTCAGTCCAGAACCACAAAGGGTGGCGGGGCGGGAGGTTTTCCCAGACAGAATCCGAGGCTGAATGCCACCGATTCGGTCAAGAGCTCGACCAACGGCCCGGTTTGATAGCACAGAGCCTTCTGAAGCGCCAACCGATACTGTCCGGCCAGCTCGGAGCGAATCACAGCGGGCGGATAGCCCGCTCTGACCAGAAAGAAGTTTGAGAAAAGGCGCAGAGTCTTTCCGTTTTGCCGGTCAAAGGGCTGAATGTCGGTCAACTTCAGCAGCACCAGCGCAGCCTGCTCCACCTCGTGCATCTCGCCGAAACTGTCCGCCTGGCACCACTGCAGGGCCGTATCAACCAGGTCTGAAACCAACTCCGGCTCGGCAGGGTCGTGGCCTTCCACCAGGGGTGCGGCCGGCGCTTGCCGGTAGGCGGATGGGCGGCCCTCGGCCTCACCCATGAGTCGGGAATGCACTTGCCTCAGATCGGTAGCGGTCGGAGCCGTGGATTGCCGGGCTGACTCCAGGAACCAGCGGCAGGCCTTGAGGTGGCGTTCCCGTTGGCGCCGTCCCTCGTCTTGCCGGGATCCCTGTCCAGGTTCCACCCCCACCTCCGGCCGGTCCAGGGCGCAGTTGTGTCTGGCCCAGAGGTCTCCCGTCAATCTCTCGAATGCCACCTTGGCGCCGGAAGTCTCCTTCCGACCCGTCCACAGGTCCCGTTGGCCGATGATGCCGGCGAAAAGTCGGCGGGTTTTCAGCTCGAATCCGTTTTCCACTGTCGGCCTCACGCTGCCTGCCCTCAGTCCATCCCTCGCTGTTTCATGGCCTGGCGGGCCTCTCGCTCCATGGTCTTGCGTTTCTCCTTTTCCCGCTTGTCGAAGAGCTTCTTTCCCTTGGCCAACGCGATCTCACACTTGGCCCGGCCCTTGTGGAAATAAATGCGAAGCGGTACCAGGGTCATGCCGCGCTCACTGGTCTGCCCAATGAGCTTTCGAATCTCCCGGCGGTGAAGCAACAACTTTCGCGGCCGCAGGGGTTGGTGGTTCATGCGGTTTCCCTGCTCATAAGGACTGATATGACAGTTGAGCAGCCACACCTCACCCGCTTTGACCGCACCGTAGCCATCCTTCAGGTTGACCCGACCGGCCCGAATGGATTTGACCTCGGTCCCGCGCAAGGCCATGCCGGCTTCGAAAACGTCGGAGATGTGGTATTGGTGAAACGCCTGCCTGTTCAGGCTGACTGTCTTCTCTCCGGTTCGGTGCGTGTTGGAAGGCTTCATGAGCCCGGCGCTGCTCTGGAGGGCTATTTCCGCTGGTATGGATTGGGTGTGCGGCGGCTGGGAGTCACGGCTGTCTGCCCTCCGGCCGGCCGCGGGGACCGCACCTGCCCGGGCTGCGCTTCAGGGCGTTGGCCACCGATTGGAGGTTGACCGCTCAAGGATTGGCCGTAGGGACGGCTGGCCGGTATAGGAGTGGTCGGCTGGGCGGTCAGCGGCCTCCTGGGTTGAATCGCCGGATTGATGTTCTGCGGCCTGGAAGCCTGCCTTGCCCCTGAACCCGACCGCGGGCTGAATGGTGTCGTGTTGCGGCCAACAAAGGGCCTGCGGGGGGATCGGGAGGCCGGGCGACTGCGCGGGGCCGGTGGCGCGATCTTTTTGGATTCACCGGCAACGATCAAGCGGGAGAGGCTGTCGGGACGACTTGCCCGCGCCAACAGAAAGTAATCAAAACCGCTCCCTTCCATGATCTTCAGAACGGTTGCCTTGACTCCCAGTCCTCGTATCTCCAGCAAGGGGACCCGCCTGGACTTCAATTCGCCGGGGATCTCCACTTCCATTCCCGTATGCCGGCCCAGCAGATCCAGGATGCTTCCGTAACTCTCATTCGAAGCCGTCAGGTTCACCGCACTGCCGTCAAAGGACAGGTTGACCTGAGCTGCCACAGGTTGGTGCATCATCACAGCAACCAGCACCAATGAAACCATCCACCAGACCTTGCTCATGGTTTGCCCTCGTTGGCCCGTTTCATGCTCCATCGTAGCACCGCTCCCGATACAAGACAACCGACGCCGACCCGACAGCGGCAGGCTGATGCGGTGGGGGATGCATACCCGATGCCGAGGAGCGATATTTTTCATAATGAACATCGATGCACAGGATGCACAGG
>JAJECY010000213.1 GCA_022821775.1 Acidobacteriota bacterium
CTCCAGGGGCATGTCGGCCCATTGGCCGGTAAACAGTGTGACGGGTCTAGCCATTGTCTTCCTCCGGGCTGGGTTCTGCTAACAGTGCGGCCGGACTGCCGGCATCGTTCCTCTCCACCGCTACCGGGGCCGCAGTGAGATCCATTGTCCGGATTCAGCGCTCTCCTGGATCGCCTGCAGCACTCTCTGGTTCTCCACGCCGTCCTGGAAGTCGGGTGAGGGGGGACGGTTCCGCGCCATGGCCTGCATCAGGTCATGGACAATATGAACGAAGGTATGCTCATAGCCGATGATGTGTCCGGGAGGCCACCAGTTCATGTAGGGGTGAAAGGGTTCGGTAACCAGGATGTCCTTGAATCCCTGGGAGTGCTTGGCTTCCTTGCACAGGAAAAGCTTGAGCTCGTTGAGGCGCTCCAGGTTGAAGGACAGGCTGCCCAGGCTGCCGTTGATCTCGAAGGCGTTGTAATTCTTGCGGCCGGGCGCGAACCGGGTGGCCTCGATGGCGCCCACCGCGCCGTTGGCGAATCGAAGAAGCGCCAGGCCGGCGTCGTCCACCGTTACCCGGCCCTTCCGGGTGGGCTGATCCGGCAGTGGGCGCTGCTTGACGAAGGTTTCCAGCAGACCCGATACGCCGAGGATCTCGCCGACCAGAAAGCGGGCCAGGTCGATCAGGTGGGATCCCAGGTCGCCCAGGGCTCCACTTCCGGATTTCCGCTTGTCGAACCTCCAGAGAAGGGGCAGCTCGGGGCTCATGGACCAGTCCTGCAGGTAGGTGCCTCGAAAATGGCGAATGGACCCCAGTTCACCGCTGTCAATGAGCTCCTTGGCCAGGGCCACTGCCGGAACCTTGCGGTAGTTGTGACAAAGCATGTGCGGCACGCCACTCTGGCGAACGGCAGCCAGCATCGTGCGGGAGTCGCTCAAGCTGTTGGCCAAGGGCTTCTCGCACAGGATCGCCTTGCCGGCTTTGGCGGCGGCCAGGCAGATCGGCAGGTGGGTGTCGCCGGGCGTGGCGATATCGACCAGGTCGATGTCGGGTCGATTCACCACCTCTTCCCAGCAGGTGCTCCACTCCTGCCATCCCAACCGGCCGGCGGCGCTACTGACTCCGGCTCGGTTGCGGCCGCAGATCACCTTCATCACCGGCAGGACCGGAGGGTCGAAAAAGTGCGGCATCTGGCGGTAGGCGTTGCTGTGAGCCTTGCCCATGAACTGGTAACCGATCAGGGCTACATGGATCTTCCGGACCATTGGTTTGCTCTCTGGCCGACGTGATTGCTCGCACCCGGAGGATTGCCGCTCCGGAGCACGTCAATCGGGATGGCTTGCTCCACGCGTTCCGGTAATGTCGTCCGTTTTTGGCGCAAGGAAAGCCTGTATATCAAGATCCATCGAAGAGGGTCAAGCCCATCGACTGGGAGGGGAGCGGACTTGCCCCGCGAGTGACCCCTCCCCCGGCGTCTCCCGGGAAAGCTCCCGCCGCCCGGCGAAGGGGGGAAAACGGCTCCACCGCAGAAAGCACAAAAAGCTCCCTGTTTTCTGATTGTTGATTCACATCGATGCACAGGATGCACAGGATTTTTCAGGAAACGACTGGCTTTTATTCCTTGGCATCGGCAATCCCGCACCGGATCATCGCCGGAGTCAGCTTCCCCGGCAGCAGCGTCTCGTCCTGCTTATCCTGTGCATCCTGTTAATCCATGTTTGTTTTTTCATTAACATGGATGCACAGGATATACAGGATTATTGTCATCCACCGCCTTGCCCCGGTAGCGGGCATCGAGCCTATCGTATCGCGCGAGCCAGCTCCCCCTGCAACAACCTCTCATTCTGCTAATCCTGTGCATCCTGTTCATCGATGTTCAATGGTTGGTCCTTCTAGATTGATTCTGCCCCGTCGGGGATAACCTCGGCGCCTTGGTGGCCCTTCGCGGATACCTCTTTTACCCCCGTCGCGGTTCTCCGCAGATCCCTTCGATGAAGAAGATTTTGTCCCTCGGTGGATCTGTTATCATAGACGTTTCGCGCCGTTGGCGTGGCGGCAGCGCCGGACCGCGCATCGGTACTTCGAGTGGGCACGAGAGGAGAGTTGCAATGGCGGACACCAAGCTGACGGTGAACAATCACGGCTCCTTGAGGATTACGGGGGAATTCACCATCTACGATGCCCAGGGGCAGGCCTTCGACCTCGGCGGTCGCAATGCCATATCCCTTTGCCGCTGTGGCCATTCCGAAAGAAAGCCCTTTTGCGACGGCAGCCACCGAAGGGTCGGCTTCCAATCCGAGGTCAAGGCCGTGAGTCTGCCGCCCCCAGCCTCCGGGGGCAGCCGTGGGTGATCCCCTTTCCACCATCAAGCCGGCGGTGAGGGACCTGAAACCCTATACGCTCAAGCACTTCAAGGCGCCGGTAAAGATCAACCAGAACGAAAATCCCTTCGATATGCCCGAGGCGGTCAAGCGGGCGGTGCACCAGGCGGTGTTCGAGACAGCCTGGTGCCGCTATCCGGACTTTGTGCCGGCCTCCCTCATATCCCGGTTGGCTGACTTCAGCCATTGGAAGAAGGAGGGAGTGCTGGTGGGGAACGGGTCCAATGAATTGATCGAGGCCCTGATGGTGGTGGTGGTGGAGAAAGGCAAGAGGGTGGTGATCCCTCAGCCCACCTTCACCCTTTATGGAATGTTCGCCCGGATACTGGGCGGGGACTGCCGGGAAGTGCCCCTCAGGCCGGACCTGGAGTTCGACGGACCGCGCTTGCTGAGGGAGGCCCGTGAAGCGGATCTGACCATCCTCTGCTTGCCCAACAATCCCACCGGCGGAGTGTTGGATCGCGACGACCTCGAGAGCATCCTGCGCCAGGCGGGTGGATTGGTGGTGGTCGACGAGGCCTATCACGAGTTCAGCGGCCAGTCGGTGGCGCCGCTTCTGGAACGATTCGAGAACCTGGTGGTGCTAAGGACCTTTTCGAAGGCGATGTCGATGGCCGCTTTGAGGGTCGGCTATCTCCTGGGCCGTCCGGAACTGGTGGAGCAGGTGGCCAAGGCCAAGCTGCCCTACAATCTCAATGTCTTTTCCATGACGGCGGCCTCGGCGGCGCTGGAGCATTTCGAACTGCTCAAGCCGCAGATCGAACGGGTGATTGCCGAGCGGGACCGGCTGTGGGAGGGGCTGAGCCGTATTCCCGGCGTGGAGCCCTTTCCGTCCCGGGCCAATTTCATGGTCTTTCGGCTGGCCACGGATCCGGGAATGGTCTTCAGGGCCCTTTGCGAGGAGGGAATACTGGTGCGCGACGTGAGCCGCTATCCCATGCTGGGGCAGTTTTTGCGGGTAAGCGTGGGACTGCCCCGGGAGAATGACCGATTCCTGGAAGCCTTGAGTCGGATCATGAAGTCACAGTCTGCGGTCATTCCCGCGTAGCCGGCAGTCACCACAGGAGGCGCAAGAGGAAACAGAAACCACAAAAAGCACAAAAGGCACAAAACGAGTTTCTTGATTTCGAGTCTTGCCGATCCGATGGTTCTTTTTGTGCTTTTTGTGCCTTTTGTGGCCATTCAGTCTCAGACGGCCAACGGGTTCAGTGACCGGTTATCCATGTGAACTATCCCTGCAAGTCGCGGGGCGAGGGCCAGGCTGGCCGAGGGGCTGGTTGAGTGGCACTGGACCGGCTAGGAGGTGAAGGTTGAAGAATCAGCGGATATCCGATGTTTCCCGCAAGACCAGCGAGACCGATATCGCAGTTCGGTTGAACCTGGATGGAGAGGGGGCCTCCCAGGTTTCGACGGGCATTCACTTCTTCGATCACATGTTGATCCTGCTGGCCAAGCACGGCTTGTTCGACCTCGAGGTGCGCTGCAAGGGCGACCTGGAGGTGGACGGCCACCACACCGTCGAGGACGTGGGAATCGCTCTGGGACAAGCCTTCGACCGGGCCCTGGGCGCAAAGGAGGGCATCACTCGCTACGGCATGGCCTATGTCCCCATGGATGAAGCCCTGGGGCGGGCCGTGGTGGACTATTCCGGCCGCCCTTTTCTGGTCTGCAAGGTTGAGTTTCCGGCCGAAAGAGTCGGTGAGCTCAACACCGAGCTGGTGGAGGAGTTCTTCCGTGCCCTGGCGGTACACGGCAGAATGAATCTCCACATCGAAATCCTCTACGGGAAGAATTCCCACCACATGGCCGAGGCCATGTTCAAATCGGCCGGTCGCGCGCTCTCCCTGGCGGCCGCCAGGAATCCGGCGGTCAAGGGAGTGCCTTCCACCAAGGGCGTTCTGTAATGATCACCATCGTTGACTACGCCATCAACAATCTTCACAGCGTGCAGAACGCCTTTCGCAGCCTGAAGATCCCGTCGCAGATCAGTCAGGACCCCGAGACGATCCGGCGAGCCCGCAAGCTGATCCTGCCGGGGGTGGGAGCCTTTGCGGATGCGATGGACAATCTTCGCGCCAGGAAGCTGGTGGAGCTGCTCCGGGAAAAAGCGGCTGACGGGACTCCACTGTTGGGACTGTGCCTGGGTCTGCAACTGCTCTTCAGCGAAAGCGAGGAGTTCGGTCCGGTTGCCGGGCTCGGCTGCATTCCAGGGAGAGTCAAGAGGCTGCCGCCGGAAGTGCAGGTTCCCCACACCGGTTGGAATCAGTTGCACCTGCTGAGGTCCGATCCTTTGCTGGAAGGGGTGTCCGAGGGCAGTTTCGTCTATTTCGTCCACTCCTTCTATGCCGTTCCCGTCGATGCCGGCCACGTTGTGGCCACCACCGACTACGGCATCGACTTCACTGCCATTACCCGAAAGGGAAACGTGTGGGCGACCCAATTCCATCCCGAAAAGAGCCAGGACGTCGGCTTGCGCATCCTCAGGAACTTTGCCGGGCTCTGAACGGTTCGACCCGCGGGGCATGAAGACCCGGCAGGAGGCCGGCCGGGAGTTTGTGTCCTGTCTCGGAAAAAACGCCCCACCGCTCCGCGGTACGGGTCATACGAGAGTAAAAAAGGGAACTCCGATGATCATCTTCCCGGCCGTGGACATGCGTCGCGGCAAATGCGTTCGCCTGGTACAGGGTCGGGCAGAGGACGAAACGGTCTACTCGGAGGACCCCTTGGTGGTTGCCCGCCAATGGTGTGAGCAGGGCGCCTCCTGGCTGCACCTGGTCGACCTGGACGGGGCCATGGTCCAGGACAGCCACAACCGCAGCATTGCCCGGGATATATTCCGGGCCTTGCCCATCCCCGTGCAGTTCGGGGGCGGGGTGCGAACCCTGTCCGACATCCGGGAACTGTTGGAAGCGGGAGCCGCCCGGGTGATTCTGGGGACGGTCGCGGTGGAACGGCCCGACCTGGTGGAGGAGGCCTTGAGCCGGCATCCCGGCCAGGTGATCGTGGGGCTGGACGCCCGCCGGGGCAAGGTGGCCACCCGGGGATGGAACCAACTGGAAGCGCTGGAAGCGTTGCCCTTTGCCAGGGAGCTGGCGCGGCGGGGCGTATCCCGCATCGTCTACACCGACATCGGCCAGGATGGGACTCTCCGGGGGCCCAACCTGGAGGCCACCGGGCAAATGGCTCGGGAGAGCGGATTGAAGGTGATTGCCTCCGGCGGGGTGTCCTCCCTGCAGGATCTGTCGCGGCTCAAGCACCTGGAGTCAAGCGGCGTGGATGGGGTGATCGTGGGGAAGGCCTTGTACGAGGGGAGATTTTCCCTGGAAGCGGCGCTGTCGGCGGTCGCGGGGTGTCAGGAGGGAACATCGATAGATCAGGACTAACAGGACGAGAGGCTGATGCACGCGGAGCTGACTGTGAATCGGGGCATTGGGCACAGCGGACGCCCGCGACGGTACGGATCAATCGAGAACGACATTTATTTAACATCGATGCACAGGATGCACAGG
>JAJECY010000019.1 GCA_022821775.1 Acidobacteriota bacterium
GAAGTGGGAGCTTGGCAGAAGCGACGAAACAACGCCAAGGCACGAATCGACTGGCAGTTTACCAGTCCCGACGCCCGAACCAAGCTCAAGCGTCTATACCCGACTCTTAATATGTGACATGACACTAGATGGCGTTCAAGCGATATGTCCCGGAGCGCAGGGATGTGGTGTGGCTCGATTTCGAACCGACGCGGGGATCGGAAATCGGAAAATACCGGTCCGCATTGGTGCTTAGCAGCCGAGAGTACAACCGCAAGACCGGCTTGCTGATTTGCTGCCCGATAAGTACCAGCATTCGCGGTGCCGCCACTGAAGTGCCGATATCCAATCTCGGGAAACCATCCGTAATCGTGGCGAGCTTGATTCAAACCCTTTCCTGGAAAGATCGCAGCGTCAAGAAAATCGTGGTCGCGGATCGAGAAAATTTCCGTGAGACCTTGTTGAGGCTCCTCCCGCTCATTGGTGCGACGGAAATCATTGAGGAGTCGATGCAACTATAACGTCCCCCCCATTAGAGAAGAATTCTTCAAAGGATCCGGCGCCCGGATGCGTCCCATCCATTAGAGCCGGACACCTCTGCAGGCAGCGGCGATTTATCCAAGCGAAAACGCCATCATCGGCCCCTCACAGACTATTGGATGTATGTCACACCCGACGGAATGACTGACGTCGACGATGAAAACCTGGCTCGCAGGGCCGCCGCGGGAGACAGGACCGCCTTTTCGGTGTTGCTGGAACGCCACTACGGCCTGATCTACCGAGTCGCGGCACGCATGCTCGGTGACCGGGCGGCGGCCGAGGATCTGGCGCAGGATGTCTGTGTGGGATTGGTGACCCGGCTGGCGTCCTACGGCGGGCAGAGTCGATTCACCACCTGGCTGTACCGGGTGGTGGTGAACGCGGCCCGGGACGCCATGCGCCGCGACGCCACCCGCCGTCGAAACGAGCAGGATTTCGTCGAGCAGGGCGGCCGCGGACGTCGCCAGGGCGGCAGCGGAGGTGAGGAATCCATTTGGCTGCAACAGGTGCTGGGCCAGTTGAGCGACGAGCTGCGAGCCACGGTGATCCTGGTGCTGGCGGAAGGTCTTCGCCATGAGGAGGCCGGCAGGATCCTGGGAGTCAGCGGAACAACGGTCTCCTGGCGGCTGCACCAGGTACGCAAGCAGTTGCGCCGGCAGGGGGCGCAGACGGAGAGGATGGCACGGTGAGAGACGAACTGGAAAGGCTCGAAAACGAACTGAAGCGCGCGGTGCCCGAGCCAAAGCCGGAGGTAAGAAAGCAAATCCTCTCGAAGGCCATGGAGGCCTTTGACCGACATCACCAAGGATTGTCGGCTGAGCCGCGTCAGACAGGACAGGAGGTAAACATCATGTCCTGGCTGAAACAGAGAATCCATCCCTTTCAACTTCGCTATGTCGCGGCTGCCTGTGCCTTGTGCCTGGCAGTTGGCGGGGGCGCCGGTGCCTATTGGCTGCTCAACTGGTCCACCGAACCGGTGGAAACCAGCCAGGTTGCCAGGCTGGAGCCCGAACCTTCGGCCGCCCCGGAAGCAGGCGAGTCTCTCCAGCCCCCCGAAGAGGCCGCCCAGGCCGAGGCACCCAGTGACCCGCCTGCAGCCGAGTCCGCCCCGGCACCGCCGCAAAAACCGGGCGGCCCACCTGCCGAGAAGGCAACACAGGCCCCGGCTGCTGCCGCCCAATCGGCTCGGGTGGTTGAAACGGAGGGCGTCACCGGCGAGGGGTCGGAAGCCGCCACCATCACCTATGCGGATCCCAGCCAGCCGCCTGCGCCTGCCTCGCCCGTTTCCCCACCGCCCCCTCCCCCTTCGGCGTCAATCAGCGGCGTGGTGCGTGGCGTCATTGGTGGCGCCCCGACCACGGCGTCCATGAGGGCGCAAAGCCAGGCTGCGGGCGGTCCTGCCGCTCTCGGCCGCGCCAGGATGAGCATGGCTGCCGAGGACCCCGGAATGATCCGGGAAAGAGGCGCTTCGGCGGGAGACCGCTTTGCCCGCGTCGATCCCAACCGGTTGAAGGTGGTTGCCGATGAACCCGTGTCGACCTTCTCGATCGACGTCGATACCGCTTCCTACGGTTTCTTGCGCGCCTCGCTGAAGCAGGGTGTGTTGCCGCCCAAGGAGGCCGTTCGCATCGAGGAGTTGATCAACTACTTTGCCTATGACTACCCGGCGCCCTCGGGGCCGGAACCCCCGTTTGCAACCCAGGTGACCCTGTTGCCTGCTCCCTGGAACCCCTCCACCCGTCTGATGCATATCGGCATCCGCGGATTCGAGATGACGGGTTCGCGCCCGCGGGCCAACCTGGTGTTTCTGGTCGACTCCTCGGGTTCCATGGGCCAGCCCGACAAGCTGCCCCTGCTGGTCAACTCCCTCCGCCTGTTGCTCGGGTCCCTGGGGCCGGAGGACCGGGTGGCCATCGTGACCTATGCGGGATCCTCGGCCACGGCCCTGGAGCCCACTCCGGTGAGCCAGAGGGAGAAGATCCTGGCCGTCCTCGGCCAATTGAGAGCCGGCGGCTCCACGGCCGGCGCCTCGGGGATTCAAAGTGCCTATCGACTGGCTCGCCAGCACTTCATCCCCGACGGCGTCAACCGCGTGATCCTGGCCACCGACGGGGATTTCAACGTGGGCATGACCGATGTGGATCAGCTCCAGGGCTATGTCGAGCGCGAGCGGAAAAGCGGCGTGTTCCTTTCGGTCCTGGGCTTCGGCATGGGCAACTTGAATGACAGGCTCATGCAAGCCCTGGCGCAAAGCGGAAACGGCGTCGCCGCCTACATCGACACCCTCTCCGAAGCCCAGAAGGTCCTGGTGGAGGAAGCCACCTCAACGCTTTTCCCCATCGCCAAGGATGTCAAGATCCAGGTCGAGTTCAACCCGGCCCGAGTGAGCGAGTATCGGTTGATCGGTTACGAGAGCCGCATGCTGGCCCGCGAGGACTTCCAGAACGACCGGGTGGACGCCGGCGAAGTCGGTTCCGGTCACCGGGTGACCGCCATCTACGAGATCACGCCCGCCGGGTCCGGCGGGGAGCGGGTGCCACCGCTGCGCTACGGGACGGAGAAGAATCGGCAGCCGAGCGCGGCAAGCGGCGAATACGCCTTCGTGAAGATCCGCTACAAGTTGCCCGAATCGGACACCAGCGCCTTGATCTCCCAGGCGGTGACCGGAGCCAATGAACACGAGCGCATCGAGCGGGCTCCCCTGGACGTTCGCTTCGCGGCAGCGGTAGCAGCATTCGGTCAACTGCTGCGGGGAAGCCCCTATACGGGGAAGTTCGATTACGACGATGTGATCGAACTGGCCCGGGCAGCCCGCGGCGAGGACCGCTTCGGCTATCGCTCCGAGTTCCTCCAACTGGTGCGGCTGGCCCGGTCGGCAGCCCAGCCCGCCATTGCTCCCTGAGACACGCCGAGAGTCCTCAAGCGCTCGAACGGCGCCACCAATTCCCCGCCGCCTCTGCTGCTGCTCGTCACTCCCGGAACGCCGCGTTTGCCCCCCTCCGGATCGACTGCGGGCGGAGCCCTTGTCTCTCCGACTCCCCCTCCAGGGGGGAGTGATTCTTGAGGCCAGCACAAGCCTTCGTGCCCGATTCCCGGGCAGGATGTAAACCATGTTCCCGGTTTAAGGTGTGGATGATGCCCACCCGGGAGCGCGGGCGTCCCGCCCGCACAATTGCCCGGCACGGCCTTGGCCGACTCCGCCGCTGGGATCGAAGGGTAACGGGGCCTTGCCTTTCATTCGGACTGGCCATGGCAGTTCACGCCGGCAGGGTGGCTGCCTGCCGGCAACGTTGCGCTGACGCTCCACCACCTCCAGCGAGGAATAAGGATGCGGGCGGGACGCCCGCGTTCCCGGGTGGGGCTTCGCCCGCAGTCGATCCGGTGGGAGGCGACGGCGGCTCGGATCGGCTCGGATCTGCTTTACAATTCCCACCCAAGGCGCTATGGTGCGCCCCGAAATCGGTTCGGTCCGATACCGATTCCGGTTCTTTCAGTTCCGCCCGCAATCCGAATGAACACGCCCCACTCTCAAGGCGGCCGGCCGGGAGATCTGCGAGGGAAGCGCGGCTTTATCCTGACGGGGATCTCCGCCTCCCACACGCTGTTCCACGCCTTCCAGCACAGCCTGCTGGTATTGTTTCCCAACATTCGGGAGACCTTCGCCCTCTCCAATCTGCAGACCACCTCCATTTCGGCGGTGCAGGAAGTAGTGGCCGGCCTGATCGATCTGCCCGGTGGGGTGGCGATGGACCTGTTCAAGCGTTACTGGGGCCTGGTCATGACCGTCTGCATGGGCGGTTTCGGAATCGGCTGGATGGTGGTCGGTACGGCTCCCGGGTATGTGACCGTCCTTATAGGAATGGCGATCGTGGCCGCTTCCTCCTCTCTCTGGCATCTGCCGGCCATGGCCTCTCTCTCCAACCGCTTCGCCGAGCGGCGCGGCTTCGCCCTGTCGGTGTACGGGGTCGGCGGCAACGTGGGCGAGATCCTGGGACCGGCCACTACCGGCCTGCTGTTGGGAATCCTCGCCTGGCAAAGCATCATCGGCTCCTATGCCCTGCTTCCCCTGCTCCTGATGTTTCCCGTCCACTGGGCTTTTCGGGACATCGGAAGCCGCCAGCCGGGCTCGCCTTCGACTCCGGAGAGCTCCAAGCTTTCGGACCAGCTCGGTTACACCCGGCAGATGTTCAGGAACGGCGTCTTGTGGGGAATCATCGCCATCGCGGGACTGCGGGGCATGGCCTTTGTGGCTTTCACCGCGGTGATCGCCCTCTACGCCAAGGATGTGCTGGACTTGAGCGACCAGACTCGGGGAATCTACTTTTCGCTGTTGGGTGTGGTCGGGATGACCGCCTCGCCGCTGCTGGGCCATCTCTCGGACCGGTTCGGACGAAAGACGGTCCTGGTGCCCAACCTGCTGGCTCTGGGGGTACTGACCCTGCTGATGGCCTGGTACGGCCACCTGGGTGTCTTTCCGCTGCTGCTGTTGCTCATGGGGGTCTTCCTCTACAGCGACCAGCCCGTGCTGACCGCCGCCGCCCTGGACGTGGCCGGGGGACGCACCACCACCACCGCCATCGGGTTCGTCTCCTTCTCCCGTCTGGCCTTGAGCGCACCTTCTCCGGTGATCGCGGGGTGGCTTTACCGTCCCGAGGCCGTGCATGCCGTGTTCTACTACATTGCGGGATTATTCTTCCTGGCCGCCTGCGGTCTCTTCCTGCTCCCGTTGCGCAGGGGATGACAGACCGCATCGGGCAGGGCAAAATAACGACACCACAATCGGGAGGACCGGATGGAAAAGATCCTGATCGTCATCGGCGACGCGTCGGAAGCCATGGACACTCTCTACCCGTACTATCGGGTGCAGGAGGAGGGGTTCGAAGCGGTGGTGGCGGCTCCGGAAAAACGCCGCTACCACCTGGTCATCCATGAGATTCCGCCGGGGTGGGAGGTGACCCGGGAATCGCCCAGCTACCACTGGAACTCCGACATCGCCTTTCGGGACGTCGAGCCGGAGGGGTACGCGGGTCTCTTTGTTTCAGGGGGACGGGCGCCGGAGTATCTGCGCTACGATAGACATCTGATGGACATCGTTCGCCACTTCTTTGAAGCCGGCAAGCCCGTGGCCTCGGTGTGCCACGGAGCCGAGATCCTGGCGGCGTCGGGCTTCGTCCGGGGAAGGCGGATGGCGACCGTGCCCAAGTGTCGATTCGACGTCGAGATCTGCGGCGCCACCTTCGTGGACCACGGCTGCGTGCGGGACGGCAACCTGGTGAGCGCCCGCACCTGGCACGACAACGCGCTCTACATGAAAGAGTTCGTCCGCATGTTGCTGGATGCGCGCCGGCTTCAGAGGGGATAGAATATGGAGTAGTCGTCCCCCGACCGCTTCGGCAAACGGACCCGCTTCGAGGATTCGAAAAAAGGGGAACCTGCAATGACTCTTCTTCGCCGCCTGGTCGTCACCGCCGCCCGGGTGCTGGTCCAGAACCCGGAGGCTCGCGCCAAGGCCCGAGAGGTTCTCGAGGAAGAGGTCAAGCCCCGCGCCAAGGAAGCCTGGCGGGAGGCTCGCCCCGAAATCGAGAAAGCCGGGCGTGGGCTCAAGCGTCTTGCCCGCAATGTCCGGGACCAGTATCGCAAGGGCCGCCGGGGCGATTGAGGGCGGCCACCGGTCTCCCGAGGGATGGCTCCATGGGCATGACCATCCTCCCGCTGGAAGAGCACATCGCAGCCGAGGTGCGGGGAATCGAGGTGGGCTCTCCCCACTCCGAGGAAACTTTTGCCCAGCTTCGCCGGGCCCTTTACAGGCATTCGGTGCTGGTCTTCCACGACCAGGACATCTCCGACGAGCAGCAGGTGGCCTTCACCCGGGGCTTCGGCCGGCTGCAGGTGACCATGGCCAGCGATCCCTACGGAGGCGGCGGCTTTATCAACCGCATCGCCAACGTGGATGAGGAAGGCCGCCTCATCCCTCCCCGGGACAAGCGTTCCCTCTACCAGTCCGGCAACAATCTCTGGCACTCCGACGGCTCATTCAAGGCGGTCCCCCTGCGGGCCTCCATGCTGTCGGCCAAGGTGGTGCCGCCCCGCGGGGGCGAGACCGAGTACGCCAGCCTTCGTGCCGCCTATGCGGCTCTGCCCGACGCCAGGAAGGTCCAACTGGAGGGCCTGGTCGCCGAGCACAGCATGGCCCACTCCCGTGCCCAGATCGCTCCCGGCCTGTTGACCGAGGCCTTCCGAAAGGAAACGCCGCCGGTTCGCCATGTGCTGGTCCGAGCCGTCCCCGAGACGGGAGAAAAAGCCCTCTACGTGGGGTCTTACGCTTCCCACATCATCGGATGGGAACGCGAGAAGGGCAGCGCCCTGCTGAAGGAACTTCTGGATTGGTCGACCCAACCGCGATTCGTCTATCGGCACCGCTGGAAGACCAACGACCTGGTGATGTGGGACAACCGTTCCTGCCTCCACCGCGGCCGCCCCTGGGAAAACGGAATCTACAAGCGCATCATGCACCGCACCACCCTGGCCGGAGACGGCCCCACCGTGTCCTGACCGCCCTGCCCTCTTCTGGTTGTTCTTCGTGTCCCTTCGTCGTCCTTCGTGCCCCTTCGTGGATATCTTTTTCTCGGTTTGTCGGTCTGAGGCCCCACCTCGCTAGAACAGCAGCCGGAAGCCGACCTGCACCTGGAATGGCGGTCCGGGGATGTTTCCCGCCAGGTATTGGCCGTCCTGTCCCCGGATCTGGGCGAAGTTCGGATTGGTCGGCTGTCCGCTCAGTCCGCAGGCGAGGTCGCGTGAACCGGCGCAGTAGTTGGCGACCGTCGGGAACCCCTGATTCAGCGTCACGTTGTCGAGGTTCAGCAGATTGAAGAACTCCAGCGAAAGGACGGCCTGCCGGGTCTCGCCCAATGGAACGCGCTTCTGCACCCGGAGGTTGAGATCGGCGGTCGGCTTGTTGCGGAAGGCGTTTCTGGTGAAAGGCACTCCGGGTGCGCGGTAGGGACGGTCGGCGCCGCCCCGGTCCTGGTTGGAATCGGTGCCCATGCGCGCGTCGAAGGGGGCGCTCGACAGAATGGACATGCCCGTCGAGACGTCAAGCTCTCCGGGCAGCAGGACGACACCGTGGGCGTGGAACTGGTGGCGCCGGTCGAGCAGGCTGGGACCGTACTCGGCAGCCAGGTCATACCCGTTCTCATAGGATATTCCCCCGGCGTCCCGCTCGTTGTCGTCGCTCGATTCGTTCTTCGACAGCACGTAGTGGGCGCTGAGCTGTCCCCAGGAGCGGCGGATTTCCGAACTGATGGTCAGCGCCCGATAGAAGGACTCCGCGGTCGACTCCCGGACGGTGACGCTGTCAAGCCCCGGGACCGGACGCCGGGTCCCGCTGCGCAGACCGAAGAACGGGCGCTGGGCCGGGTCGTCCACCCGCACCGCCGGCAAAGCGACGTTGAGGTCCCGGTTCCGTTCCAGGCGGGTGGTGTCGACCACCAGCAGGTCGGCCCCCAGCGACCAGCCGGGACGGACCTCGTGCTGCAGGCCGCCACCGAACTGGCGCGCCATCGGATTCTTGAAATTCACGTCCACCGAGGTGACCCTCGCTCCGGCGAAGGGGTTGTTCTCGATGCCGAGGGCCTCGGCGATGGCGGCGATCTGGCCCGGAGCCAGCGTCGGTAGATTGTCGAGCGACCGCCGGTTCAGATCGATCCCGATGAGTTTCATCTGGTCGTACAGAGTGAGGTGGGGGCTTCCAGGCGGCGCCGGGAATGGCAGGGACACGCTCAGGTCCCCTGGAGGCACCCGAAAGTTGTTCATGGGGGCGGCCAGCAGCAGCAGGGGCGTTCGAGCGTAATAGATGCCCGCGAACCCGCGCACCACGGTCCTGGCGTTTCCGGCCGGATCCCAGGCCAGACCTGCCCTCGGTCCGAACTGGCGGCCGCTGCTCGGGATGGCGGTCGGGTCCACCCGGCGGCCGCCGGGAAAGGTCACGCCGCACAACTGATCGATCAGGAAAGCGTTTTCGGCGTCCGGGGTGGGGTTGAACTGGCCGTCCCAGCGCAGGCCGAAGTTGACCGTCAGGGTGGGAGCCAGCCGCCACTGGTCCTGCATGAACAGTCCCACCTCGTCGGTTGCGAAGGATGCCTCCAGGTTGCCGACCTGCTGCAGGTAGATCAACGACGGCGAGCCGAAACGGTTGGGGATGGCCCCGCCGGCCCCGATGATATCGAGGGTCGTCTCGACGTCCGACCCGAAGACCAGGTAGCCGCCGTTCTGGAAGAAGCCGAACTCCTGATCGATGAAGACGTGGTTGTAGTCGAATCCCGCCTTCAGGTTGTGGTCGTTGACGATCCAGGTCAGGTTGCCGGCCGCCTGGGCCCTCCAGTCGAACTGGGTGGTGGGGCGGAAGCTGCGGGTCCCGAACTCACCCAGCGAGAGATCGACCAGCGGCTTGAGGGCGTTGGCCGAACGCGGACGATCCTCGCGCGAGTACTGCCCGCGCAGCTCGAAGAGCAGCCCGGACGACGCCACGCTGGTGAACTGGGCGACCACCGTTTGGGTCTGGTCCTCCTCGGTTCCGTTGGTTTCCAGCGAGCGATGGGTCGTCGGTACAATGACGTTGCCCACGCCGTCCGAGTTGAGCGCCCGGTTGGTGCTGCCGTTGTAGCGGAGATTGAAGCGGTTGCCGGCAGGCAGGTTGAAGTCGATACGGGCCAGCCAGGCCTTGGCGTCGTTGGTCACCTCGAACGGGGTCTCCAGGCTCCGGAAGTGGTCGAATCCTTCCCGGCTGGCGGCGGTGGGCGAGAAGTTGTCGAGCCGCGTGAACCGCACCTCGCGGGGGGCCTTGAACTCCTGCTGCTCATAGGCAACGAAATAGAAGGCGCGGTCCCGTGAAAGCGCTCCACCCAGGGAACCGCCGAACTGGTGCTGGGTCGGAGCCGCATCCTGCCCGAAAGCGTTACGGGCCGCCAGTTGCTCCGGCCGCAGAAGGTAGAAGGCCGACCCCCTCGGAGTGTTTGTTCCCGACTTGGTGATGGCGTTGACCAGCCCGCCGCTGGACCGCCCGAACTCGGGGGAATAGCCGGCCTTCACGACCCGGAATTCGCGCACCGCCTCCTGGGGAATGGTAAAGGTGAACCGGGAGCGCTCGCCGCCTCGGACGCCCCCGAAGAAGGGCTGGTTGTAGTCGGCTCCGTCGATGCTGACATTCCCGTTGATGCCGCGCTGGCCTGCCAGCGAGATCTGACCGCGCTGAGGCTCGACCTGGGCCGTGGGTGTCAGCGTGAGGAAATCGTGGAACCGCCGGCCGTTGATGGGCAGGTTGGAGATGGCCTGACTGTCCAGGGCCACGTCGGCCGTATCGGTGGTGGTTTCCACCGCGGAGGTTTGAGCGGTCACGGTGATTGTCTGGGCGATGCCTGCCGGAGCCAGGGTGAAGTTGATCGTTCGGACTGCCCCGACGGTAAGGGTCACCTCGTCGAGCTCCGCCGTACCGAAGCCGGCCAATTCGACGTCGAGGTCGTAGGAACCGGGAGGCAGCAGCGGGACGCTGTAGAACCCCGAGTCGTCGGACACTCCGGCGCGGATCAGACCATTGTCGACGTTCACGACCCTCACCGTGGCGCCCGCCAGCACTCCCCCGGTGGTGTCTGATACCAGCCCGGTGATCTTGCCGGTGGTCGCCCTGTCCTGGGCCTGCGCCGGCGCCAGCAGAAGAACGGCTGCAACCAGGCGAACGAGCGCGAGCCCGCATTTTTCCCCGAGGGGTGTACTCTTGAGGGGAACGCAGAGAGGCAGGGGCGTGTTTAACGTCATTTTGGGATGCCACCCCATTCACTGCCAGGAGCTCTTCTCCAGGCAGTAGGCACTGACCTTGTCGTCGTCGAAGGCCACGCCGTGGCCGGGACGTTCGGGAGGAACCGCGTAACCTCCCTCGATTTCCAGAGGGTGCTGCAGGAACCGTTCCAGCATCGGGACCTGCTCCACGAAGAGCGCGTTGGGGGTGGCGCACACCAGGTGGACGTGGATCTCCATCATCAAGTGGGGAGACACCGAGGCGTTGAAGCTGTGGGCCAGGGCGGCGATTCTCAGCCACTCGGTGATACCCACCCGGCCGACGTCGGGTTGCAGGATGCCGGCGGCCCCCCGAGCCAGGTACTCCCTGAAGACGTGCCGGTTGAAGAGGTTCTCGCCCAGTGCGATGGGGATGGAGGTGCGCCGGCTCAACTGCTCGTGCCCCAGCACGTCGTCGGCACCCAAAGGTTCCTCCATCCAGAAGAGGTCGAGATCCTCCAGCAGGCGGCAGCGGGCCATGGCTTCGGCCGCGTTCCAGCGCAGGTTGGCGTCGACCATGAGCTTCACGTCCTCGCCCACCGCCTTCCTCACCGCCCGGACACGGGCCACGTCTTCCAGGCGGCTCTCTTTGCCCACCTTGATCTTGACCCCGGGGATTCCCCGCTCCACGCAAGCGGCAGCCTCGCGGACCATCTCCTCCACGCCGTGGTTCAGCCAGCCGCAGTCGGTGTTGTAGACGGGAGTGCGGTCGCGGGCCGCCCCCAGAAAGCGGAAGAGCGGCTGGCCGGCCTGCCGGGCCTTCAGGTCCCACAGGGCGATGTCGATGGCCGAGGAGGCCAGCAGGGTCACCCCGTGCCTGCCCACCCAGTGCAGTCCCCACCACATCTTCTCCCAGAGCCGCTGGGTGTCTCTGGGGTCTTCCCCCAGGATCAGGGGCACGACTTCGGTGTCCAGCATCACCTTGGTGGCCCATCCCCCCCGGCCGATGGTGTAGGTAAAGCCGAACCCCTCGTCTCCGGTGTCGGTATGAACGGTGGCGGCGATCACCTCCAGGCATTCGACTTCCTGGATGGCGTCCACGATCTTGCGGTGGGGAGGAAACCGGTAGAAGGCCGTGTCGATGCGTCGGATCTTCATGCTTCCATTCCTCGTTCAATGGTCCCGGAACCACGGTGTCGGTTCAGCCGGCTCGCCGCGGTGGGGACCGTTGCGTTCAACCGGGGGACAAAGATAGCATATTGAAGCATGGCATCCGATAGGCACGCCCCCCGCTATCACTTCACCGCACCCGAAGGGGAATGCCGCCCTTTCGACCCCAACGGGGCCATTTACTGGCGGGGGCGCTACCACCTCTTCTACATCTTTCAGGATCCGAGCCTGCCGCATCAAGGGCACTGCTGGGGCCACGCCAGCAGCCCCGACCTGCTGGACTGGACCATCCATCCTCCGGCCCTGAAACCTGACCGGGGGGATCCGGAGGTGGGCATCTTCAGCGGCGGGGCCTTCCTCGACAAGGCGGGCCGGCCGGTGCTCATCTACCACGGGGTCGGCTCCGGAACCTGCCTGGCGGTCCCCGGTGACGACGACCTGGTCCAATGGCGCAAGAGCCCGCACAATCCGGTAATTCCCGAGCCCCGAGAGGGAGATCCGGGCTGGGGAGTCTACAACGTGTTCGACCCCCATGCCTGGCTGGAAGGAGACCGCTACCACGCCATTCTGGGCGGGAAGGTGAAGCCCGATGACCGGTGGGACACGGTCTATCGGTTCACCTCCGACGATTTGGTCCACTGGGAGTACCAGCGGCCCTTCTACCGTCCCGACCCTGCCTGGACCGGCGAGGAAGAAGACTGCGCCTGTCCGGACTTCTTCCCCCTGGGTAATCGGCACGCCTTGCTCTGCATCAGCCACCCCCGGGGGGCTCGCTGCTACCTGGGCCGCTACCGAAACGGAACCTTCTTCCCCGAGGAGCACCACCGCATGAACTGGCCGGGAGGCGCCTGCTTTGCCCCGGAAAGCCTGCTGGACGACCAGGGCCGGAGGATTTTCTGGACTTGGGCCCTCGATCAGCAGAGCCGGGAAAAACCGCTGCGCGGCCTGGGAGTGATGACCCTGCCTCGGGTGTTGTCGCTGGACCCGGACGGCTCCCTGCGGATCGAGCCGGCCGCGGAGCTGGAGAGCCTGCGGACGGTCCGAGGGCAGTGGCGCGACCTGGAGCTTGCACCCGGCCGGGAACTCCCCTTTGACGAGCTCAGGGGCGATAGCCTGGAGTTGGGACTGGAGGCCAGCCTTGCGGAGGCGGGGGCGTTGGCACTCAAGGTTGGCTGCAGCCCGGGTGGGGAAGAGCAGACGGTGATTCTCTGCGACCGCCGGGAAGGATCTCTGCTCATCGACACCACCCGGTCCAGCCTGAACCCCGAGATCTGGAGGCCGTTCCCCATCATGAGGCGGGATACCGAGTCGCAGGACGTGCCCGTTCAGGAGGCCCCCTTCGAGCTGGCTTCGGGGGAACGGCTGAAGCTGCGAGTCTTCCTGGACCGTTCCATCCTGGAGGTCTTTGCCAACGGCCGGCAGTGCCTGACCCAGCGGATCTACCCCACCCGCAGCGACAGCCTGGGAGTGTCCCTGGTTGCCGTCAGGGGCGAGGCGAGGGTCCACGCCCTCACCGCCTGGGAAATGAAGGGAATTCGAACCTCTGATAGCCGAGTCCTGGAAAAACTCCTGGAGGAGACCCGATGAAATCTCTCGCCTGGTTGATCCCCCTGGTGATGGTTCAGGTCGGACCGGGGTGCCAGCCCCGGACGCAGCCCGGAGCCGATGAGGCGACCCATTTTACCCACGGCGCCATGCTGGGCCGGGTGGAGGCCCACAAGATGGGGGTCTGGGCCCGCACGGCCCGCTCCGGGAAGTTCGCCGTCAGGTACGGGACCGAGTCCGAGCGACTGGATTCCCTTTCCCCGGCGGTGGAGACTCGGGTCGAGCGGGACAACACCGGCTGGGTTCACCTCGCCGGCCTGGATTCAAACACCCGATACCACTATCGGCTGGTCTGGCTGGACGGGGCGGAGGAGATTCCGGGTCCCGGGGGAACCTTCCATACCCTGCCCAGCCCCGACGACGTGCGCCATCCCCGGCACAACCCGGAGGGACGTTTCAACTTCCGATTCGAGTTCGCCTGCGGCAACAACCAGAATACCGGCGGTCCGGGGGCCTTCGGATCGAGCCTGCCCGCCTTCGCCACCATGCTCAGAGAGCTTCAGGGCGCCGGCAGTCGGGCCCGGATCGATTTCGCCATTCTCAACGGGGACTGGCTGTACGAGGAGAAGCGCCGGTACCCTCCCCAGGACTGGCTGCGGCAAGTGGGCCTTTCCGCCGGGCAGACACCCGAGGTGGTGGAGGTCATGCCCAACATCGTGGGCGTCTGGGAGAACTACAAGCTCTACCTGGACCGGGGAGAGCACCTGCCCGACTGGCATCGGGTGGTCCCCTCCTACTTCACCTTCGACGACCACGAGATCGTCAACGACGTCTACGGAGCCGGAGAGGTGGGTCTGCGCAACCGGCGTCCCGTCTTCCGAGACATCGCCCTGAAGGCCTGGTACGACTACCTGGGCTGGAGCAACCCGGTGGATCCTCCCCATGACTTTCTGTTCGGACGGGCCGCCTTCACCGCCGGAAGCTCCATCCTGGCCGATCCCGAAGCCGACTTCAGCCGCTTGGACCCCCGGGAGACGGCCACCCTGCACGTGCACTGGGGCACCCCCGATGCCGGCGTCATGGATGGACCCAGCGACACCGAGGGCGGCGACCCCAACGCCGGTGTCTACCGGATCGTGGAGGTGCTGGATGCCAACCGGTTGAAGATCCGGCCCGCCGCCAGGGCCGACGGCATGGCGGCCTACTCCATCGGGCGGGTGTCGCACTTCCGGAAGTCGGTCAGCAATGCCGACTTCTTCTTCCTGGACACCCGCAGCCACCGCATGATGCACCACATGAACCAGCCCCGAAAGAAGGGCGTTTCCATGATCGGCGCTCCTCAGAAGGACTGGTTGAAGCGGGAGATGAAAGCCAGCCGGGCCGACCTGTTTTTCATCGTCTCCTCAGTCAACTTCACCATCCCTCACGTGGGGGCCTATGGGCCGGAGCCCGTCCCCAACAAGGACGACGCCTGGACGGTGTTCCTGGAGGAACGGGAGGACCTGATCCGCTTCTGGGACTCGCTGGGCAAGCCGGTCTTTGTGCTGACGGGCGACCTGCACAACAGTTTCGCCATCAAGATCACCGACCGCGTCTGGGAATTCGCTTCCGGACCCCACAACTCGAGCAACCACCCGCTGAGCAGCGAGGGCGGGCGTCCCACCAACGGCGCCTACGATTCCCAGGGACGCCGGGTGGAGATCCGCTGGTCGAGCTTCATGCAGCCGGACACGCCCCTCCTGATGCGAAATCGGCCGGTCTACTGCGTGGTGCAGGTCAACAACGCCTTCAACAACCCGGTCGAGGAAGGCACCGACCGCTGGGTGGCCTACCGCCATCCCCAGGTAATCTTTCAGTACTACGACGGGCTTAGCGGCGAGATGCTCTACGCCGAATCGATCCTGGCGGATTGAGGGGGGCGGGACGCGGGTCGTGGGAGGTTGGAGGAAAAGCTGACGGATCTGCAACCGAGACGGAGGAGTTGATGATGAGAGTCGCTTGTCGGCCAGGTTGGTTGTTTCTCGGCGTCCTGACGATTGGGAGCAACGCGTGCACGATGTCCCAATCCCCCCGGGACGCCCTGCCCGAGCCACTGCAGAAGGTCACCGTCTTTACCAAGGGCGAGGCGGGGTACCACTGCTTCCGCATACCGGCGCTGGTGATGACTCCCGGGGGAACGACTCTGGCGTTTGCCGAGGGACGCAGGGACAGTTGCCGCGACGATGCCGACATCGACCTGGTGCTGAAGCGCAGCACCGATCAGGGACTCACCTGGGGCCCGCTACAGGTGCTTTTCGACGACGGCGACCTGTCGGTGAACCAGCCCGTGCCCGTGGTGAACCGGCAAACAGGGGAGGTGGTCTTCGTCTTCTGCAAGAACAACCAACGGGTGTTCGTTTCGAAGAGCAGCGACGAAGGGGCGACCTGGAGCCGGCCACGAGAGATCACCCAACAAGTCGCCGATCCCTCCTGGAGCTATCTCGGCGCGGGTCCGGGCCACGGCATCCAGCTATCAAGCGGCCGGCTGCTGGTCTCGAGCTGGGGCGACCTGTCGCCGGGGCCCAGAACCTGGAGGCCGGCCGGCTGGGGCAAGGTCCAGTTCTCCTACGCAATGTACAGCGATGACCACGGCCGGACTTGGCGGCGCAGCCAACCGCTGGACATCGACCTCTCGGACGAGTCGATGTCAGTGGAGACGGTGGACGGGCGTATCTATATGAACATGCGCAGCCGGCAGAACAAGCTTCTGCGTGCCTATGCCTGGAGCGAGGACGGGGGAGAGACCTGGTCGGAGGTCAACTTCGACCCGGGGATGCCCGAGCCCTCGGTGCAGGGCAGCCTGGTTCGATTCACCACTGCCGACAAGCACGGGAAAAATCGTGTCCTGCTTGCCCATCCCTCGAGCCAGGCCGAGCGGGCTCGACTGACGGTTCGGATGAGCTACGACGAGTGCCGAACCTGGCCGGTGGCCAAACTTCTCCACCAGGAATACTCCGGCTACTCGGATATGGCCATCGCCCCCGACATGACGGTGCTGTGCCTCTACGAGTCCGAATGGCACGCCAGGATGCTCCTGGCCCGCTTCACCCTGGACTGGCTGACCGACGGCGCCGACAGCCTCTGAGACACTGTCGCCGCCGTCAGCCCTGAGTCAGGGCGCATGGTTCCAAGATCGGCAAGCGCTCTGATCCGTCCTTGAGCTGGAGGGGAAACTGGCGGCGGGATTCACCGCGCCCGCTGCTGAGACATTGAGAGGCAAGGATGATTCACGATCGCAGAAGGTTTGTGGGCCGGACCTTGCAGGCCGGCTTGGCATCGACCCTGTTGGCGAAGGCGGGTCTGGCGGAGTCTACCGACCGGCCCGGAGGTCAGGAAGCCCACTACCGGTTCAAACTGGCCATGTGGATCGACGAGTTGCGGGACGCGGACGAGCTGACCCTGGACCAGGAATTGGAGGTCGCCAGGGAAATCGGGATCGAGCACGTCTGGTTCCAATCCGTCCCGGGAGTGCCGTCGATTCCCGAGATGAGCGATGCCGAGGTGGACCGCGTGGGCGAGCGCCTGGCCCACTATGGGCGCAAGCTGCTCATGCTCAGCGGCTGGATTCCCTTCCACAACCTGCCGCTGCTGGACCTGGACGTCAAGAACATGACCCGGCATCCCGAATTTCTCAAGGAATTCAAGGCCGTGGTCCGGTCCATGCAGATCGCCGCCCGATTGGGCGCCCCGGCGGTGCTCTCCTACAGCTTCGTCTGGCCGGGGGAGCGCGGCTACGGGGGACCCACCTGGCCCATGCGCTGGGCGACCCGGGGCGGCATCATCGCTGAAATGGACATGGAGAAGCTGGTCAAGGCCTTCTCCCTGATGCTGGAACAGGCCGAGAAGTACGACGTCGACCTGGTGCTGGGCATGCGGCCCTTCAACTACGTCAGCTCCACCGGCAACTTCCGCCGGCTGGCCGAGCGCCTGGGTTCCGGCAGGCTCAGGGTCCAGTGGTCGCCAGCCGACGCCCTGCTCTCCGCCGAGTGGGACCAGGCCACCGCCGGCTTCCTCAATCTGAGACCCTACCTCCACAGCCTCCACATGAAGGACGTCCAGATCCTGGACGGGCCCGGGGTCGACTTCGGCTGGCGCGCCCTGGGGGACGGCCAGGTGGACTACCTCACCATTCTGCGCAACCTGCGCCGGCACCGCTCGGATGCGGTGCTGGCCCTGGCCACCCACTTCAGACCGCCCAGCGGATCGTTGATCGAGGCCATGCACATCAACTACGCCAATCTGAAGGCTCTGATTGCAAAGGTGGAGGAAGGCACGACCGGGTGACCGCCGCCGCATTCGCGGCTATCCGGCACCCCGCGCTGTCGCCCGGGAACAATCTATTGGTGCCTCTTGCAAAATCCCGCAAGCAAGAGTTTTACGGGTCGGGAGAGGGGACAGGAAATTCGAGGGCAGGTGCCCTCTGTGCCTGAATGGCCACAAGAAGCACATACGCTTGAATCGGCAGGTCTCAAATCTCATTCAGGAATCAGCGCTCACAAAACCCGGCTCTCCGTCCAACGGCCACAAAAGGCACAAAACGGGATTGGGCAAGACTGGAGCCTTGTTTTGTGCCTTTTGTGCTTTTTGTGGTTGAGCCGTTTACCCCATTCGCTGGGCAGCGAGAGCTTTTCCAGGAGAAGCTGGGGGAAAGGATGTGCCGAACATTGTGCCGGCGGGACACCCGCGCTCCGCGGGACACCGGCGCGGCCCGTCGTCCGGCCCTACCTGAGCAGGCGCCGCACGTAGGCGATGTCCTGGCGCAGGACATCGCGGGGGTCGGCTTCGCCCTGGTACTCGATGGACAGGCAGCCGTTGTAATGCAGGCGTTGAAGCTCAGCCAGCAGGGGCTTGAGATCCACGACGCCTTCCCGCAGGGAGGTCCCCTGGAAGCGGCGTCCCCGGGTGGAGTCCAGGTAGCGGCCGGCTGGCTCTCCGGGTTTCAGCGGGCGGGCGTTCTTCAGATGAACATGGGCCAGGTAGGGCGCCATTGCGGCCATAGCCTGCCGAGGCGCTTCGTGAACGAATAGGGGTGCTGCAGTGTCAAAGATCAGGCGAAAGGCGGGGGAATCGATCTCTGCTGCGATGGCGGCGCATTCAGCCCCCGTTCCCATGAGGGGCTGAACCGGCGGATAGTCGATGTTTTCGGCCACCAGGGTGATGCCGACGGATTGCGCATGGGCCGCACAGGCCGCCAGGCCCTCCACCAGCCAGGATCGCTGCTCGGCCAGCGGGACCCCCGGCTTGACGGTTCCCGGCACGATCATGGCCAGCCGGGCGCCCATCTCGGCCGTCCTGTCGAGCAGCCTGAAGGTGCGTTCCGCCGCCTCCCGGCCATAGCCTGAGGGGACGATCAGGTCCGAATGGAAGATATAGCAGACCAGCGGCAGGCCGGCCTCGGCGGCCATCCTCTTGAGCTGCCGGGCCGAGTGGTCCTCCCAGTAGGGGTGCATGAGCTCCAGCCCGTCGGCGCCGAGTTCTCCGCAGGTCGAGACCACTTCCTCCAGGGTGAGGAAGCCGGCCCGGGTCCGGGGATTGAGATAGCCCTCCCGCAGGACCCAGTCGAAGTTGTAGTCGATCAGCAGAATGGAGGAGGACATTGTGGTGGATCCCGGTCGGGCGGCTGGGCGGCAGGTTGCGGCGGCTCAGCCCCGGCTCCGGTCTTCGGAGAAGTCGAAATCCGACATGTCGGGAGTGCAGCCCCGCAGCGTCCAGCCGCCGTCCACCGTCAGGATCTGGCCGGTGACATAGGCGGCTTCCTCGCTGGCCAGAAAGACGCATGGCCCCACGTAGTCCTCCGCCTGGCCGACTCTGCCGGCGGGGGTGACGGCGGCCCACTTGGGGTCGAAGTCGGGGTCGTAGGCGCGATTGCGGTCGTTGCTGGTGGCGGCCGGAGCTACGCAGTTGACCCGGACCTGCGGCGCCAGTTCCAGGGCCAGTTGCCGGGTCAGGGCTTCCAGGCCGGCCTTGGCCATGGTGTAGCTGGAATGGAAGGGGATGATCTGCCTGACGGCAATGGAACTGATGTTGATGATGGACCCGCCTCCTTCTTCCATCATCGCGCGGGCCGCGGCCATGGAGCCGAAGAAAGGACCTCTCAGGATGGTGGAGACCACGTCCTCGAAGTCCTCCTCGGTCACTTCGAAGAACGGGCCGAAGCGGGTGCGGGCGGCATTGTTGACGAGAACGTCCAGGCGGCCGAACCGCCGGCAGACGGCCTCCACCATGCCTTCGAAGGCCGTCCTGGAGCCGATGTCGGCCTGGAAGAGGTCAGCCTCTCCGCCGGCTTCCAACACCTGCCGGGCGGTCTGTTCGGCGCCCTCGGGGTCGGTCTTGAAGTTGACCGCCACCCGTGCCCCCTCGGCCCCCAGCCCGATGGCCAGGCCCTGTCCGATGCCCTTGCTGGCGCCCGTGATCAGGGCCACTTTACCGGCAAGTCTGCTTCCCATGGTATTCCTCCTTGAGCGCTTGCATCCGGCAGCCCCCGCTGTCCCGTCGACACGGTCCGGAGCTACAAGCCGACCCCGGCCTCCTCGGCCACCCGGCGGATGTATCCGGCGGCCTCCTCGTACTCCGGCTCGGTGGCCAGGTGCTCGATGATCAGGGGCGTTTCGGGAGACAGCCCTTGGATGCGGCGCAGGTAGGTGTCGTAGTCCAGCACGCCCCGTCCCGGCAGGACCTCCTGAATGGCCACCGTCCTGGAATCCAGGGCGTGGTGGATATCCTTGGCGTGACAGGAGCGGATCCAGGGCCCCAGCAGGTCGAAGCAGCGGTGGATGACCCGCCCGGTGGAGTAGAAGTCATGGGGGTCCCGGATGGCGTTGGCCGGGTCGAGGTGCACGGCCAGTCCCTGCCGATCCACTGCCTTCAGAATCCTGAGGTACACCTCCGGTCCGTCCAACAGTGTCCAGGGAGACATCTCCAGCGTCAATCGGGTTCGGCGGGGCTTGACTTCGTCCAGGACCTGCCTCACCCACTCGACCACCGCCTCGAAAGCCTCTTCCCCGAAGTTGTCAGGATGGTGGCCCACGTGGGCAAAGGGCGAGCCGCTGGGGTCGAAGGAGCCGACCACGGTGGCGCAGCAGACCGCCTCCAGCTCGTCGGCAATGGCCAGGGTCTCGGCGATTTTTCTCAGGTTTTCCTGCCGTTTCCCGTCGTCGGGATCCAGCGGGTTCACCCAGGCGGCCACCTCGGCCACCACGATGTCGGCCGCGGCGAAGGTCCGCTTGATCTCGGCAAGCTCGTCCCGGGCGCCCGCGAAAGCTTCCGGCCAACTGACGGCCCGATACCCCTGCCCGCGGCACTCCTCCACGTAGTCCCGGGGGTCCTTGGACCGAAGGTAGTCCTCGATAGTGGCCCCGAGCCTCATGCCATTCTCCTTGGTCGAGCGTCAGGCTTGCGGTTTGAGGATGCCGAGCGGGTCCCCCAGGTTCACCACCGTGCCCTCGGGGGCGATCACCTGCGCCAGAACGCCGTCGGCCGGCGACTCGATCTCGGTGAGAGCCTTGTCGGTCTCCACCTCCACCACGGCCTGTCCGCTCGTCACCGCATCGCCCTTCTCCACCAGCCAGCGCATGATGGTGGCCTTGGTGATGGTGAGGTCCTGGTGGGGCATGGTGATGGGGATGCCGCCTTCCACCAGGGGCGGTTCCGGTGCTTCCGGAGGTGTCCGCGAGGTGTCCGCAGGCGCCTCGGGGGGAGGCGGGCTGGGCATCGGTGGGGCTGTGGGGGTGGGTGCCGGCGGGGATTCCGCCTTGCGCTCCAGGCGTCTGGGCGCCGGCGCGACCCCGGCCAGGACGGACTCGGCGGCGGCGCGGATACGGTCTACAGTGAGGGAGATGGCCGCTTCCAGGGGCGGGCTGAAGGGATGGGCCACCGGCTCGGTATGGATGCGGCCCACCGGGGCATCCAACAGGTCGAAGCCGTGCTCCATGACAACGGCCGCGATCTCGCCTCCCAGCCCGCACATGGAGAAGGCTTCGTCCACTACCAGCAGGTGGTGGGTCTTGTCCAGGCTCCGGATCAGGGTGTCCACGTCCAGGGGAACGATGGTGCGCAGGTCGATCACCTCGCAACCGACCCCCCGGGACTCCAGTTGGCCGGCCGCCTCCAGGCAGCGATGCACCAGCGCCCCGCAGGTCGCCAGGGTCAGGTCGTTGCCCGGACGCACCACGGCCGCTTGACCGAAGGGGACCACCCATTCCCCATGCGGAACCTCGTCTTCACTGGAAAGCAGCACCTTGGGCTCCATGAGGATGACCGGGTCCCGGCTGCGCAGCGCGGCGGTGAACAGGCCCTTGGCATCGGCCGCGTTGGAGGGAACCGCCACCATCAGGCCGGGGCAGTGGGCCCAGATGGGGTAGTAGGCGCCGCTGTGGTGGGGGCCGGCGCTCTTGATCACTCCCATGGGGGCCCGAATCAGGAGCGGCACGCTGAACTGGCCATTGCTCATGTAGCGCAGCTTGGCCGCCTGTTGAATGATCTGGGAAGCCGCCTCGAACATGAAGTCGCTGAACATGAGGTCGCTGACGGCGCGGCAGCCCCGGGCCGCCGCCCCGAAGGCCGCCCCGGTAAAGCCCAGCTCGCAGATGGGGGTATCGATCATGCGATCGCCGCCGAACTCCTCCCACATCCCCTTGGTGTGGGCGAAGCTGCCGCCGCGCCGGCCGATGCCCTCGCCGAAGTAGATGAGGTTGGGGCTGCGCCTCATCTCGGAGGCGATAGCGTCCCGGGTAGCCTCCAGCCAGCCCTGTTTACGGGTTTCCGGTCGCGGCGATTGCCGCTCGGGCACCTCGATCACGGGACCCCAGACGGAATCGTGGACGCTGGATTCCGCCGGCAGCGGAGAATCCAGCGCGAACTGTTCGGCATCGTCGATCCTCGACTCGATCCGGGCCTCCAGGGCGTCCAGTTCGTCTCTGCCAGCCGTGCCGGTCCGGGTCAGTCTTCGGCCCAGCCGTAGAATCGGGCACTTCCGCTTCCACCGGTCGATCTCCTCCTGGGTCCGATAGGTGCCCGCCAGGGGTTCGCCCTCGTGATGACCCACCGTGCGATAGGTGCGGGCCTCGATCAGGGTGGGGCCCAGACCTTCCCGGGCCCGTTCCGCTGCCTTTTCCATGACCCGATGGACGGCCAGCACGTCGTTGCCGTCGACGCTTTCTCCTGGGATGCCGTAGGCGGCGGCGCGGCTGGCGATGCGGGTGTTGCGGGTAGAGGTGACCAGGGGTGTGCTGGTGGCGTAGAGATTGTTTTCGCAGACAAAGACCACCGGGGCCGACAGGGTGGCCGCCAGGTTGAGAGACTCGTGAAAGGCGCCATGGCTGACGGCTCCGTCTCCGAAGAAGGCCACCGCGATGCCGCCGCTGCCGCCTACTTTTTCGGCCAGCGCAGCTCCTACCGCGGCCGGAATGCCGGCGCCCACCAGGCCGTTGGTCCCCAGCAGGCCGGTCTCGGCGTCATAGAGGTGCATGCTGCCCCCGCGGCCGCCATTGCATCCCGTCGACCGTCCGGCCAGTTCGGCCAGCGCCTTTTGGGGCGACAGGCCCTTGGCCAGCGCGTGGCCGTGCCCGCGATGGGTGCTGGTGATGACGTCCTGCGGGCCCAGGTGGGCGCACACCCCGACGGCGGTGGCTTCCTCGCCCACGTAGAGATGAATGAAGCCGGGGATTTTCCCGTCCCGGTAGAGGCGCTGCACCCGCAGCTCGAACCGGCGGATCAACACCATCCGCTCGTAGAGCCGGAGCTGGGCGGCGGCATCCACCGCCGGGGCCGACCCGCGCTTGTGGTTTCCGGTTGGAGTCATTGGGCCATGAACCCCCCGTCCACAAAGAGCACGTGCCCCGTTACCATGAGCGAGGCCTGCGAGATCAGAAACAGGCAGGGTCCCACCAGGTCGGCCGGTTCCGCCAGGCGTCCCGCCGGAATGCGCGACAGGATCTTCTCCAGCAGGGCGCCACGGTCTTCAAGCGCTGGGTTGTCCAGCACCGAATCCAGCATGGGGGTGCGCACCTGGCAGGGGGCGATGGCGTTGACGCGAACTCCGAAGGGCGCCCATTCCACCGCCAACTCCCTGACCAGGGCGTTGACGCCCGCCTTGGAGGCGGCGTAGGCCCCGGTGCCCCGCCCAAAGGCGGCTGAAGAGGCAATGCTGCTGAAATGCACCAGGCTGCCGCCGCGTCCCTGTTCCAGCAACACTCTCCCCACCGCCCGGGAAATCAGGAAGCTGCCGCCCAAACTGGTGTGAATGGACTGGTCGAACTGCTGCTGAGTCATGCGCACGATGGGGTTGAGCTGCTGGTTGACCGTCAGGTTGACGGCGAAGTCCAGGCTTCCCAGGTATTCCACCGCCTGCTCCACCGCCCGGTCCACTTCGTTCTCCCGATTGACGTCGCACCCCAACCCGATGGCCTGCCCTCCCATCTCCACGATTCTCTGGGCGCCCTCTTCTGCCGCCGCTTCCCGAAGGTCGCACAGGGCCAGTTCGGCGCCGCCACGGGCGATCCGGTCGCACAGCACCGCCCCGATGCCGCCGGCCGCCCCGAAGACAATGCCCTTGCGGCCATCGATCGCAAATAGCGTTGACTTATCGCTCATGGAATTTACCGGGGCGTATTCTAGCAGAATGTCGCCGGGGCGTGGATTTTCAGTCGGAATCGGACGGCCGACCGGCCTTCAACCTCCCGTGGTTTGGTGACGGTTGAGGAGCACCTGCGGGCCGACATCAAGCAGTTGGCCGACCGGGTCGGGCGGCTTGAATACGGTCAGGCCAAGCTGGAGGGGCTGCTGGAAGGCCTGCGGGAGGCGGTCACCGGCCGGGCCGCCAGCTAAAAGACCAGGGCTGGAAGAATTAGCAGGCGCGCAGGAGTTTCCCCTCCTCAAGGGAGTCGCAGAAAGCGGTGCCGCAGCGGGCCGTCTCAGGGCCGGCGGTAGCGGACCTCCACCTCCAGTTTTTCAATCAGAATGGATTCGGCTGTCCTCGGCCGGGGCCGGGTGAGGCGGAGGCCGACCAGGTTGGCGCCAACGGCAAACTGGTCGGGCGACAGCCGGTCGAACACCAGCCAGCCGCCGTCCGAGATCGGCTTGCCCAAGAGGGCGTTGTTCAAGCGGGCTTCAACCAGGTTCTCGATTCCCTTGGCTGGAGGGATGTTGAGCAGGCGGCTGTCGGGATGGCCGATGGTGGCCACAATAACTTCCTGGAGGCGCTTTTGCTCGGGCAGTCCCTTGGCCGAGGGGTCCGATAGCAGTACCCGTAGCGTAAGCCCTTCCAAATGCTCGCGCTCGGCGTCCACGTCGTCGGCGATGTTCACGGTCAAGAGAGCATCGGCCTTGCCGTCGTTGGCCAGGGGGGCCGGCAGCGGGGCCAGCATGTTGGTGTTGAAGTACATCCAGCGGGGCGTGGTCCAGTCCTGGGGGTTGGGGATGACCGTGGGACCGTGCCCGCCGCCGCGGCGCTGGGCCACGAACCGCTTGTTCTTGCGGTGAAGGGTCTTGGGGCTGCCGATTTCCCGGTAGGCTTTGAGGTGGGTTTCCCAGACCCCGCGGAAGGGAAAATCGGGGGCGTGGTTGAAGTTGAAGGTCTGGATGCCGTCCGCACCCTGGCGCCACCAGTTGGCGGCAACGCCGCGATAGATGTCGATCGGTGGGGTGGCGTAGCCGTCGGAGGCGTGGTGGTCATCCACCGAGGGATAGAGCTTGACGTGGGTGCCGGCCACGATAGGGCGAAAGGCGGCGATGTCCACGTCGAAGTTGCGAATGCCCAGCGCCAGCACGTCCACCAGTCCTTCCCGGACCCAGGTCTCGATATCCAGGCCATCGAAGCGGCAGCCTTCCAGGTTCTCCGGAATTCGAGCCCCGACCAGCAGGGGCCGGCCGCGGCGCTGGGCCACTTGCTGGGTAATCGAGCGAAACTCCCGCATGAAGTCGTTCATCTTGTCCCGATTGGCCCAGGCCTTGCCCGGAGGCAGAACCGGGCACACCCTGGCAAAGTCCAGCGAGATACCGTCGTAGTCGAACCGCTCCGCAATTTCCCGCAGAATGCTCAGCTTGTAGCGGCGCACTTCGGGAATGGCGTAGTTCCACAGGCCGACCGGCCCGGGCCAGGTGTGGATCAGCCATTCCGGGTGCTTCAGCTTCATGGGGAGCTTGCTGAAAGGCCCCAGGTCGTTGTCGGAGCCGTTGATGCGGTAGTTGTAGAAGGCTTCGACGCCCCGTTTCCTCGACTCTTCGGCAAAGATGGCGGCGATGTCGATGCCCTGCTCCTTCCAGCGGCGGTAACCCTCGCTGTCATAGAGCGGCATGATCGAGCTCGGCCACGGTGACTGGTTGCCTTCCCCCCAACACCACCAGACGCTGTCGATCTGGACGCCAGCGGCGTCGATGACGTGGAATTTCCACTTCACCAGTTCGGCCGGGTCGCGGCCCCCAAAATTGCGGTCGCCGGAGATGGTGTCGAAGTTGATGATGATCCGGCGGTCCCGGCGGGCGGCGGCAAGGTGCTCGTCGGACAGTTGCACCGGTTTGGCGCCCGGGTCCCCACGCAGAGGGAGGTCCCCGGCGGGGTTCGGAAGGACCAGCATCATCGGAGCCAACAGCAAGAGCGTTCGAAGAAGTGACATGAGGACGGTTCCTCCTAGCATGGAGCGGCGCCGATGGCGGCAGCATGAAGCGCCGGCCGTAGCCCTACAGATAGGTCCACACGATGACAGAGATGCCCAGGAAGAAGGCGCCGCAAATCAGCAGGCCCGCCTGCATGAACCAGGGCGGCCGGATCCGGGCCGGCAGCAGGGTGCGGTTGACGTAGAGGGTGTGCAGGGCCGTGGACCCCAGCGCCACGTTCCCCAGCACGGCGCCGATGATGGCCAAGGTGAGGGGCTCGAACAGGGAGAGCCAGACAACGCCCCAAACGGCGTAAATACCCAGGATGGAGTAGTAGATGTAGCGCACCTGGGGGCCGCGCAGGCGTTGAGCCCGCCGGCTGCTCGACCAGACCACGTCGGTCCAGCGGCGGGCTATGGCTTCTCCCGAGAAGATCTGCCCCGGAGCCAGAATCAGGAACCCGCACAGCAGGGTGGCGGGCCAGAGAAGCCACTGCAGATCGGGATACCTGCGGGCCGCGCCGTCGGCGATCATGGCGGCCACCCGGTGTCCCTCCACCGGCACGTTCCGAAGGAATTCCAGTGAGACCAGGCAGGGCAGGGCCATCCCCAGGAAGCAGCAGAACGTCCACACCACCAGTTGGTCTCGCCGGACGTAACGCATCCAGCCGCGCCAGCGCCCCAGGTTGGCCTCGTCGAGAGGAAAGGTCTTCCCGGCGTGCAGCAGCGTGACCGAACTGCCGCCCACGGCGCTGGGGATGGCCCCCACCAGCTTGCCCATCCCCCAGCCCTTGTCGCGGGCATAGTTGGAACAGAGGGCGTTGCCGGTGCCTCCAATGCCGGCGATGGCGGCGAAGGCGGCCAGAATGGCCCAGTTGAGGTCGGGCAAGCCGCCGTGTTCCCACAGGTAGCCGAGGATGCCCACTCTCTCCACCCCCTGGTAGGCGAACAGCGACCGGGCCCGGCCGGCTACCGCGGCCGGAAGATCTTCCAGCCGATCAAGGGATTGTGCCTGCCCACCCTGTAAGACCTCGATCCGGTCCAACTTCCAGGTCTGATCGGCCAGGACCTGTCCGGCCAGCCGCAGCCGGACACCATCCTCGGTGTCCTCCACGAAGAAGCGGTCCTCCCGGGAGAGCGAGGTGGCGCGGTCGACCAGGCCTTGACGCACCTCCGCCAGATCGGCCGGCACGGCGGCATACATCCCGAATCGCTCCGGCTCGGGGCCGCGTGAGGCCGCGAACTCGGTAACCAGCGTCCCGCCGGGCTCGACGGTTCCCTTGACGGTGTAGCGGTGGCCGCCGCGGGACTCGCTCAACTCGAAATGGGGCCCCACGATGATGGTATCGGCCCGCAGCGGCAAGGCTCCGAACCTGAAAAAGCCGGTCACCACTTCCTGCAGGCTGGCATAGGAGACGGTGAAGGCGGACAGGATGCAGAGGAAACCGAGCACCAGGATGACCTTGAGGGACATCAGGCGCTCAATGCTGCGGTAGATGGTGCCGCCGAATATCAGGGGGAGAAAGGCCAGCAGGAAAACGGCATAGCCGAGCACCTTGACCAACCGCACCTCGGAGAGGGAGATTCCCAGCAACTGCACGGTCCCGTCACCCGGCAGATGGCCCAGCAGAGCCGCGGCCAGCGGCACCGCGGCCGTGGCCGCCATGAAGGGCCAGATATTGCTGACATCCATCAGCAGGTACCAGGCCGTCCAGACTCTCGGTCCCGGCCGGGTCCGCAGAAATCCCACGTAGACCGGCTCGCCGCAGTAGAGGGCGTAGCGCATCACCTCCAGGTTGACGACGAGCTGACAGAGGATGCTGATGGTGGCCAGCCAGAGGATGGTGCCGCCGTACTGGCTGGCGACGGCCGGACCGAAGAGCCACTCCCCGGCGCCGATGGCCACCCCGGCCATCATCATGCCGGGACCGATCAAGGCCACCCAGCTACGCATGCCCATTGCCGGCGGGGCGGGCATGTCGGCCGTGGTCCAGTCCGGAAGATTTCCCGAGGCCACGGTGGCGCTTCCTGCAGAAGGGGTATCGTTCATGAGGAAAGGGAACCTCGCGTCCCGGGTTCAGGGGTCAGCCCAGGGCAACCGGTCTTCCCGTGCGGGCCGACTGGTAAAGCGCCAGTACGCTGCGCAGAAAGGCGCGGCTGAGATCCAGTGAAACCACCGGGGCGGCGCCCTCCAGGATACAGGCTTCCATGGCCTTGACTTCGGCCTCGTAGGAGTCCACCGCCGGAATTCGGATCACCTCCCTGCTTCGGTCGGTGGCGGTGAAGGTCAAGCGTCCTTCCTTGGGGGGACTCCCCGGCCAATCCGCTCCCGACAGGTGATCCATGACGGTCAGCATTCCCCGGGTGCCGATGATCTCGGCCCCGCGGCGAGGGGCCGACTGCATGCCGCAGGAGATCTGGGCCACCATGCTGTTGGCAAACCGCATCTGGGCAATCAAGGTGAGATCCACCCCCGTGGGCCCGACCGATTGCTGAGCCCAGACCTCGCTGGGGGGTGTCCCGCCCGCCAGGGCGATGGCGAAGGCGTTGGGGTAGACGCCCACGTCCCACAATCCACCGCCGGCCAGTTCCGGTTGCAGGCGGATGTTGCCGCGGTCTTCCGGGGGCAGACAGAAGGCGTCCCAGCAGGTCACCAGTTCTACCTGCCCCAAGCGCCCCTCGGCCATAATCCGCTGGATGGTCCGGATCTGGGGATGATGGAGAAAGGAGAAGGCCTCGAAGATCGTCACCCCGTATTGCCGGGCAGCGGCTTCGACCGCTTGCAGTTCCTCCAGGTTGGTCACCAGGGGCTTTTCGCACATGACATGCTTGCCCGCCCGGGCGGCGCGAATCGTCCAGTCGGCGTGCAGGGTGTTGGGCAGAGGGTTGTAGACGGCATCGATCTCCGGGTCCTCGATCAGTTCCTGGTAGCTGCCGTAGGCCCGGGGGATGTGGTTCTCCGCGGCGTAGGCCTCGGCCTTTGCCAGGCCGCGGCTGGCCACGGCCGCCAGGTGGCTGCGGGGAGAGCGCTGCATGGGGCCCACCATGGCGACGTTGATCCAGGCTGTCGACAGCAGACCCCAGCGGACTTTGTCGGTGGCGAGCGCCATGGCGGCCTGGGCAGCCCTTCCCCTGTCGCAGTAGTTGCCCCCGGGCGAGCTGCCGGTGGCCAGCGAAACCGATCGATATGTGAGACCCTGAGCTCACGGCATCATAGGGGGCGCCCCCAAGGCTGTCAAGCCGGGTCCGCCCCATCTCCGGGTTCGACCGAAACCGGCAAGTCCATTTGAGGTATGATCTGCGAAACGATTCGACCGACCCCTGCAGAGCACCCTTGGGAGGAGCGAAACCGTGACCAACTCTCGGCAAATCCGCCTCGTCCTCGTTCTGATGTCCTTGAGCTGGCTGCAGCTCGCCCCGGGCTTCGGCCAATCCCGTTCGGCCTCGGAGTGGCTGGCCCATGACCCCGAACGGCCCCGGCCGCCGGTGGTGTCTCCGGCGCCGCAGTCGCTGCCGGTGGCTCCTCCCGAGGACGCCGTGGTGCTCTTCGACGGGACCGGTATGGCGGGATGGAGAAGCGAGGAGGGAGGGCCGGCGCCATGGAAAGTGCAGGACGGCGCCATGATTTCGGTTCCCGAAAGCGGCTACTTGTATACCTCCCGGGCCTTCGGCGACGTACAGCTTCACGTGGAATGGGCGGCCCCCCTTCCGGTGGAGGGCAGCAGTCAGGGGCGCGGCAACAGCGGCGTCTACCTGATGTCCAAGTACGAAGTCCAGGTTCTCGACTCCTACCGCAACGACACCTATCCCGACGGGCAGGCGGGGGCCGTCTATGGGCAGTACCCGCCCCTGGTGAACGCCAGCCTTCCCCCGGGAGAGTGGCAGACCTACGACATCGTCTTTCGCCGCCCCCGCTTTCACAGGGACGGACGGCTGGCCTCGCCGGCCCGGATGACGGTGATTCACAATGGAATCCTGGTGCAGGACAACGTGGAGCTGTGGGGACCCACCGGCTGGCTGCAGCATGCGCCCTACACCTACCACCCCGACAGGCTGCCGCTTGCCCTGCAGGACCACGGCAACCCGGTCCGGTTCCGCAATATCTGGCTCAGGGAACTGCCCGAGCATGCCGAGCCCGGTCCGGTCCGAAAGCCCGCCCCGCCCGCCATCTCTCTGGCGCCGGCAGTGTTGCAGCGCTATGCCGGCCGCTACCGGACCCCGGATGGAAACGAGTACGTAATCTCCCTGCACGGGGACCACCTGAGGGCGTTCTTTTACCGGCAACCGGAGATCGAGCTGGTGCCCCGCTCGGAACGGGAGTTCGCCCTGCGCTGGACGGCGGCCCGCCTGCTGTTCGACCTGGATGGGGAAGGCCGTCCCACCGGATTCATCTTCGAGATCGGGGGCGACCGGCGTCCGGTCAAGCGGGTTGACTGATCTTGGATCACCCCTCGCCGCCTTGAGCCTGCAGCCGATAGATGATTCGTAACAGGTGCAACTCGTCATAACCGACGCTCTTGTCGAGGGCATCGAAAACCGGCCGCAGGAAATCCGGGCCTAATTCATCGAAGGCTGCCAGGACTTGGTCTTGCGTCTCGGATGACAACCGGGACTCGGCGCGGAACCGTTCCACGGGAAGCACCTCTCCTGATTGCACATACCTTTCCAAATAAGAGATGAGGGTCTGGCGTTTCACTCCGTAGGCTTGCATCAATTGGGTCAGCGACTCGCCGGTCCGGAAGCGTTCTCCGACTTCCTGGCTGCGAGATTTCAAGGATTTTGAAGCGGAAGTGGAGCGAGGGGACGATTTTGGATTCTCTGCCAGTCCTTTTTCCCGGCAATAGGCGGCGATGATGGGTAAGAAGATGCCGGCGTATCTTTCAACTTTCGCCCGACCAATGCCGTGCAGCCTTTCCAACGTCGTTTCGGAGTGAGGGAAATAGGTTGCCATCTCTTGCAGGGACCGGTCGGAGAAGATCACGTAGGGTGGAACGTTGGCAGTATCCGCCAGCTCCTTGCGCTTGGTGCGGAGCTGTTCGAAGAACTGATGGTCGTAGGCGGCGGTTTCGTCGGACGGGACACCGTGGCCGGAGGCCTTCCCGCCTGTTTCCACCGGTGTCCCCGACACCTTCTTCCCCCTGAGAACAGCCCACCCCGCCCGCGTCAACTTGACGCTGCCGTGTTTCATATGCCGCGCAAGGAGCTTCTGTTGGATGAACTGTTGCGCCAGGAGCTTCCATTGTTCGGCGGAAAACTCCTTGCCTATGCCGTAAGTCGAGAGACGGTCATGTCGTTGCCTCATCACCTTTATTGCCCGCGAACCGCGCAACACGTCGATGATGTGGCTGATGCCGAAAACCTGGTCCGTGCGCACAACGCAGGAGAGAAATTTTTGTGCCGGAAGGGTCAAGTCAACCTGCTCCTCTTCTTTCTTGAGGCAGTTGTCGCACGCTCGGCAGTTTTCCGACGGGAACGCCTCTCCGAAATAGGCCAACAATTCGCTTCGGCGGCATTCGCCCGAGGTCGCCCAATCCACCATGGCTTTCAGGCGCTCTCGCCGTCCCTGGCTTTCAGAGGCCGCGCCCTGCCGGATGAAGTATTGGATGGTGTCCACGTCACCATAGCTGAACAGCAGCAGACAATCCGCCCGCAGTCCGTCTCGACCGGCGCGTCCGATTTCCTGGTAATAGCTTTCAACGTTCTGGGGCAAATCCGCATGGAGCACAAAGCGCACGTCCGGCTTGTCGATACCCATGCCAAAGGCAATTGTCGCCACCATGCACCGCACATCGTCGCGGATGAAGGCCTGCTGGTTGTTCCTGCGGGTTTCGTCGTCCAGGCCGGCATGATAGGGCAGTGCGGAGAACCCGTGTTCCACCAGCGCCTGGTGCAGCCAGTCCACTTGTCGGCGGGTGGCACAGTAGATAATTCCCGACTGGTCGGGATGGGCTGCGAGGAAATCGAGCGTTTGGCGCAGCAGGTTCGTCTTCGGCTCGACGGCAATAAAGAGGTTTGAGCGGTCAAAGCTGGCAATGAACTCGTTTTCATTGCGGAAACCCAGTGTCTGCCTGATGTCGGTTTGGACACGGGGGGTCGCCGTAGCCGTCAGGGCAACACATACGGCCTGTGGGAATCGCTTCCGTACAGAGTCCAGTTGGCGGTATTCCGGGCGAAAATCGTGCCCCCACTGCGAAATGCAGTGGGCTTCATCAATGGCCAGGCAGTCCACCCGACAGTCGTCCAGCAGGCGCAATGTTTCAGGACGCAGAAGCGATTCGGGCGCAAGGTAGAGCAGCTTCACCTCGCCCGTTCCGAGCCAATCGACGGTCGAAACATATTCGTCGTGGTCGAGGGTGCTGTTGATAAAAACGGCAGCTACTCCTATCTGCTGCAACTGGGTCACCTGGTCCTGCATGAGTGAAATGAGCGGCGATACCACCACCGTCAGCCCGTCGAAGAACAGCGCCGGCAATTGGTAGCACAGGGACTTGCCCCCGCCGGTGGGCATGATGACCAAGGTGTCGCGCCGTTTCCGAATGTTGTCGATGATCTCTGGCTGCAACGGTCGAAATTCGTCGTAGCCGAAGACGGTCTTGAGGACCTGTTGGGGAGACTGATGGCCAATAGGGTAAACGGGAATGGGTGGATGATGAGTCATTCTTGCGGAAATGTTCCAGTGCTCCGGTCACGCCGGCTCAATGTCGGTTTGGGCGAAATCCTTGCCCTTGAACAAAAGGGGCTCCCCCGTGGCTTCCGCGAGCGCGTAGGCGAAGCAGTCGCCGAAGTTCAACCTTGCCGGATGGTTGCCTCTGCCGAAACGCCGCCACGCCAAGCGGGCGGCTTCCACCTGTTGAGGCGTGACCGGAACCAGTTCCATTCCTGCCCTTTCCAGAAAATGGTCGAGTTGATGACCCGCTGCCAAACCGCTCCGGCTTTCGACGACAATGGCGGTTTCAAGCAGATTGGCCACCGACATTCGGCAAGGCGAGGTTTCAATTATCGATCTCGCATAGACTTCCGCATCCGCTTCAGCAAAGAGAACTGCCAGCACGGCCGATGTGTCGACGATCATTTGGGCAATCCCCGCTCGTCGTACAAAAGGTCACCGTGTTCCAGAGACGAGGCGCCCTTACCCACCAGCTTTGCACAGCGTTTCCCGATGGCCAGCAGCTCCTGAGTTCGGGAATCCACATCACGCCGGCGCTTCTCTCGAGCCAGCCGTTCCCGTAGCGCAACCCTTATGGCGCCGGTCTTGGTCTCGCCGGTAAGCTCGGCGAGCTCTCCGGCGAGTTGGCAGGCCTCTTCATTCTTGATGTTGAGACTCATCACTGCCTCCAGGGTAGAATTCTCAATTACGATTCTACCCTAAGCCTAAACCCAATGCGACCCGTATGCCGCCTGAGGGGGACAGGGTAACCGCAGGCCCCGCATCGAAAGAGCAGCCGAGCCGTCCTCGTGATACGGTACGGCGCCCTCTGGCTGGGCGGAAGGGTCGCCCCCAAACTATGGAATCACTGCGGTGAACAGGGAGGGAGTGCTGTTCCTGCGGTCCGACTTCTGATGGTCGTCAGACTGCCTCAGACCAGGATTTCCTTCATCACCCGGCCGCCCAGGTCGGTGAGGCGCTTGAAGCGTCCGGCGTGGTAGTAGGTGAGTTGCATGTCATCAAGCCCCATGCAGTGCAGCATGGTGGCATGCAGGTCGTGCAGGTGGTAGACGTTTTCAGCGGCGTTGATGCCCAGTTCGTCGGTGGCCCCAACCACCGTGCCGCCCTTGATGCCGGCCCCGGCGAACCACATGATCATGGCGTCCTTGTTGTGGTCGCGGCCCGGGTTGGACCGGAAGAAGTCCATGGAGTTGTCGGCGGTGCGGCCGAATTCTCCGCCCCAGACCACCAGGGTTTCGTCCAGCAGGCCCCGCTGCTTGAGGTCCTTGAGGAGACCGGCCACCGGCTGGTCGGTTTCCAGGCCCCGCTTGCGGTGCTCCAGGGCGATATTCTCGTGGGAGTCCCAGCCTTCGCAGTAGATCTGGACGAAGCGCACCCCCCGTTCCACCAGGCGGCGGGCCATCAGGCACTTGCGGGCCATGTGCTCCGACATGGCGTGGTTGAGCCCGTAAAGCTCCTTGATGTCCTCCGGCTCCTTGTCGATGTCCAGGGCCTCGGGCACCGCGAACTGCATCCGGAAGGCCAGCTCGTAGTTCCGCATGCGCCCCAGCAGGTCGCTGTTGGAGGGATGGGCTCCCAACAACTTCCGGTTGAGCCGGTTGAGCAGGCCGATGCTGGCCTCCTGCCGCTGCGGGGTCACTCCTTTCGGGGGTTGCAGGTCCACGATCGGGACCCCCTCGGAGCTCAACAGGGTACCCTGGCACACGGCCGGCAGGTAGCCGTTGGAGTAGTTGACGGCTCCTCCCTCGATCCCCCGCCGCTTGTCGGGCAAGACCACGAAGGCCGGCAGGTTCTGGTTCTCGGTGCCCAGTCCGTAGACCGCCCAGGAGCCCAGGGAGGGGCTGCCCGGAATGGGGAGTCCGGTGTTCATCAGGAAGCTGCCCACCGGGTGGCTGCTGGAATCGGTGTGGAGGGACCTGACCACGGCCATGTCGTCGACGCAGGTGGACAGATGGGGGAAGATCTCGGAGACTTCGATGCCGGACTTGCCGTGCCTGGCGAATTTGAAGGGACTCCCAACGTAGATCCGCTTTTCCAGGCTGCCGTAAATGCGGGTCACCGGGGTGCCGTGGTAGCGGTCCAGGGCCGGCTTGGGGTCGAAGGTGTCCATCTGGCTGGGAGCGCCGAACATGAAGAGAAAGATGCAGGACTTGGCCTTGCCCGGCAGGTGGGGTGGCTTGGGGGCCAGTGGATTATCGGCGGTGCTGGGGGCGGCCAGCAGGCCGTCCTGGTAGAGCATGGAAGAGAGCGCCACCGATCCCAGCCCCTTGCCGATGCGGTAGACGAACTCCCGCCGCCCCAGGCCCGGGTCGTTTGCCGACGGCACGGGCTCGACGTCGCTGCAGAGCTGCACCCCGTTCTTTCGCAGGAGCAGTTGGCCCTTGCCGGCTCTTGCGGGTTGCCTGTCGTGTTTCATGGTTTCCGAACGCCTCTTATTCCAGGTAGATGAATTCGTTCATGTTCAGCAGCACCAGGCAGAGCTCCTGCAGGTTCCCCTGCTGTCCCTCCAGTGAGGAGGCCCCCCCGGAGGAGTCGGCCAGCGCCGCCGGCGTCAGGGAAAGCCGGCGCGGCGCCGGCCGCAGGAATGCCAGGCAATCGGCCGCTTCAGAAGAATCGGGGTCGCGCTGCAAGGCCAACTGGAAAGCTCGCTTAACCTGCAGGGCCACGTCCTCGCCCACCTCTTTCCGAATGCGGGCCGCCATGGCCTGAGCCTGCTGGTGGGCGAAGGTTCCATTGAACAGGGAGAAGACCTGGCTGGTGACGGTGGTGACGTTTCTGACGGCGCACCGCTCGGAGGTGTTGGGTCCGTCGAAGACGGTCATCATCGGGAGCTGGAAGGACCGCATCTGCAGCATGTAGAGGCTGCGCCGGTTCCTGTCTTCCTGGGGAGAGGGCTCCCACCAGGTGCGAGAACGCTTCTGCCACTCGTCCTCGGCCGCCGGGAGAAAGGGCGGACCACCCATCACCGGATTCAGATTGCCGCTTACCGAAAGCAGGCTGTCGCGGATGACCTCTGCCTGGGCCCGAATGGGACTGCGCTTCCAGAGCAGCCGGTTGGAGGAATCGATCTCCTCGAACGCCGTGTTTTCGGGATTTTCCACCGACTGGCGATAGACGCTGGAGTGCAGGATGAGGCGGTGCATCTCCTTGACGCTCCAGCCCCCGTCCACGAACTGCCAGGCGAGCCAGTCGAGCAGGTCCTGATGGAGGGTGCCGCTGCCGTTCCTGCCGAAATCGCTGGCCGTCCTCACCAGGCCCTCTCCGAAATGGTGCTGCCAGATGCGGTTGACCATGACCCGGGCCGTCAGGGGATTGTCTCCACTGGCGATCCACTCCGCCAGCAGCTTGCGGCGGCTCTGGCCCAGCCCGTCCATGTTGGCGGGCTTGGAATGGCCGGTGATCGTGCTCAGGAACCCCGGCTTGACCTCCTCGCCCCTCAGCTTGAGGTTGCCTCCCTTCAGAACATAGGTGGCCACCGCTCTTCGCAGGGGCGCGTCGGAGGTGAGGTAGGCCATGGCCTTGTAATAGTCGGGGCTGCTCGGATTGGCGAAGCGGGCGGTCTGGCGTGTAATCAGAGCCAGCCGATCCTTCTCCTCCCGGGTGTAGAAGTCCCCCTTGGCGAATGGCATCCGCTTGAGATCGGGAATCACCCAATCCTTGAGGTCCTGAGGACTCATGAGAATGTAGTGGGGCGCTTCCCGTTCCTTCAGCCCGGCCCTGAAGGCCGCGGCGGCCTCCTTGCGGTCGGAAAGCACCCGGTCCCAGGCCTCGGATTTTTGTTTCCACCACTTTGGTTGCTGGACAGGAGTTTCGTACTGGGTGAACTTCAGGGGCTTGGCGCTGAATGTCAGCGGCGCGAAGAAGGCTTCCAGCCGGTAGTAATCCCGGGTGGGAATGGGGTCGTACTTGTGGTCGTGGCAGCGGGCGCACCCCAGCGTGATCCCCAGGAAGGTTTCTCCGGTGGTATCCAGCACATCGATCAGGACATCCCGCCGGCCTTCCTCGGCGCTGCGTTCCACCCGCACTCCCAAGGTCAGGAAGGAGGCCCCTATCTTCCCCTCGTCTCCATAGGCCCGGAAGGCATCGCCCGCCAGTTGCTCTTTGATGAAGCGGTCGTAGGGGCGGTCCTGGTTGAAGGCCCGGACCACGTAGTCCCGGTAGCGCCACATGTGGGGCCGCGGATATTCCAGCCCGCCGCCACGGGTGTCGGCATAGCGCACCAGGTCCAGCCAGTGCCGTCCCCAGCGCTCGCCGTAGCGGGAGTCGGCCAGCAGCCGCTCGACAGCCCGGGAGTAGGCCTCGGGCGACGAATCCTCCAGGAAGCGGACCATGTCCTCGGGAGTGGGAGGCAGCCCGATCAATCCGAAATAGAGCCGCCGCAGCAAGGCGCGGCGAGACGCGGGGGGCGCCGGCCGCAATTCCTTTTTCTCCAGTCGGGCCAGGATGAAGGCGTCGATGGGGTTGGCCACCCAGTCCTGCTGCTTGACTTGCGGGACTTCCGGCTCCTTGAGCTCGGTCCAGGGCCAACCGGGCTTGTCCTCCTGCTTGCCCCCGGCCTCTTCAGTGACCGGCATCCCGTCGATCCAGCGGGCAATGAGATCGATCTCCTCCGCCGACAGGGCATCGCCGCCCAATGGCATGGACGGCTGCCGCTTCCCACTAAGGCGAAGCATCAGCGGGCTGGCGGCGCTGTTGCCGGCTATGACGGCCGGTCCGTCCAGAGCGCCTCCCTTCAGCAGCGAGTCCACGGTTTCGAGGACCAGGCCGCTACGGTGGGACTGCGAACTGTGGCAACTGCCGCAGTTGCTCTCCAGGATGGGACGGATGTCCTGCTCGAAGCCGGGAGCGGCATCGGTCGGGCTGGAGGCACCCAGGCTGGTTCCATTCAGTGCCAGGCTGAACAGTCCCAGGCCGATCCAGGTCAGGACAGACCCCGGCCGGCGGCGGCATGGCAGACCGAACCAACGCAGACAGGCCGAGGCTCGAAGTGTTGGTGCGCTGGGATCCACTCCGATACCCCCCTTTGGGCTGACTTTGGGACCACTGCAATGTGTCATACTGCCCGGCGGTTGTCAAGCGAAACAGGGGTAGGACAGCGGCGCATCGGAAGGAGTGCCGTGGCGGCGGAGGGCGTGGGCGGCTGCCTGACCACAATGGCTTGACCTGCCTTCCCAAACGCGCCAAACTACCCTTTTTCAGTGAGCCGACACCAGGCAAGAGACATTTCCGGACGGCAGCCGACCCCGACTGCAGACGGGGTGCACGCCGCCGGAGTTCATCTCCCTTGCCTGGAGCACCCCGCCACCCATTGGAGGAAACGGCATGAACCCGAAACGGGCACAGTTGCTGTCTGACGGATACGTGATCCTGCGCCAGGTCGTTCCCCCCGAGCAACTGGATCGTCTACGAAGCGATATCGAGACGGTGGTGGCCCGGCAGCGGGCCGGCGACCCCGAATGGGACAGGACACCGCAGCCGAGGGCTTCCATCATCGACCAGGTTGATGCGGAGACCATCGGCGCCTTCGAGTTCCTGTTGCACCGCAACACTCATGGAGTCAGCGCCGAGGTGCTCGACTGCCCGACGGAGGCGGTGGCCTCCAACCAGGCCCTGGTCATCTGCAATCCCGAGTTTACGCCGGAAGCCCCCCCGCGACCGGGACAGCACTGGGGAACCGACCCCCGCAACTGGCACCGCGACGTGCGGCCCGATCGGGACGGACCGCTGAGTGCGCACATCGAGGATCAACTGGCCAACGGCCCGGCCTACGTGCAGTGGAACATCGCTCTTTACCGGGACCACATCCTCTACGTGGTCCCGGGCAGCCACCGCCGTCTGAGCACCGAGATCGAGTCTTCCCACCTTCAGGGGGAGCGGGGCACCACCAGTCCGGTCCCGCAGAGCATCCCCGTGGAACTGGGGCCGGGGGACGGCGTGGTCTACAACAACCTGATGCTCCACTGGGGCAGCAAGTACGGACCGGAGAAGAAGCGCCGCACCGTCCACCTGGGCTATCGCTCCTTCGGCCGCATCTTTCCGCGCCAGCAGTGCAACCTGCCCATGGGCTTCTGGGAGCGGTTCGCCGCCGGGACCCCGCAACGGCGGGTGGCCGAACACTGGTTCGGACTCTTTCAAGCCGAGTTTGCCACCATCGAGGAGTTTTTCCGCGCGGCCCTGTCGGAAAACGGGGAAGCCTTTCGGGCCCGACTGAGCCGCCTGCATCCGCCGGAGAACGGGCGGCGGACCTGCCTGATCCTGTTGGCCAAGCAGGCCCTGGCCCTCCACCGGCAGAGAGGATCGGCGCACGGTGACCAGGCCGGACAGTCGGTTTACGACTGGCAGCTTCGGGAACTGGCTTCGCGTTTCAGCGACCGGGAACTGGATCTGCTGTGGCGGCGTTTCCAGCCCATCGACCAGGCCCTGAGAAGCGGCGCCTCCAGGCATGTCTCCGGTTTCCTGGGACCGACCACCGACTACGAGTTCGAGAGGGTTCCGGCGGGGATGACGGCCGAGGGGATGTGCGCCGAGATTCTGGGTCAGCCGCAGCAGTTCTTCCATTCCGGCCCGACGCCGCTTCCCGCCTGATTCCGGCTCCCCTCGACGGAAGACACGACACTTAGGGCAGGCACAATCGGATGCAACATTGAAGGAGGTTGTCCCATGACCAGTCGACGCGCTTTCCTCAAACAACTTGGCGCCGTATCGGCGGTCTCGCCGCTGATGGGCGCGGCGATGCCGGCCCGGCCTTCTCCCAAGGAAAATGACGCCATGGCCCGGACGCTCGAGGGGTTCGAGCCTCGGGGCTGGAAGCGGCACATGCTCATTCAGGGAGACGGCAAGGGAGGCTGGGTGGTTCGGAAAGCCGAGATTAATTTCCACCACTACACCCCGCCGGGCCGCCGCCCCCACCCCCTCCAGGGACAGGGGATCTGGGCCTTCGGCGTGGTCGAGATGGACAACGGCGAATTGGCCCTGCTGGCCAGTTGGGACACCGACAGCGACCAGACTCACGGGACCGACCCGACCTGTGAGGACTTCAAGGGACCCATCGCCTGCGAGAAGCTGATGATCGCCTTCAGCAGCGACAAGGGGCAAAGCTGGACCAATTTCCGCCGGATCGAGGGAGGCGAAGGTCGTCCGGTGCAGTTGACCTACCTGGGCAAGGGGAACCTGACGTTCCAGACCGATCGGGTGAAGCCCATCCTGCAGTACTTCAGCAGCGACTACGGGCGGACCTGGGAAACCAACGAGTTGCCGCCAAGCTCGGAGGGGAAACTCTTCTCACCCTGTGACAGCAACAACCTGGTCGACCGCGATGCCGAGGGCGTCGCCGTCCGACTGGCCCAGATCGGCTACCAGTGGCCACAGGAGCCTTCCATCGGAATGGTGCGCTGGTCCGAGGACGGTGGGCGGACCTGGGGCAAGGAGGTGGCTCCACCCCAGTGGCAGTGGCCGGTGGAATATCGCGGGCGAACCTACACCATGGCCACCAACGAAGGCTCCCTGGTGCGGGCGGCCAACGGCTGGCTGGTAGCGGCACTCAGGACCGATCTCCATCCTCGGATTCGGCCCCTCAACAACGGCGGGCTGGCCGGCACCGTCGTATCCATCTCCAAGGACGAAGGACTCACCTGGTCGCCGATCAAGGTGCTCTTCGAGGCCGGACGCCACCACCCCCACCTGCTGCGACTGCCCAACGGCGACATCGTGATGACGGTCATCCTCAGACAGGACGTGGAAAACGGCAAGCTGGCCAGCTACCGCCGCGGCTGCGAGGCGGTGATCAGCCGCGACAACGGCCAGAGCTGGGACGTGGCCCACCGCTACATCCTGGACGACTTCGAGTATTCCAACGGCCTTCCGCTGAGTACGGCCACCGGCCACCTCTACTCCACCCTGCTCGAGGACGGCCACATCCTCACCTGCTACGGGCACTATCCCTCCAAGGGCGCCTGCCTGATTCGCTGGAAGCCGACCGAGGCCTGAGGCCGCCCATTGGAATTGCCGCTGCAGCGGGAGCCTGTAATGATTCAGAAGGTTTCGTTGGAACGGCAACTCCACAGGATGGACTTTTGGCGAATGACAGGTTTTGGGAGAAACCCGGCCATCGCTCATCCCATGCGACTCCTCTTTGCCGTTGCTTTCGTGGTCGGCGCCTCCTTTCCAGCCTTCGTCTCTGGCCAGGCCAAGGACCCGCTGGACTCCTCGAAGGTGCTGAAACTGACCACTTTCGCCACCCATTCTTCAGCCGCCGCGCCCGAAGCCGCCATCGACCTGACCCACGCAAGGGACGGGTCCGGAAGAATCTTTGTGAGCACCAACGAGGGCAGGGTCCATGCCTTCTCTTCCAGCGGAAAGTCCCTCGGGACCTTCCTGGATTTCAAAACGGCCCGAGTTGCCGACTTTGAAGCTGCTCTGGATTTCACAACCAACGGGCTCTCCTACATGGCATTCCATCCGGACTACGCCAGAGCCGGCGCTCCGGGAGAAGGCAAGCTCTACACCCTCTACAAGAGCCGGATGCCGGGAACCCGCGCCCCTGACTACAGCGGAGCCGCCCTTGCGACCAGGCCGGGAGACGTTCTCAGTCAGTACGCCCTGGTCGAATGGACCGTCGACCGGAACGATCCCAACCGCATCGACACCGAATCGCGGCGCGAGGTGCTAAGGATCGAATTCAGTGGTCCGGGCCCCACCGTCCACTCGGTCGGAGAGATCAGCTTCAACCCGTTCAGCAGGCCGGGCCAGGGCGACTACGGGAATCTCTACCTCACACTGGGCGACGCCTTTGCCGGAGGGGCCTTGAAGAACTTTCAGTTCGTGCAGGACCGGGACAATCCGTTCGGCAAGGTGCTGCGCATCAATCCGCTCCGGAAGGGCGACGCCCCTTATTCCGTCCCCTCGGACAATCCATTCCAGGATGGCGGTCCCCTGCTGGACGACGACGACAATGCGGAAGAGATCTTCGCCTGGGGCCTGCGCTACCCCCAGAACTTCAGCTTCGCCAGGGACACTCGAAACAACCCACGCCTGATCGTATTCGACATCGGCGCCACCGACTTCGAGGAAGTCAACATCGTAGACCTGGGCGACAACCACGGCTGGACGCGCTACCGCGGTCCGGTCGAAGGAAACCCGAAAACAATCCTGAACCTGCCGCCCCGGTCCCGTCTCGAGTTTCCCGCCGCCGTTTATGACCACACCATACCGGCCCTTCCCGGCGAGACTCCCAAAAAGGGAAGCGCGGCCATTACCGGTGGGTTCGTGGTCTCGGATCCTGCAGATCCGGGTTTCCAGGAGCAACTGATCTTCGGCGACCTGGCTCGCTGCGCCTTCTTCCACGCCGACTTCGAGGCGTTGCTGGCAGCCGACGCGGCCGATACCCAGGCGCCCGTGCGCGTGATGGCGGTGAGTGTCGACGGTGGCGCCCCCGGACTCTTCTGCGACTCGATCGGCAAGGATCGCGGCGATGCCCGCTTCGGCGTGGACGAGAGTGGCCGACTCTTCATTATCAGCAAACAGACCAACGCCATCTATCTGACCAACCTGGTCGCCGACCAGGCGCCCTGACCCCGGGAGGGGTGCACGGCTATCGATCCCGGCGGGGCCGGAGCGCGCCGGCCAGGTAGGCGTAAAGGAGCGTCACCAGGCAGGATGAGGGGATGATCCACATGAAGGACAGCGGGCGGTCCTGAGGGAAGACGCCGAAGGTGTGCCCCCAACCCACCACCAGGCCGAAGAGCATGCCGGCGCAGGTAGCCTGAACGGCTATGGGGCCGGTGCAGCGCTTCACCCAGATCGCCGCCAGGAACAGCCCGCCCAGCCCGCCCACCGGGAAGCTGCTCACCCGTTGGGCCAATTCCAGCAGATTTCCCCGGATATGTTCCGGGATCAGAAACAGCGCCAGGCACGTCAGGATCGACAACAAGCCCACGGCCACGGTTAGCCCGCGGGCCAGCAGGAGCTGGGCCGCGGCGCCCAGCGGCGTAGCCCTCCAGCGTTCCACGTAGTCCACGCTGATGACGGTGGCCACCGAGTTCATGCCCGAGTCCAGGCTGGACATGGCGGCGCTGAACAGGGCCGCCACCACCAGCCCCGCCAGGCCGCGCGGGAGCTGCGAGCGAATGAAGTAGGGAAACACCTGGTCGGCGTCGGCCGGGGGGTGGCCCTGGTAGTAGGCATAGAGAGCCAGGCCCACCGCCGCCAGGGCCAGCATGACCAGCAGGCCTGAAATCAGGTCGCAGGCGCTGGACAGCCGGGCCGATCGTGCCGAAGCGGTGGACATCAACCTCTGGACGGCCACCTGGTCGCCAGCGTAGGTGCAGACGTACCAGAAGAAGCCCAGCAGGCCCATCCCCACCAGCGTGACCCGTTCGTGGGGGTCGAAGCTGAAAATGGGCTGTTCGGGCCGATCAGCGGCGGCAATAGTCTGCCACCAGGCGCCCGGCCCCGTTCCGGTTTCGACCGCCACGTAGGCCACGGTGAAGAGGGCTCCGCCGAAGAGAATGAAGAACTGAGCCACGTCGGTCCAGATCACGGCCCGCATTCCGCCCAGGGTGGTGTAGGCCACCGCGATCAGTCCGATGCCCGCCAGGATGAGCAGCCGGTCCAACTGGGTGATCTGCGCCAGCGCCAGGGTCGAGGAAAAGAGCACCAGTCCCATCCAGTTCAGGCGAACCACCAGGAAGATGGCGGAGGCGAACATGCGGGTGCCGACGTCGAACCGCTGCTCCAGGTATTCGTAGATGCTGGTAACCCGAAGGCGCAGAAAGACCGGCACCAGCCCATAGGCGATGACCAGGTAGATGAGGGGATAGAAAACCAGGCCGCCCATGGCCCCCATGACGCCGTACTTGATGACCTCGCCGGGCGTGGCCAGGTAGCTGACCGTAGAGGTCAGGGTGGCCATCAGGCTCAGCCCTACGGCGAACCAGGGCATGCGGCGCCCCCCGAGGAAATACTCTTCCGCGGAGTGCTGGCGGCGGGAGAAGATCAGGGCCATCCACACGGTGGCCACCAAGTAGGCCCCGATCATGGAGTAGTCCAGCCATTCAAGCTGGTGGTAGGCGGCGGACTCGACTGCGGTGGAGGCCTCAAGCGGCATGGCGGTGTTCTAAGGGCAAGATGACGGCCGGATCATTCGTGGGTGAAACAGGGGGCGTTGATGGCGTATCGGGGAAAGGGTCGGGAACAGCCTTCGGCTGACGGAGCTTCAGGAGCTCGAGGCCGGCTGGATCTCCCGAATCCGCTTGGCGACCTCGGAGGCATGGCGGTAGAGGGTGATCCAATCGCCGTCCACCGCGATCCAGGAGAGGCCCAGGGCCAGCCAGCGCCGGAGGCCCTGCGGGTCGTAGCCGGTGGAGTGGCCGGCGGGGATCCCCTTGCGGATGGCTGCCCGGTAGATCTTTTCGCAGGCGGCGGTCACCTCCGGATGTCCGGCCTGGCCGCCCAGCCCCATGCTGGCGCTCAGGTCGCCCGGTCCGGCCACGATGCTGTCCAGGCCCGGAATGTCCAGGATGGCGTCGATCTCATCCACGGCCTGTATGTGCTCGATCTGGAGTATCAGCAGGACCTGCCGGTCGATCTCGGCCAGGTATTGCGGCGGCGCCACCGCTCCGAACCGCACCCCTCGGGCCGGACCGAAGCCGCGCACGCCCCGGGGCGGGTAGTGGAAGCCGGCCACCGCCCGTTTGGCGTCGTGGATGCTTTCGATGCGGGGAACGATGATGGCGGCGGGGTGCAGCTCCAGGTAGGGCTTCATCACCACTGGATCGTTGGAAGGCACCCTCACGAATGCGGCGGCGCCCGCGCCCCGCGCCGCCCGGATGTGGTCCAGCGCCTGGGAGTAGCTGAGGGCCGAGTGCTCGCAATCGATCCACACGAAGTCGTAGCCCGCCTCCCCGAACAGCTCGCTCACGGACGCATCGGTCAGGGCGACCGCCGTGCCCAAGGAGAGTTCCCCCCGCTTCCACTGGTCTCTGATCTTCTGGATTTGGTTCATGGCTTAACGGCCTCCTGGCCGGGTAATACGATCATGGCCGATACCGGCTTGAGACCCCCGGCGTGGCCCTTCAATTCAGGGCTTCCACCCGCCGGCTCCGGCTCAGCAACTGCTTCCCCCGTTCCGACAGTTCCTGGAAGTCCCGCGCCGCCATCCGGATGGGGTGGTTGCGGGGATCGTACCAGGAAAGGTGGTAGCCGATGTCCAGCTCCATGCGGACGTGGTCGGAGCGGTTGGGCGTTCCGCGGTGGATCACCCGCGCATCGCAGATGTAGGCCGAGCCGCGCTTCAGGTTCAGACGCATCCTGGAGGGGTAGCGCCCCGACTCGATCAATCGGTTGAGGCTGTGACCGCCGCCGGAACCCGGCACATGGCTCAGCTCTGGCACGCCGCAGTGATGGGTGCTGGGCAGCAGCTCGAAGCTGCCGTTCCGCTCGTTGGTGTCCACCAGGGCGATCTTCAGCGACAGGGCGGGAAAGACCGGCAGCACCAGGTTGGCGCCAAACAGCTCCCCGTCCCGGTGCCAGTTCATGACGCCGCACCCCGGAAAGGGATGGTATGAGATGTAGTCGCTCATCTGGAAATCGCCGCTGCCCCACAACCGTTCAAGTAGCTCCAGTACTGTGGCGTTCTCGTAGAGGGCTGGATCGGAAAAGGGCATCCTCCAGGGTGTTTCGATCTTGTAGCGCAGTGGCTCGGTGACCCGGCCCCGGCCGGTATCCAGGTCACCGCTCAACTCCCTGGAGTTGCGGGCCCGCACCCTCTCCAGCATGGGCAACAGCTCCGCATGAAGCGCCTCGGCCTTGGCAGTGGGAATGAAGTCCTCGAAAACCACGTAGCCGTTGATCAGAAATTCCTGGACCAGTTGATCGATCGGAGCCGACATGGCGCCCTGTCTGAAATACCCTGTTTCACCCTGCATCGGCGGTCCCGTCGCATGGGACGGGGGCGTGGCCTAGTGAACAGTGGATAGTGGATAGTGATTAGTGGATCGTTATTTGATCGACACGTAAAGCACCATGTCAGTCTCGGCACCGTCCTTCAAATAAGCACAGTCCGTTCCCAAAACCCTCGGCTGACCACTCTCCACACTTCAAACTTCTAACTTCACACTTCAAACTTCTAGCCTCAAACTTCAGCAGTGTACCTGCTTGGCGCCGCCGGGGACAACTTCAACTATTTCATCATCTCCGCCGCCGACCTGACCGACTCCACCGCGCCCCACAGGGCCAGAACGAACAGAAATCCCATGAGAAGGTTTTCCCACCAGCGGTTGCAATAGCGCGGGCCGATCAGGCGGGAGCTGGCCGTGATCCACCAGAGGCCGCCGGCCAAGGCCGGGATAAGCACCACCATCAGGGTATTGACCAGCAGCGTCAGCCTGACGAAGTCGGCCCGGTCGGTGAAGATCCAGACCAGCGGCGAGACCAGGGTCCAGACCGCCACCCAGCGGTAGACGGGATGGAGGCGGTGGTCGGAAGGAGCGCCTCCCGCGCCCCGCCAGCGCCGGTAGGCGTGGCTGGCCAGGCACCCCAGCCCCAGGCCGCAGCCGAGCAGCGAGGTGTAGACGGCTCCGAACAGGCCCAGGAAGAACAGCAGCCGCCCGCCGTCGCCCAGCACGAGGCCCAGAAGCTCGGTCAGGTCGTCCAGATCCCCGATCCTCCCGCCGCCGGCGTGCACCAACTCGGCCCCCAGGGTCCAGACCGCCAGGTTGAACAGGATCATGGCGCCGATGGCCAGCATGAAGTCGTAGGTCTGCACCCGACGGTAGGCCGGTCCCCGCCAGCCCTTCTGTTCCAGAAAGTAGGGGTAGACCAGGTTCATCAGCGAGCCCCCGACCGCGCCTACCATGGCCATGGCCACCACCATGGCGCCAAAGGGACCCTGCCTGTCCGGAAGCTGGAGTGTCAGGACACCCTTCAGGATGCCTTCCAGGTTGGGTCCGACCCAGATGGCGGTGCCGAGCAGCGAAACCGTCATCAGGACCATGAATCCCTTGAACACCCACTCGACGCGGGTGTACACCGGCCGGAAAATGAGGATCAGCCCGAGGACGATCCAAACCAGCGCCCACTGCCACCGGCGGCCGGCCCCGGTCAGCTCCACCATGATCTCCCCGACGCCGGCCACCATGTAGGTGCCGTTGACGTGGGCCACGATCACGGCCACCACCAGCAGAAAGGGGGCGTACCAGCGGTGCAGACGCACCAGGCCGTCCAGCACCCCTTCTCCGTGAGGATTGCAGAGCTGATACTTGGCGATGGTGGTGACGAAGAAAAAACGCATCAGGAGGGCAAACACCATGGCCCACATGAGCGCGTAGCCGTAGTTGCCCCCGGAAATGCCGGCCGAGAGGATGTCGCCGGAACCCAGCCATGTCAGAACGACCACGAAACCCGGACCGAAGGACTTCACGTACTCGGCAAAGGAGCGGGGAATCGGAGCCGGTGGCGTGGGCTCATCGAGCCTGGAGGTGGCCATGGTGGGAACCGTCCCTTCTCCCTGCTGAGACAGGACACGAGTTGCGGCTGACGGAATCAAGGTCGGCTATGGCTCCGGGGCGGGACCGTGAAACGGCCATGGCCGGCCTGGGCACGTCGGTCCGTTCGAAAGGGACGGGCATCCGGACGGTGTTTACCTGCGCCGGGACCCGCCTTCCAACTCGGCCAGGTCGAACCGGTAGAAAGTGATCTCGCCGTACCTGTCAGCCGTACCCGTCGCTGTTTCCACCACCATGCCGATGGTGCCGTCGGCCAATCGCTGCATGACCGAATAGGCGGCAAATCCGTTGTTGACTTGAACCGGATTGGTGAAGGTCTTTCCTTCGTCGTAGCTGGTCCAGACCGTGATGTTGTTGCGGTTGAGGCCGCTTTCCCCGCGCGGTCCGGAAAAAAGGATCCGATCTCGGTCGTGACCTGCGCGCTTGGCGGAATAGCGGACCAGCGAGCCGTCTACTTCCGTGATGGGTATGGCGTCCGGATTGTCGGGTCCCCAGGTGACGCCGCCATCGGTGCTGATATGGCGCCGGCGGAACTTGCCGCTGTCCGGCCGAGCGTCCAGCATCACTCTGCCGTCGATCAACTCGACGACTTCATCCTCGTTGGCATCAGGCCCCGGTGTGACGTTGCCGACCTGCCAACTCTTACCGTGGTCGTCGGAATAATAGACGAACGGCTCAACGGTAACCGGTCCGTCTGGTGTTCTTGATCCGCCGCGCTTGGCTGGAATAATCAGCCGGCCGTTGCGCGATCTTTTTTGGTCCTGCCATTGAAGTTGAATGCCGCTGCCCGGACCGGGTTCGGCTTGACGCCAATAGAGGCCGTCACTGGTCTCGTGCGGTTCGTCCGGATAGACCACTTGCTTGCGGTCCGACCAGGTCTGGCCGTTATCGGTGCTGGAACGGAACCACACGATGTGGTTGCCGTCCTTGGAGTCCGGGCTTTGCCCGTAGGCCATATTACGGGGCGCAACGTCCGGCAATTGTCCATAGAACAGGAACACCGTCCCTGTCTTGGCATCGAGCACCGGCGTCGGGTCGGAGAAATCGAGCAGGTCCCCACCCGGGCGGAAACCGGATTCGATGACAACCATCGGTTGCCAGGTTCGACCGTTATCGGTGCTCCGGCGCATCACCAAGTCGATGGGGGCGTTTTCATCGCGACGCGGGTCACTACCGTCTCCCCGGCGCCCCTCGGCAAAGACCAATACCGACCCATCCTGGGAAACGATCATGCCCGGTATGCGAAAAGTGTGGTACCGCTCCTGCTGCGTGACGTAGTCGCCCTTGGGAGAAACGAACGGTACCGACACCGTAATGATCTCTGCCACCGCCGGCAATGAGACCAAGATCGCCAGCATTACAAAAAAGACGATACCGCGAACGTATCCTCTCAACTGCGCCATGTCTACCTCCTTGGTGTGGGTTGCTATCGCCTGCACGTGCGAAGAACCCCGTCCTAGTTCCGGAACCGGAACCCGGGGGGAGCGCCATCACCTCCCGGTCCCGTGTGGCATTTCTACGATGCCCCGATCCAGAATACCAGAATGGCTGCTCCTGAGCGCCCCCCGAAGCACGGCTCTACTCTTGACTCGGCCCACCTGAAGGAGCTGGGCTGCCCCGACGGTCGGCCCGATCGCCCGAGACCTACCAAAGGGTGTAGCGGATGCGCACGCCGAACCGCCGCGGGGAGAGCACGTTGGCGAAGTAGCGTCGTGACCTGAAGCCGTCCTGGGTGCGGGCGATGAGGCCGGGGGTCTGGCGGACGCCGGTGACGGCGTACTCGTCGAGCAGGTTGTCGGCATAGACGGTCAGCGTCCAGTCGTTCCTCGAAAGGGAGGCCGACAGGTTGTGGAGGTCGTAGGCAGGAAGGGTCTCGCCGCCGGCGCGCAGCCCTATGCGGGTGAGCACGTCACCGACGTAGGTGTAGCCGTACAGCAACCTGAGCAGGGTCCGGTCGCCGAGCAGCGTGGTGTGGCTGGCCAGCAGGCTGCCCTGATGGCGCGGCGCCCCCGACAGGCGGTCGCCCTCGAAGGCGTCGGCGCCGCCATCCAGCAAGCCGGGCGAGTCCCGGCTCAGCTCCGCCCGGGTGTAGGACCAGGATCCACGAAGGCTCAATGCGTTGGTGACACCAGCCATCCCCGCAAACTCGATGCCCCGGCTCACCGCCCCGCCGCCGTTCAGCGTGATCGGCTGGGAACTGAAGGGTGTGGTCCCCGCGACGTGGATGTCCTTCCAGTCCACCTGGAACAGGGTGCCGGCGGCGCTGTACCGTCCCTCGCGCCAGGAGCGGCGCATACCGATCTCGTAGTTGGTGGTGGTATCGGGCCGGATCAAGGCCTGATCCTCATAGATGCAACCCGACTGCGGCGGGTCGTTGCCCGGGTCCGAGTCGGTGAGAAGAGCGATCTCTTCGTCGGTGCACACCCGGAAGTTGTTGCCGCCGCCGATGCGGTACCCCTCCGAGCGGGTGAAGTAGGCGTTCGACTGCTCGTCGAAGCGGTAGCTGAGGCTTGCCTTGAACAGCATGCCACGGTCGTTGGACTCGTATTCGGTGAAGGGTGAATTGTACAAGGGCGTGTAGGGAAACTCGGTGAGACTGCCGGTCTCGATGCGGTAACCGAACCAGCGCCCCCCGACCGTCACCCGCCACCGCCGACCCAGGTCCCGCGAAATCTCTCCGAACAGCGCCCGTTCTCCCACGGCCTGGCTTCCAAGCGAGTAGTACTCGACCGGGTCCGACACCGGGTTCCCTTCCAGAACCGGCGTCACTCCCGAGAATTCCGTCAGTCCCGGCGTGAACTCGAAGCTGGTCCCGCTGCTGTCGTAGTTGTTGAAGAAAACGCCCCCGACCCAGCCCCACGGTCCCTCGCTGGTCGAGACCAGCCGCGTCTCCCAGTTGAAGCGCTTCTCCCATTCGTCCTCGCGCGTATAGGCGGCGAAGCTGCGGAACCGCGACGTCAGGTCGGTGACCGAGATCCCCGGGTCAACCGCCCGGGCTTCGGTCAGCGCCGGGAACTCGCCCGGCAGCAGCCCCGCGATGCCGAACGCCTGGATCAGCAGATCCGTCTGGTCGCGCTGCCCCTGCTCGGCGAAGCGCGAATAGCCGACCGCGCTGGTCAGTTCCGCGACGCCCGGCGCCCAGGTCAGCTCCAGGCTCCACAGTTGGTTCCTGCGGTCGTTCGGTTCCACAAAGCGGTGCGCCGAGACATAGCGGCCGGTGTCGAACGACCGGGAGTGATTGACCTGGCGCGCGCCGACCTGCTGATCCTGCAGGTGGTAGGCAAACAGGGCCGACAGGTTGGGGGTCGCCTCCCACAGCAGGGAGAGCCGGGCCGAGATCGTCTCCTCCGTGTTGGCATCCTCTTTACGACGAAGGTTCTCGGCCACGGCCTCCGGGTCGTTCAGGTCCGGCTCGGGTTCGGAGACGCCCGGGGTGCGCAGCAGATAGTCGTAGTCGATGAAGCCGGGGTCGGCATAGCGGTCGACGGAGCCGCGCAACGCCAGTTTGCGGAAAACGAGCGGCAGGTTGAAGGTCAGTCCGGCATCGGTGCCCGGGGCTCCGCCGTGGGCCAGCGCGAACAGGTCGCCGCGGACCTCGAAGGTGCCCTGTTGGGTATCCGGCCGGCGCGGCAGGTAACGCACGGCCCCCGCCAGGGTGCCGGCGCCGTAAAGGGTCCCCTGGGGCCCCAGCAACACCTCCACCCGCTCGATGTCACTGAGACGGAGATCGACCGCCAGGGGAATGTCCCCCAGGTAGGTGGCGACGCCGTTGTTGTAGTTGTTGCCGGTGAACTCCGACCCGTTCAGGGAGTCGGTGTTTAGGCCGCGGGCGATAATGGCGTTGCTGCCGCGCGCCCCCTGGTCCACCACCGTCAGTCCGGGCGTCCAGCGCGCCAGTTCGGTCAGGTTCCCGATGGCCCTCTGTTGGATTTCGTCGCCGCTCACGGCCAAGACGCTCATCGGCACCTGCTGCAGCGCCTCCTCGGTGCGGGTCGCCGTCACCACCACCGCATCCTCGAAAGGGGCCAGACGCAGGGTTATGGCCGATAGGTCCACCGGATCGGTCCCGACCTTGACGTCCTCCAGCCTCACCGTGCCGAAGCCGCTCCGGGAGACTATAATCGTGTAGGTGCCGGGAGCGAGACGGGCGAACTTGAACCGGCCACCCGCATCAGCTTGCACCTGGCGCGGCGTGTCCGGACCGTCACTCAGCGCGACCGTGGCGCCGGGCAACACCGCGCCGGTGGCATCGACCACCATGCCCGTAATCCGACTTGGCTGGGCAGCGGCCCCACCGATTGCGCACACAACCAGACCGAGTGTCATGGCACACTTGATTGCCGCACCCGTCACGCCCTTTTTGGTGGCCATGTCGAGTCTGAGGAGATTCCGCAATTGAGCCACTGAACGGCGGAAATAATATGTATTTCGGAAAGCACCACTTCCCTGTTGGACAAGAGTATAGCAACAGTCGGCGACGCCCCGGGAAAGGCCGCAGGCAACCTGAAACGCAGACTGGCGGATTTCCTGCTGACTGTAGCAACCTGGGGCGCTGTTCCGTGACTCTGATGGTTGTGTACCCGATGCTGTTTCGGAGAGTCCATCGATGAAACACTTTGCCAACGCCACCATTCCGACCGGCTTCGCCCTTGTCCTCCTTTGCAACGCGGCTTCGGCCGAAATCCTCCATGACGGCGACGGCATTCAGCTCCAGGGCACCGCCCGAATCGTCTCTCGATACGCAGCCACCTGCCATGTCCTCGAGGAGAAGCACTCTCCCTTGGAGTTTCGACAAATCAAGGACAACCACGGACAATCCCTCCACGTCTGGCAGCTCGATTTCTCGGCTCATAACAACACCGGCAACCGCCTGTCCTTCCTCAAAGCCGAGTTCGATATCGCATCCCCATCGCCTCCCTGCACTGAATGGATCGGCGAGGGACCAAATGGCGGCCCCTCGGGAAATTTCGTCGATGCGGACGGACGTCCCAGGCCCATCGAGTGGGCCGACACCCGGATATCGCTCTCAATGCCCAATGGCATGGGGAAGGACCAGGTGGCACGTGACGTTATGTTTCTCCTGGTCTTCCACGAAGACCAGCCGGCTTTCAGGAACCGGTCGGTTGATTTCGCCCTTGCCCTGCCGGGGGAAGAGGAGCAACCGGCCCCCGACATACCGCAACCGGGAACGGGTCCCGCGGGGTTCTCCCCCCGGCGAGGGCTCCCGCTCCCGCCCGAGGTCCTGGCCGACAAATACGTGAGCCAGGCCCAACGGCTCTTGCGGGAAAAGGATCACCACGGGGCTCGACAGGCCATGGAGAAGTCGCTCTCCTTCCAGCAGGAGCATGGAGTGGAGCCCCGGCCCGAGGATCATTTCGGGTATGGGGAAGTCTGGGTTGCGTTGGGCGAGCCCGAGCGCGCCATTGAATCCTTGGTCCGCTATTTGCAGATGCGGGGACGGGACGCCGATCGATATGAGGAAGCCCTGGATCTGCTGAACCGGGCCGAAGCCGAAAAGGCGAGGGATGAGGCCGCCGCCTACTCTGCAGCCCAATCCGGACCGCCCGAGATTCGAGCAGGGGAAACCGTGGTGTTCGATGGAATGGAGTTCGTAGGGATTCCTCCGGGGGAGTTTCTGATGGGCTCGACCGGCACGTATGCGGCGCCGGATGAGATTCCGGCGACTCGGGTTTGGATCAGTCGGGGGTTTTTCCTCGGCAAGTACGAGGTGACCCAGGACCAGTGGAAAGCCGTGATGGGGCACAATCCCTCGAGGTTCTCGGGATGTGGGAAATGTCCGGTGGAGATGGTTTCCTGGAACAACGTACAAGCGTTCATCAGAAAGCTGAACGCGCGGGCGAAAGGGGGGCGGTATCGCCTGCCGACTGAAGCGGAATGGGAGTACGCGGCGCGGGCGGGCACGACAACGGACACTTACGCTGGAAAATTCGACATTGGGTCAGATGCCTCTGAAGATCCGGTTGTGCACCAGATTGCCTGGCACCGCTGGGACAGTGGAAAACAGACTCAGCCGGTCGGTCAGAAGATCCCAAATGCGTTTGGGCTCTACGACATCCTGGGGAATGTCTTGGAATGGGTCGGCGACTGGTACAGTCGTTATCCGGGCGGGGTGGTCACGGACCCCGTGGGGCCACGCACAGGCAGGGGGCGGGTGGCCAGAGGCGGCAATTGGAGCGACTCTAGTAAGGAATATTTCCAGACATCCTATCGCCGAGCGTTCCAGCCCAGACACCGCGACGACGAGCTTGGCTTCCGCCTGGTGAGGACAGAGTAACCCTCAATTGTTGGTCACGTAAACTCTCAGACCGAGTGGATTCCCCTTGTAGTCCAGCGGCATCAACTCCTCCGGAAACACGACGTAGCAAGGATTTTCGGCCGAAGACCCACACGGGACCTGCTTTGCGTGGACGACCGGTTCCACGGCACATGCCCCTTGAAATGCCAGCGTCGCAAGAGCCACCGCGATCACTCCAAAAACGACTCGGTTGTACCAGTCAGCCTGCTTCGAACCATGTCTTGAGGTCATCATTTTCTCCTCACGATTTTCATCCTGAAAGCCAAGCAACCCCGTGAAACCCGTCATGCCGTCTTCATGCCCATGTGAAGTTTGAGACACCCGTGAGTCGGCTGAGGCAACGGCACTGACTCCGCCCCGTTAGAAGCCATTACCTGATCGGGTTGTAGTTGGATTTTAGAGGATTAGTCCAGGAAGCGGATAGCGGCAAAGAGCAATCCACCGATGGCCAGGTGGATACCGACGATTCCGGCCCCCTGAATCCACAAGGCCCTGAATCCCTCGGCCTTGAGGTCGGCAATGTCAGCCCTGGTAGAGGCTCGCAACCGGTCCATTTCGACCCTGACCGCGGCGAATTCGGCCGTGGTCGAAGTCTGGAGTTTTGCGATGTCCGCCCTGGTTGAGGCCTGCAGTTTGTCGATATCGGACTTGGTGGCAATCATTCCGTCTTGGAAGGCTCCCGCCATGGAGCGAATTATCGCTCCGGCCTGGGCTTCGTTGAAGCCGGCGGCCTTGAGATCCTGGCTGACTTTCAGAGTGTCGAAACCAGTAGTGGCCATGGAATATCCCTTTAAAGCCATGGAAGAAACAACAGTGGGTGATTCCGCCCCAGCAGAACGGCGAGTTTGTGGCCCGGATGGAGCAGGTGCTTGATGTGTATAAGCGGCCTTACGATCCCCGGCATCCGGTGGTGTGTATGGACGAATCGCCTCGGCAACTGATTCGGGAA